>NZ_JAYRYM010000131.1:0-11128 GCF_041917035.1 Devosia sp. | reverse complement strand
CTCAGGCAGTCGAGCGAGGCCTCGAACGTCGCCTTGCCGACACCGTCATAGACCACGTCGACCCCCCTGCCCGCGGTGAATTCCCGCACGCGGGCGACAAGCTCGTCGGTGCGGTAGTTGATGGCGATGTCGGCGCCGCAGGCGCGCGCGATGTCGCACTTGTCCTCCGCCCCGGCCGTGGCGATCACCGTCGCGCCGATCGCCTTGGCCCATTGCACGAGGATCTGGCCGGTGCCGCCGGCGGCGGCGTGCACGAGGATCGTCTCGCCGGGCCTCAGCTGGTGGGTCCAGTGCAGCAGGTAGAAGGCCGTCGCCCCCTTGAGCAGTGACGCCGCCGCGGTCTCGTAGGAAATCGCCGGGGGCAGCGGCACCGCCTTGTCGGCGGGCAGCAGCCGCTCGTCGGCATAGGCGCCCGCCGGGCCCTGGTAGGCCACGCGGTCGCCAGGGCGGAACTCGGTCACGCCGGCGCCGACCGCCATCACCTCGCCGGCCCCTTCATTGCCGGCGACGAAGGGCAGCGCCATCGGGTAGAGGCCGCTGCGCTGGTAGATGTCGACGAAATTGAGACCGATCGCCCGGTTGCGCAGCTTGATCTGGCCGGGGCCAGGCATGCCGACCTCGACCTCCTCGAGCCGCAGCTGTTCCGGCCCGCCATGCTCGCGGACGATGAAGGCGCGGCTCACTTCTTCCTCCTCGGCGCCGACTTGGGCCGGGCCTGCGCCCGCGAGGCGGCGGTCGAACGGGCCCGGGGCTGCGGTGCCGGAGCCGTCGCGGCCGCTGCCGTCGGCGGATGGGCCGCCGCGGCTGTCCCGCCGCCCTCGAGCGCCCGCCGCGCCATCCTGCGCTGCTTGGCGAGGATGTTGACCGCCTCGACCAGCACCGAGAAGCCCATCGCGGCATAGATGTATCCCTTGGGGATATGGAAGCCGAGCCCGTCGGCAACCAGCGAGACGCCGATCAGCAGCAGGAAGGCCAGCGCCAGCATCTTGGTCGTGGGATGTTTGGAGACGAAGCTGGCCACCGGCCCCGAGGCGACGAACATCACCGCCACCGCGACGATGACCGCGGCGATCATCACCTCGACATGCTCGGCCATGCCCACCGCCGTGACGATCGAGTCGATGGAGAACACCAGGTCGATGACGATGATCTGTCCGATGATCGCGGCGAAGGCGCGCGTCGCCTGCCGGCCGAGGTCCTCGGCATGCGGCTCCTCGATCTCGGCGTGCATCTCGTGCGTCGCCTTGTAGATGAGGAACACGCCGCCGCCGATCAGGATCAGGTCCTTCCACGAGGGCGCGAACCCGGCGATGTCGAAGGCCGGCTGCGTCAGCCCGATGATCCAGGAGATCACCAGCAGCAGCAGGATGCGGAACACCAGCGCCAGCGACAGCCCGATCTGGCGCGCCCGGTCGGCCTGCTCCTTGGGCAGGCGTGACACCAGCACCGAGATGAAGACGATATTGTCGATGCCGAGGACGATCTCCATGGCCGTCAGGGTCAGGAACGCCGCCCACACGTTCGGGTCGGCAAGCAGGTCGAGCATCGGAGTCTCCGCAAGTTGGCTGGCGGACCTTTCTACGGTTCTCCGCCGGCAGTGGGAAGATGCGCCGCAGGTCTTCCCACTGGTGCGGTTTTTCATCGCAACCGGCCGGCGGAGAACGAAACCGCTGGCGGGCGGCTGGCTCGCAGGGTCCCCGGCTGCTAGAATAATGTTCTCATTCTCAGGGACACTCTCGGGCAGATGGACGCTTTCTCACCCATTCCGGCACTTGTGGGCGGTGCGCTGATCGGGCTGGCTTCGGCGGTGCTGTGGCTGGGCAATGGCCGTATCGCGGGCATCTCCGGCGTCTTCGGGCAGTTGCTGCCGCCGGCCCGCACGGTATTGTGGCGGCTGGTGTTCCTGGTCTCGCTCGTGCTCGGCACGCTGGCCGCTGCCTGGCTGCTCCCGGGCCTCGGCCTCGGCGTCGGCGGACCCGCCGGCGCGCCGGCCGAACTCGTGTCGGCGCCGGCCGGCTGGGGCGTTCCGACGCCGCTCTGGCTGGCGGTCGCCGGCCTGCTGACCGGCTTCGGCACCAAGATCGGCAATGGCTGCACCTCCGGCCACGGGGTGTGCGGCATCGCCCGCCTGTCCACCCGCAGCTTCGTTGCAGTCGGCATCTTCTTTTCGGTCGCCATCCTGACCGTCGCCGCAACCGGGGTCGTGTGAAATGGCCGCTTCGCTTCGCCTGCCCTACCTGGTGACGGCCGCCGTCAGCGGCGCCCTGTTCGGCGCCGGCCTCTACGTCTCGCAGATGGTCGACCCGCTCAAGGTGCTGCGCTTTCTCGATTTCACCGCCATTCCGGATGGCGGCTGGGATCCCAGCCTCGCCTTCGTCATCGTCGCGGCCATCGGGGTGATGTTCGTCGCCGTCCGCATCGGCCGCCGACAACCGGCGCCGCTGTTCGACACGCGGTTCCACGAGCCCGAGTTCAAGCGGATCGACGCCCCGCTGGTGGTCGGTTCCGCGCTCTTCGGCATCGGCTGGGGCATGTCCGGCATCTGCCCGGGCCCTGCCATCTCGCTCATCGCCTTCTGGCCAAGCAACCTGCTGCTCTACCTGGTGGCGCTGTTCCTCGGCTCCTATGCCGGGGCGCTGGTGGTGCCGAGCGGGCGCGACCGCCGGCTGGCGGCGGCCAGCTGATCATGGCACACGACGTCGCGGTAGTGGGAGGTGGCCTCGCGGGCATCGCGGCCGCCATTGCGTCGGCCAGGGCCGGCCTCCGGGTCCTGCATGTCGCGCCGAAGGCGCCGCCCGATCGGCGCACATCGGCGCTGATGCTGCCGGTCGTCGACTACATGGTCAGCTCCGGCCTGATCGCCGATCCGGCGGAAGTCGGCACCGCCCTGACGCAGATCCGCATCATCGACGCGACGGCGCGGCTGATCCGCGCGCCGGAGGCGCTGTTCGACAGCCGCGAGGCGGGTCATGCCGCGTTCGGCTGGAACTTCGCCAACACCGCCCTCCTCGCCCGCTTCGAGGCGGCGCGCGCCGGGCTGGGCAATCTCGAAACGGTCGAGACCACGCTTGCCGATCTCCAGCGGACCGACGCCGGCTGGCGTCTCTCGCTCGGCAATGGCGGGACGGTCGAGGTGCCGCTCGTCGTCGGTTCGGACGGAAAGAAGTCGCTGGTCCGCTCGCTCGGCGGCTTCCGGGTTCGCGAGACCGGCTTCGTCGAGGCGGCGCTGGTCGCCGATCTCGAGCTGGGGCGCCCGCTCGAGGGCGCTTCGGTCGAGTTCCACTACCCGCGCGGCCCGTTCACCCTGGTTCCTGCCGGCGACAACCGGGCCAATCTCGTCTGGATCGATGATCGCGAGGTGCTGCGCGCCGCCCAGGCCCGCGGCGCCGACGGCCTGCGGGCCGTGTTCCTCGAGAAGTCGCAGCACCTGTTCGGCGATATCCGCCTCACCAGCCCGGCGCACCTGTTCCTGCTCAGTTCGCTGAGCGTCGACGCGGCCGGACACGAGGGCGTCGTCCTCGCCGGAGAGGCCGCGCACGCCTTCCCCCCGCTGGGAGCGCAGGGCCTCAACCTGGGGCTGCGCGATGTCGCGGACCTCTCGGCCGCGCTGGCTGGCGTCGATCGCCGCACCTCCGGCTGGGCGATCCGCGTCAGCGAGGATTACAGTCGACGGCGCGCCGGCGATCTGCTGCGCACCGGCACCATGGTCGATACGCTGTTCCGCTCGCTGCTCTCCGATTTCCTGCCCGCGCAGGCGATGCGGGCCGGCGGCATCTGGGCCCTGAAGCTCATTCCGGGGCTGCGCCGCGAGGCCTTCGGGCTCGGCATGGGCTTTCGCTGATCCGTCACTCGGCCGATCGGCCAAAACGAACGGGGCGCCCTGACGGCGCCCCGTGATCCTTCCGACGTGCGGCCGGTTACTGCGCCGGCTGCTCGGGCGTCGCGCCCTCGTCGAGCTTCTTGCGCAGTTCCTCGGCGCGATCCTGCAGCTGCTTTTCGAGTGCCGTCGGTCCGGTCGACTGCTGGTTGAGTTCGTCGAACGTCATCGCGGCATCTCCATCATAGACGGCGGTGAACCCGGCGAGGTTGATCTCGATGACGAGGTCCTTGTTCGAACGGTTCTTGGCGGTGAGCTTCAGCTTGCCGCCCTTCTTGAGGCTGTTGACATAGGCCTCGTTGATCACCAGCTGCGTGGCGCACGATTGCGGGTCGCACAGCATGAACGGCACGCGGATCGGCTTGGCGGTGTCGATCTGCCAGGTCAGTCCGAAGGGCAGCAGCACCCCGAGCGGCACGGCGGCAACCGCCAGAAGCCGGCTCTCCTGGCCCGGATCGTCACGCAGCAGGAACGAGCCGAGGAACTGCCCGTTCGCCACAACGACCTGGCGCATGATGCAGACCTTCTTGCCGTCGTCGAGCGGGTCGCAGACCTTCAGCCAGTTCTTGGTGGGGTCGACCGGCGTGGCGTTCGGGTCGGTCTGCCCGACGGTGCCCTCCCCGGCGGCCGGCGTGGGATTGTCCTGCGCAAGCGCTCCGATAGGGGCCAGCGACAGCGCGACGACCGCGAGGCCGGCAGCAACGAGCGTCTTGAGGGTCATCGACTTTCCTTGTGGTTTCCTACCATTGGTGACTCTCCCGGCCACCTGAATTCCCGCGCTCTTCAAGGCAGGAATTCGGGCAATAACATGACCGAGCCGGGTTCCGGAAGCTTTATCCGGCGAGTGTTGCCGCCGCACCCGTTTCCCCCGCGATCCGGGCCATTCGCGACAATATCGCCGCCGTGCCCTTGAGCCGCGCCTCGGCCGTCGGCCAGTCACGGCTGAACACGAGTTTCTGATCGGGCTTGATGCGCACTTGCATCTGCGGATCGGACACCATCCGCACCAGCCCGCCCGGGTTGGGGAACTCGCTGTGGCGCAGCGACACCACCGCGCCCTTCGGGCCGGCCTCGACCTTTTCGACATTGGCCGTGCGGCACAGCGCCTTGACCAGGATCACCTTGAGCAGCGCCTCCACCTCCTCGGGCAGCGGCCCGAAGCGGTCGATCAGCTCGGCCCCGGCCGCATCGATCTCGCGCGCGTCGCCGAGGTCGCCGAGGCGCCGGTAGAGCTGCATGCGAACGGTCAGGTCGGGGACGTAGTATTCGGGGATCATCACCGGCATGCCCAGCGAGATCGTCGGACTCCACTCGTTTCTGTCCTCGAAGTCGGTGGCCCCGTCGCGCAGCGCCGCCACCGCCTCCTCCAGCATCGCCTGGTAGAGCTCGAACCCGACCTCGCGGATATGCCCCGACTGCTCGTCGCCGAGCAGGTTGCCGGCGCCGCGGATGTCGAGATCGTGGCTCGCCAGCTGGAACCCGGCGCCCAGCGATTCGAGCGATTGCAGCACCGTCAGCCGCCGCTCCGCCGTGTCGTTCAGCTTGCGGTCGGCAGGGATGGTGAACAGCGCATAGGCGCGCTGCTTGGCCCGCCCGATGCGGCCGCGGATCTGGTAGAGCTGCGCCAGCCCGAAATTGTCGGCCCGGTGCACCACCAGCGTATTGGCGTTGGGGATATCGAGCCCGCTCTCGACGATCGTTGTCGACACCAGCACGTCGAACTTGCCGTCGTAGAAATCGTTCATGATGTCGTCGAGTTCGGCCGGCGGCATCTGGCCGTTGGCAACGACATAGCTGACCTCAGGCACCTGCTGGCGCAGGAACTCGGCGATGTCGGGCTGGTCCTTGATCCTCGGCACCACGTAGAACGCCTGGCCGCCGCGATACTTCTCGCGCAGCAGCGCCTCGCGCACGCTGAGCGGATCGAACGGCGAAATGAACGTGCGGATGGCCAGGCGGTCGACCGGCGGCGTCGCGAGGAGGCTGAGGTCGCGCACCCCGGTCAGCGCCAGCTGCAGCGTGCGCGGGATCGGCGTCGCCGTCAGCGTCAGCACATGCACATTGCCCTTCAGTTCCTTCAGTCGCTCCTTGTGGGCAACGCCGAAATGCTGCTCCTCGTCGATGATCAACAGGCCCAGGTCCTTGAACTCGATGCTCTTGGCCAGCAGCGCATGGGTGCCCACCACGATGTCGACGGTGCCGGTCTTCAGTTCTTCCTTGGTGTTCTTCAGCTGCTGCGCCGAGACCAGCCGCGAGGCCTGTGCCACGCGCAGCGGCAGGCCGGAGAAGCGCTCGCGGAACGTCTTGTAGTGCTGGCGGGACAGCAGCGTCGTCGGCACCACCACGGCCACCTGCCGGCCCGACATGGCAACGGCGAAGGCGGCGCGCAGCGCCACCTCCGTCTTGCCGAAGCCGACGTCGCCGCACACCAGCCGGTCCATCACGCGGCCCGAGGCGAGATCGGTGAACACCGCATCGATCGCTGCCAGCTGGTCCTCGGTCTCCTCGTAGGGGAAGCGCGCGGCGAACTCCTCGTAGAGCCCCGGCTGCACATCCATCGGCGGCACCGAGGTCACCTGCCTCAGGGCGGCGATCTTGATCAGCTGCTCGGCCATCTCGCGGATGCGCTTCTTGAGCCGGCTCTTCTTGGCCTGCCAGGCCACGCCGCCGAGCTTGTCGAGCTCGATCGTCGCATCGGCGCCGTAGCGCGACAGCAGCTCGATGTTCTCGACCGGCAGGTAGAGCTTGGTGTTGCCGGCATACTCGATCTCGACGCAGTCGTGCGGCGCGCCCGACACCTCGATCGTCTTGAGCCCGACGAAGCGGCCGATGCCGTGATCGACATGCACGACGAGGTCGCCCGCCGCGAGGCCGGCCGCCTCGGTCAGTGCGTCCGCCGCGCGGCGCCGCTTCTGCGGCCGCAGCAGGCGCTCGCCGAGTATGTCCTGCTCGGAGAGCACCAGCATGTCGTCGGTCTGAAAGCCCGTCTCGATGCCCAGCACCACCAGCGCCGTGGTCTCGAACGATGTCGTCTCCGCGTCGCGCCAGTTTTCCGCGAGGCGCGGGTGGGCGAGGCCGTGGTCGGCCAGCACCTGCGCCATGCGGTCGCGCGAGCCTTCCGACCAGCAGGCGATGATGGTCCTGCGCGCCTTCTTCCGCTCCGTCCTGAGCAGGTTGACCACCGCCTCGAACAGGTTGACGTCCTGCGCCTGCCGCTCGGCGGCAAAGCTCGGCGCCACCCGGCCGCCGGCGTCGTCCGCCTTGCGCGTGCCGGGGGCGGCGAAGGGCGACAGCTGCACCACCCGGCCCGCCGGGGCAAGCGCGTAGGGGTGGGCCCCGATCTCGTAGAGCTGCTCGGGCGGCACCGGCTTATAGGGGGCGGCCGCCGTGGCGGACTGCTTCTCGTGCCGCGCCTGTTCGCGCGCCTGATAATAGTCGGCGATCTGCGCCAGGCGATCGGCGAAAGCCTGCTCGGCCTGGTCGTCGAACACATGGGCCGCATCGCCGGCATAGGCCGCGAGGGGATCGAGCCTGTCGAAGAAGAACGACAGCCAGTGCTCGACGCCCGGAAAGCGCTGCCCCGCGCTCACCGCCGCATAGAGCGGATCGTCCACCGTATTGCCGCCGAACATCGCCGTGTAGCGCGCCCGGAAGCGGCGAATCGTCTCCTCGTTGAGCAGGATTTCGCTCATCGGGGCGAGGGCAATCTGCCTGCGGTTGCCCGTGGTGCGCTGCGTGTCCGGGTCGAAGGTCCGGATGGTTTCGAGTTGCCGGCCGAAGAAGTCGAAGCGCAGCGGCGCCTCGGTCCCGGCGGGGAACAGGTCGATCAGCCCGCCTCGCACCGCATACTCGCCGGTCTCGCGCACGGTCGGCACGCGCAGGTAGCCGTTGTCGGTGGCCCAGCCGACCAGGCGATCACTGTCCACCACCTGCCCGGCAGCCGCCGCAAAGCTCATCCCCGCCACCACGTCGCGAGGGGGCAGCTTCTGCACCAGGGCGTTGACCGTGGTCAGCACGATGGCCCCCGGTGCCGCGCCGCTGGCGAGCGCGGACAGGGTCGTCATCCGCGCCGCGATGGTCACGCCGTTGGGCGAGACGCGGTCATAGGGCAGGCAGTCCCATGCCGGCAGCGGCAGGATCGGGTGCCCGGGCAGCAGCTGTTCGAGGATTTCCGACATGCGCTGCATGCGGCGTCCGTCGCGGGCGACGAACACCACGCTGACCGGCGCCTTGGGCGCCGCCCTCAGGCGCTCCTCGACGAGCCGGGCCAGCACCACCGGCTGCATGCCGTCTGGCACATTGGCGAGGGTGCGATCGGCGCGATGCTCAGCCATGAGTCTGCACCCTGAAGGCCAGGAGTTCCGACAGCAGCGCCCGATCGGCGTCGGCGGGCGCCGGTTCCTGCCCCGTCAGCCACTTCAGCAGGTCGGTATCGGCCTCCTCGAGCAGCGCCTCGAAGCGATCGAGATCCGCCTCCGCCATCCCCTCGAGCCGCGCGTCGGCGAAGGGCCCGAGCAGCAGGTCCATTTCCTTGGTGCCGCGATGCCAGGCGCGAAAGCGCAACCGACGCAGCCGCATAGGCAATTTATCACCGGCGTCTTCGGAGGGGGCCATGAGCGGGAGGTCTCTGCGATGTTGGAGTGGCTGTCTACCCCCTATCTGCCTGCTTGTCAGCCCCGGTGACTTCCGCGACAGTCCTTGCCCATGCACCTTTTCGTATATACATTAAAGCATGCTGATCACCTTCGATCCGAAAAAGCGACAGAAGACGATTGACGAGCGCCAATTAGACTTCATCGATGCGCCTGAGGTGTTTTCGGGACGCACCTATGATTGGGACGACGAACGCTACGACTACGGCGAAGTTCGCATCATAACTGTCGGCTGGCTACACGGCAGAATGGTCGTCTTGGTGTGGACACAGCGTGGCGATGCTCGGCACATTATCTCACTGAGGAAGGCAAATGGGCGTGAACAAGACTACTACCGAGAGCTCCTGGGTTGACCCAGATGACGCCCCCGAACTGACTCGCGAGTGGTTCGAACGGGCGGATCAGTATGAGAACGGGCGGCTCGTTAAGCGCGGCCGCCCCCCGGCCGAGAACCCAAAGAAGGCAATCTCGCTCAGGGTGGACGCCGATGTCCTCGATCGCTTCAAGTCCGACGGGCCCGGATGGCAGGGGCGCATGAACGAAGCACTCCGCAAGGCCGTCGGTCTCTAGGGGACGTGCCCCGTCCCCCCGCCCTCGATCCGCTGTTTCGCTCGCTGCACTCCATCAAGGGCGTGGGGCCGCAGCTCAGCGCCCTGCTCACCCGTTTCTTCGGCGCGCCGGACGGGCAGGAGGCGATTGCGCTCGATCTCCTGATGCACATGCCCACCGGTGTCGTCGATCGGCGGCGCATGGATGGCATCGCGAGGGCCGTGCACAGCACCGTCGCGACGCTGAAGCTCCACATCGACCGCCACGTGCCGCCGCCCAGGGGCAAGCCGCACATCCCGCACCGGGTGTTTGCCCACGACGAGACCGGCGAGATCCAGCTCGTCTACTTCCGGGCCCAGGGCGGCTGGGTGGAGAAGCTCCTGCCGGTCGGCGAGGACCGCTACGTCTCGGGCACCATCGGCTTCTTCCAGGGCGAAAAGCAGATCACCCACCCCGACTACGTGGTCGAGGCCGACCGCTTCGACAGCCTGCCGCTGGTCGAGCCGGTCTACCCGCTCACCCACGGGCTGAGCTCGAAGGCACTGATCAAGCTCACCCGGCAGGTGCTGGATACCCTGCCCGATCTGCCCGAATGGATTGCGCCCGAGCGGCTCGCGCAGTTCGGCTGGCCGTCCTTCCGCGCCGCCATGCGCGCGTCCCACGCCCCCGAGCATCCGGACGACGCCCAGCTCTGGTCGCCGGCCCGCATGCGGCTCGCCTATGACGAGTACCTCGCCGGCCAACTGGCGCTGCTCATCGTCCGTTCGCAACTGGTCGCGCCCCGCGGCGTTGCCCGGACCTTCACCGGCGAGATCACCGCTCGGGTCGAGGCCGCCCTGCCCTACACGCTCACCGAGGGCCAGCGGCTTGCCGTCGAGGACATCCGCCACGACCTCGCCGCGCCCGAGCGCATGTCCCGCCTGCTGCAGGGCGATGTCGGGGCCGGCAAGACCGTCGTCGCCCTGCTGGCCATGGCGGCAATGGCCGAGAGCGGTGCGCAGTCGGCGCTGATGACCCCGACCGAAATCCTCGCCGGCCAGCACTACCGGACGCTGAAGCCGCTTTGCGACGCCGTCGGTCTGGGCATCGTGCTGCTCACCGGCAAGATGAGCGCTGCCGAGCGGCGCGCCGTCCTCGCCGGCATCGCCGATGGCGCCACCACCATCGTCGTCGGCACCCACGCCCTGTTCCAGTCGGGCGTCGAATTCCACAACCTCGGCCTCACCGTCGTCGACGAGCAGCACCGCTTCGGCGTCCACCAGCGCCTGGCTCTGTCCGAGAAGGGCGCCCATGCCGATCTCCTCGTCATGACCGCCACCCCGATCCCGCGCACCCTCGTCCTCACCCATTTCGGCGACATGGCGGTGAGCGTGCTCCGCGAAAAACCGCGCGGCCGCCAGCCGATCGACACCGCCGTCCTGTCGATCGCGGAGTATCCTCGCGTCCTGGCGCGGCTGCACAGCCGCATCGCCGAAGGGGCGCAGGCCTTCTGGGTCTGCCCCCTGGTGGAGGAGAGCGACAATCTCGACGTGGTTTCCGCCTCGGATCGATTCCGGGAGCTGCAGCAGGCTTTTGGCGACCAGGTCGCCCTCGTTCATGGCCAGTTGGGATCGGTTCAGAAACAAGGCGAGATGGAAGCCTTCCAGCGCAACGAGAAGAAGATCCTCGTCGCCACCACCGTCATCGAAGTCGGCGTCGACGTCCCCAACGCCACCATCATGATCATCGAGCATGCCGAGCGTTTCGGCCTCGCGCAGTTGCATCAGCTGCGCGGTCGCGTCGGCCGCGGCAGCCAGCGCTCCGCCTGCCTGCTGCTCTACAAGGAGCCGCTCAGCGAAACCGCCAGGGCGCGGCTCGACACCATCAGGTCGACCGAGGACGGATTCGTCATTGCCGAAAAGGACCTTGAGCTGCGTGGCCAGGGCGACCTGCTCGGCACCCGCCAGTCCGGCATGCCCGGCTACCACCTCGCCGTCCCCGACGTGCACCGACACCTGCTCGAATGGGCTCACGACGACGCCAAGGCGGCGCTCGCCCGTAACCCGGGCCT
>NZ_JAYRYM010000130.1:0-11167 GCF_041917035.1 Devosia sp. | reverse complement strand
GTCGCCACCGTGCAGAACCTCTACAATGTCTCCAACCGCAAGAGTGAGGACGTGCTGCGCTATTGCGAGGCCAACGGCATCGGCTTCATCCCGTGGTATCCGCTGGCCGGCGGCGACCTGGTCAAGTCCACCCGCTTCCAGGCGATCTGCAGCAAATATGCGGCGACGCCGAGCCAGGTGGCGCTGGCCTGGGTGCTGCAGCGCTCGCCGGTGATGCTGCCCATTCCCGGCACCGGCAAGGTCCGGCATCTCGAGGAAAACACCGCCGCCGCCGCGATCCGGCTCGAGGATGAAGATTTCGAGGCACTGAGCCGGCTCGGGCGCTGAGCGCGCATGAAGCTGCGGTTCAGCCCCGGTTCAAGTTCGCCCTGCCAGTCTCCCTGCAACTACGCGGCGCCTGGTCGCCGTGACGGACCGAGGAGGACAGTCATGCGTTTCGAGAGCTTCGCCCCCGCCACCACCCCTGCCGGCGGCGCCATCCGGGCCCTGATCAGCAGCGAGGCGGCCCAGGCGCTGTCCCGGCTGCGGCCGTTCGACTTCGCCGTCGAAGACGCGCTCGACAAGGCCTATGGCAAGGGCCAGTGGTTCATGTACTGGGACGAGGACCTGCGCGGCCGGCCGATCCGCGGCACCATCAGCCTCGCCTTCGGCCGCGAAACGCTGGTGATCGGCTGATCGGGCCGGTCAGCTCGCCTTCGGCCGTTCCGCCAGCACCATGTAGTTGACGCCCAGGTCCCGGCTCGGGCGCCACTCGTCGGCAAGCGGGTGGAACACCACCCCCGTCCGGTCGATCACCCTCAGGCCGCTGCGCTTGACCAGCGTGCCGATCTCGTCGGGGGTGAGGAACTTGCGGTAGTCGTGCGTGCCGCGCGGCAGCCAGCGCAGGACATATTCGGCCCCGACGATGGCGAGCGCGAAGGCCCGCGGCGTGCGGTTGATGGTGGCGGTGAACAGCAGCCCGCCCGGGGCGACGAGTTCGGCACAGCTGTGCATGTAGAGCGGCACGTTGTCGACGTGCTCCACCACTTCCATGTTCAGGACGATGTCGAACCGGTCGCCGGCCGCCGCCAGCGCCTCGGCGGTGGTGGTGCGATAGTCGATCGCGAGGCCGGACTGGGTGGCGTGCAGCGCCGCGATGCGGACGTTCTTTTCTCCGGCGTCGATGCCGGTGACACTGGCCCCCAACCGGGCCAGCGGCTCGGACAGCAGGCCGCCGCCGCAGCCGATATCGAGGACGCGCAGGCCCTCGAGCGGCCGCCGCGCGGCGGCATCGCGGCCGAACTGGGCGATCGCCCGGTCCCGGACATAGGCCAGCCGCACCGGGTTGAACTTGTGCAGCGGCCTGAACTTGCCGGTCGGGTCCCACCACTCGTCGGCCATGGCGGCGAACTTGCTGATCTCGTCGTCGTTGATGGTGGTGGTAGTCATCTCGGCCTCCCGGATGTGGTGGCCTATATCGGCCGCAATGAGGGCCGGGGCAAGACACAAGCTGTCGCGGGCGCAGTCCTCACCCTCCGAGCGTGCCGCACCTACGCGCGAAGGGCAGGGGTGGGCGTGGCCAAACGCTCCGGCGCCAGTTGCACCCCCCCTCCCCAACCCTCCCGCACGGGGGAGGGTGTCCGCCGGTGAGTTGGCAGTCATGGCGCCACCAACTCGATCCCCACCTCCCCCTTTGACGGGGGAGGCAAGCGAAGCTTGTGAGCGCAGCGAACTAGCGCAGCTCGGAGGGGGTGCGACGCAGGCTCAAACATCTGAGATTGCAGCACTATACGAGCGTGCGACGTATCCCTCCTCTCCACAACCCAACTATTCTCCCCCGTTCCCCGCTGGGCGCAGTCGTGCACGGACGGTTGGCGGGGGATTTCGGGGGTCGCCGGAGCCGTCCGGCGGCGGGTTGGTGCGGGTGACACCCGGCCTTCGCCCATCCAGGCTCCGCTGCAGCAATGCAGGCGCGAGGCGCGGTGGGGGCGGTCCCGCCCACAACAATCAAACTCGGGGCTGGATGGCCGCCGGGCGCGGCGTGTCGTCCTGTTGCGCGCGGCACGGCTTTGTGGCACATCCCGCGCCGAAATCAGCGTACCGGCCGGTTCGGACCGGGCATAGGCGAGGGCAGGGCCTTGGGCCGTATCGTAGTCAAGTTCGGCGGCACCTCGGTCGCCAGCGTCGAGCGCATCCGCCAGGCGGCGCGACACGTCAAGCGCGAGGTCGATGCCGGCCATGAGGTGGCGGTGGTCGTCTCGGCCATGAGCGGCAAGACCAACGAGCTGGTCGGCTGGGTCAACGAGGCAACGAAGCTGCACGATGCGCGGGAATACGACGCCGTGGTCGCCTCGGGCGAGCAGGTCACCGCCGGACTGATGGCCATCGTGCTCAGCGAAATGGGCATCCCGTCCCGCTCCTTCCAGGGCTGGCAGGTGCCGATCAGGACCGACGACGCGCACGGCGCGGCCCGCATCGTCGAAATCGACCCGACCGAGCTCGAGGCGCGCTTCGCCGAGGGTACGGTGCCGGTCATCACCGGCTTTCAGGGCATCGCCCCCTCCGGGCGCATCACCACGCTCGGCCGCGGCGGCTCGGACACCAGCGCCGTGGCGGTGGCGGCGGCGGTCAGGGCCGACCGCTGCGATATCTACACCGATGTCGACGGCGTCTACACCACCGACCCGCGCATCACCCCCAAGGCCCGGCGCCTCACCCGCATCTCGTTCGAGGAGATGCTGGAAATGGCCTCGCTCGGCGCCAAGGTGCTGATGATCCGTTCGGTCGAGATGGCGATGGCGCACAAGGTGCGGCTCACCGTCCGCTCCACCTTCGATGATCCGGAGGCGCCGCAGATCGCCCCGGACGGCACGCCCGGCGTCCCCGGTACACTGGTTTGCGATGAGGATGAGATCATGGAACAGCAGATCGTTTCGGGCGTCACGCTGGCGCGCGCCGAATCCAAGATCACGCTGCGCGACGTCAAGGACCGGCCGGGCATCGCCGCGGCGATCTTCGGGGCGCTGGCCGACGAGTCGATCGTGGTCGACATGATCGTCCAGAACGTCTCGGAGGATGGGTCCACCACCGACATCACCTTCACCGTGCCCGATGCCGAGCACGACAAGGCGCTGAAGGCCCTGCAGGCGGCCGGCGGGGCGGGGCGGTTCGAGTATTCCAAGATCACTAGTGCCAAGGGCGGCGCCAAGGTCTCGGTGGTGGGGGTGGGCATGCGCAACCATGCCGGCGTCGCCGCCTCGATGTTCAAGGCGCTGGCCGACAAGGCGATCAACATCCAGCTGATCACCACCTCCGAAATCAAGACCTCGGTGCTGATCGACGACGAGTATGCCGAGCTTGCGGTCCGGGCCCTCCATACGTATTACGGGTTGGACAAGGAAGACGCCTGAGCCGCCGCTGACCCCGATCGCGGTGCCCGGGCCGTAGGGCGGCGCGGGGCCGCCGGGCGGGAATCATGGCGACAGCGATCAGCGGGCCGCGCGTGCTGCTCAGGCAATTGCGCGAAACCATGGCGGAGCCGCTGGCTTCGCAGGCCCGGCTCGACAAGATCGTCACCCTCATCGCCCAGAACATGCACGCCGACGTGTGCTCGTTCTACGTGCTGCGCGACGACGGCGCGCTCGAGCTGTTCGCCACCCGCGGCCTTGCCGAAACCGCGGTGCACATGACCACGCTCAGGCTGGGCGAGGGCCTTGTCGGGCTGATCGCCAAGCAGGCCGAGCCGCTCAGCCTCGAGAACGCGCCGGCGCACCCGGCCTTCGCCTACCGGCCGGAGACCGGCGAGGACCCGTTCCTCGCCTTTCTCGGCGTGCCGGTGCTGCGCGCCGGCCAGACGCTGGGCGTGCTCGTGGTGCAGAACCGCGAGGCGCACCTGTACGGCGAGGACGAGATCGAGGCGATGCTGACCACGGCGACGCTGCTCGCCGAGATGATGTCGACGGCCGATTTCGACGCGCTGATCAAGCCCGGGCAGGACATCGAACTCAGGCGGCCGCGCACCTTCAACGGCGCGGGCTTCACCGACGGGGTGGCGCTGGGCCAGGTGGTGCTGCACGATCCCCGCGTCGTCGTCACCAATTTCGTCGCCGAGGATACCGAGGCCGAACAGGTCCGCATGCGGGCCGCGCTCGACCGGATGCGCCTGTCCATCGACGACATGCTGAGCCACGGCGACATGGTGGCGTCGTCGGATCATCGCGAGATCCTCGAGAGCTACCGCATGTTCGCCCATGACCGGGGCTGGGTAGACCGGCTCACCGAGGCGATCGACAACGGCCTCACCGCCGAGGCGGCGGTGGAGCGGGTGCAGAACGACACCCGCGCCCGCATGATGCGGTCCACCGATCCCTACATCAAGGATCGCCTGCACGATCTCGACGATCTGGCCAATCGGCTGCTGCGCGTGCTCACCGGCGACGGCGATGCCATGGGTCGCAAGGACCTGCCCGAGAACGCCATCCTCGTCGCCCGCAACCTCGGGCCGGCGGAACTGCTCGAATACGACCGGTCCCGGCTGCGCGCCGTCGTGCTCGAGGAAGGGGCGTCGATCAGCCACGTGGCGATCATCGCCAAGTCGCTCGGCCTCGTCGCCGTCGGGCAGGCCGAGAACGTGGTGGCGCTGTCGGAATCGGGCGACGACATCATCGTCGATGGCGGCACCGGGCAGGTGCACCTCAGGCCCACCGCCGACATGATCCAGGTCTATGTCGACAAGGTGCGGCTCGGCGCCAAGCGGCGGGCGCACTACCTCGAACTCAAGGATCGGCCATCGGTCACCCGTGATGGCGTCGAGGTCACGCTGTTCCACAATTCCGGGATCGTCGCCGACCTGCCGATGCTGCGCGACACCGGTGCGGCGGGGGTAGGGCTGTTCCGCACCGAGCTGCAGTTCATGATCGCTTCGCGCCTGCCGCGCCTCAAGGAGCAGGTCGAGCTCTATGCCGAGGCGATCCGGCTGACCGAGGGCAAGCCCATCGTCTTCCGCCTGCTCGATGTCGGCGGCGACAAGGTGATCCCCTACCTGCGCTCGGAGGCCGAGGAGAACCCGGCCATGGGTTTCCGCTCGCTGCGCCTCGCCCTCGACCGGCTGGGGCTGCTGCGCATCCAGATCCGCGCCCTGCTGCAGGCGGCCAATGGCGGGCCGATGAAGATTCTGGTGCCCATGGTCACCGATGCCTGGGAGTTCCGGCAGACGCGACTGGTGGTCAACAAGGAAGTCGAGCGGCTGGTGCACGAGGGGCGTCCGGTGCCCTCCCGGCTCGAACTGGGCGCCATGATCGAGGTGCCGTCGCTGCTGTGGGAGCTCGACCACGTGCTGCCCGAAGCCGATTTCGTCTCGATCGGCTCGAACGACCTCGTGATGTTCCTCACGGCCGCTGACCGCGGCAACAAGCGGGTCGCCAAGAGCTATGATCCGATAGCGCTGCCGCGCCTGCGGGCGCTCAAGCATATCGTCGATATGGCGCAGCGCTATGGCGTGCCGCTCACCATGTGCGGGGAGCTTGCGGGGCGCCCGGTCGAGGCGCTGGCGCTGATGTCGATCGGCATGACGCGGCTGTCGATGAGCCCGCCCTCGGTCGGCCCGATCAAGGAGATGGTACTGGGGACCGAGTTGCTGCCGATCCGCAAGTCCGTCTCCGCGGCGCTGCTCGAGGGGGCGCACGGCCCCGACATCCGCGAGCTGCTGCTCGAGTGGGTGGACCGGCAGGGCCTGGTGATCTGACCTCCGCCATGGCCAGCCTCCCCCAGGACAAGCTCGACGCGCTCAGCAAGCGGTTCGATTCGATCGAGGCGGCGCTGTCGGCCGGTCCGTCCGCCGAGCAGTTCGTGCGCCTCAGCAAGGAATATGCCGAGCTCGAGCCGATCGTCAGGCCGATCGAGGCCTATCGCAAGCTCCTTTCCGATCTCGAGGCGGCCGAGGAGCTGGCCGCCGGCGGCGACCGCGAACTCGCCGAGATGGCGGCTGCCGAGGTCGAGGAGCTGAAGCCGCGCATCGAGGCCGCGGTGCAGCAGATCCGCATCCTGCTGCTGCCGCGCGATGCCGCCGACGAGAAGAGCGTCATTCTCGAGGTGCGCGGCGGCACGGGCGGCGACGAGGCCGCGCTGTTCGCCGGCGACCTGTTGCGGATGTACCAGCGCTATGCCGACCTGATGGGCTGGAAGTTCGCGCTGATGGAGGAAAGCCCCGGCGAAGTGGGTGGCTACAAGGAAGTGGTCGCCAACATCTCGGGCAAGGGCGTCTATGCCAAGCTCAAGTTCGAATCGGGCGTGCACCGGGTGCAGCGCGTGCCGGCCACCGAGTCGCAGGGGCGCATCCACACCTCGGCCGCCACCGTGGCGGTGCTGCCCGAGGTCGAGGACATCGACATCGAGATCAGGCCCGAAGACATCCGGATCGATACGATGCGCTCGTCCGGCGCCGGCGGCCAGCACGTCAACACCACCGATTCGGCGGTGCGCATCACGCACCTGCCGACCGGCATCGTCGTTACCGCCAGCCAGAAGAGCCAGCACCAGAACCGCGCCACGGCCATGAAGGTGCTGCAGGCCCGGCTCTACGAGGAGCAGCGGCATGCCCGCGATTCGGCCCGTTCGGAGGCGCGCCGCGAGCAGGTCGGCTCGGGCGACCGGTCGGAACGCATTCGCACCTACAATTTCCCTCAGGGACGGGTAACCGATCACCGGATCAATCTGACGCTGTACAAGCTCGACAAGGTGATCGCCGGCGAGGCCCTTGGCGAACTGATCGACGCGCTGATCACCGAGCATCAGGCGGCGCAGCTCGCGGCGATGGAGGGCATCAGCTGACACTGAGCATTGGGGGGGCATGGCGGGGGGTGCGGGACCTGTTCCGGCGGGCCGGGATCGGAACGGCGGAGCTGGAGGCGCGCCTGCTGGCGGAGGCGGCCTTCCGCATGGACCGGCTGGAACTGGTCAACCGCGAACGCGAGCCGGCCCAGCCGGAGCCCCTGAAGACCCTCGAGGCGCTGGCCGAGCGCCGCCTGCGTGGCGAGCCGGTCGAGCGCATTCTGGGCGAGAAGGAGTTCTGGGGCCTTGCCTTCAGGCTCAACGAGGCGACCCTGGTGCCGCGTCCGGAGACCGAGATGCTGGTAGAGCGCGGGCTCGAGGAGATCGGCGGGCTGGATGCGCCGCGCATCCTCGATCTGGGCACCGGCACCGGCTGCATCCCGATCGCGCTGCTCAGCGAGTTCTCCGACATGCAGGCGGTGGCGATCGATCTGTCGGAACGGGCCCTCGAGGCGGCCCGGGACAACGCCCGCCGTCACCATGTCGACCGGCGGATCACCTTTCGCCGCGGCTCCTGGTTCGATCCGCTCGATGCGGGCCAGCGTTTCGAACTCATCACCTCCAACCCGCCCTACGTCGAGAGCGGAACCATCGCGACGCTGATGCGCGAGGTGCGCGATCACGATCCGCTGCTTGCCCTCGACGGCGGACCGGACGGGCTTGCCGCCTACCGGGCGATCGCGTCGGAGGCGCCGCTCTTTCTGCAACCCGAGGGCGTGCTGCTCTTCGAGATCGGGGCCGGGCAGGGGGTGGCCGTGAGCGATATCCTCGTCGATGCCGGGTTCGTCGACATCGCCGTCGAATGCGACCTGGCCGGCCACGAGAGGATGGTCGTGGCGCGCCGCGGCTGAGGTCTTGTGCCCGGGCCGCGACCTCCCATATTTTCCGCTTGGAAAGACGGGGCGAACCGGGTACGTTCCTCCCGCTGTCAAACGGCATGATTGATCGTGCCAAGGTGACGGCCACCCGCTCATCGGCGAGCTGCGTTCGGCAGCATCGACACCTGGACGAGGAACCGGGGCGCCGTGATGGGCCACAAGTGGTTCAGCCCGCAGCTCTAGGCACCTTGGACTAGCTTGCCCGCCGGCGTCGTGCCGGCCCGCAGCCCGAGGCGCCGATGGCCCGAACTTGCCGTTAGTGATCTTTTCCAAGGCTTGAAAAGAGACGATGAGACCAAACCAGCAGAACAACAAGAACCGCTCGCGTGGACGGAACAACAATGGTGGCCGCAAGCACGGCAACCCGTTGAGCCGGAACTACGAGAGCAACGGCCCCGACGTGAAGGTGCGCGGCAACGCGGCCCACATCGCCGAGAAATACCTGCAGCTCGCCCGCGATGCGCAGTCCTCCGGGGACAGCGTCATGGCAGAGAACTACCTGCAGCACGCAGAGCACTATTTCCGCATCCTCAGCGCGGCGCAGCCGCAGGCCGGTCAGCGCGACCAGTTCGGCCAGCAGGGCGAGGAGGACGATTACGACGACGATTTCGCACCGATCAATGATCGGTTCGCCTCGCCGGAACCGCGCCAGCCCTACCAGCAGAGCCAGCCGCAGCCCGAGCCGCAACCGATCCCGGGCAGCGAGCCGGTGGTGATGGCGGCGGTGGAGGTGGCGGCACCGGTCGACGGCGAGACCGCAGCGGCAGCGGCCGAGGGCGAGCCGCGCCGGCACCGCGAGCGGCGCCCGCGTCGCCGGTCGCGCGGACAGGGCGGCGACGGCGTCGCTGGCGATCCAGCCAACGCTCCGCAGCCCGATGTCGGCGAACTGCCTGCCTTCCTGACTGCCGGCAGCACCGCCGCCGAGTAGTCTGCTGCAATGCCAGGCATGGCGAAGGGCCGGGGGAGACCCCGGCCCTTTTGTTTTGTCCGGGCCTCCCTATATCTCGTTCGAGACCGGAGAGTGCCGCCGAGCGGGCCTCCGGAATTGATCCGGCAGATGCGGGAGCGCGGCTTCCGGTCGTGTCGGGTCAGCGCTTCAGGCGTTGGGCCCGTGCCTGTCGAGGGGCGGTCCGGCGTGCCACACAGGAGAGTTGCATGAACATCGAGAAGTACACGGAACGTGCCCGCGGCTTCATTCAGAGCGCCCAGCAGGCGGCTCTGGGGGCCGGCCACCAGCAGTTCCTGCCCATCCACCTGCTCAAGGTGCTGCTCGACGACGAGGAGGGCATGGCGGCCGGACTGATCGCCAAGGCCGGCGGCGATGCCCGCCTGGCGCGCGCCGAAACCGAGGCGGCGATCAAGCGCATCCCGAAGGTGTCGGGCGATGCCGGTCAGCTCTATCTCAGCCGCGAACTGGCGCGGGCCTTCGACACGGCCGAGAGCGCGGCGCAGAAGGCCGGGGACTCGTTTGTCGCGGTCGAGCGCATGTTGCTCGCTCTGGTGGTGGAGAAGGACACCGATGCCGGCAAGGTTCTCGCCGCCGCCGGCGTCACGCCGCAGGCGCTGAACGAAGCGATCAACGACATCCGCAAGGGTCGCACCGCTGATTCGGCCTCCGCCGAGAACCAGTACGATGCGCTGAAGAAATATGCCCGCGACCTCACCGCTGCGGCGCGCGATGGCAAGATCGATCCGGTGATCGGGCGCGACGAGGAGATTCGACGCACCATCCAGGTTCTCTCCCGCCGCACCAAGAACAACCCGGTGCTGATCGGCGAACCCGGCGTCGGCAAGACCGCCATCGTCGAGGGGCTCGCCATCCGCATCGTCAATGGCGACGTGCCCGAATCGCTCAAGCACAAGGCGCTGCTGTCGCTCGACATGGGGGCGCTGATCGCCGGCGCCAAGTATCGCGGCGAGTTCGAGGAGCGGCTCAAGGCGGTGCTCAACGAGATCTCGTCGGCAGAGGGGCAGATCATCCTGTTCATCGACGAGATGCACACCCTGGTCGGCGCCGGCAAGACCGACGGCGCGATGGATGCGTCCAACCTCCTCAAGCCCGCGCTGGCCCGCGGCGAGCTTCACTGCGTCGGCGCCACCACGCTCGACGAGTATCGTAAGCACGTCGAGAAGGACGCGGCGCTGGCCCGGCGCTTCCAGCCGGTCTTCGTCGACGAGCCGACGGTCGAGGACACCATCTCGATCCTGCGCGGCCTCAAGGAAAAGTACGAACTGCACCACGGCATCCGCATCTCCGATTCGGCGATCGTCGCGGCCTCGACGCTCTCCAAGCGCTACATCGCCGACCGCTTCCTGCCCGACAAGGCCATCGACCTGATCGATGAGGCGGCGGCCCGCCTGCGCATGGCTGCCGAGTCGAAGCCCGAGGAACTCGACGAGCTGGATCGGCGCATCATGCAGCTCAAGATCGAGCGCGAGGCCCTCAAGAAGGAGACCGACGAGGGCTCCAGGTCGCGGCTCGGCCGGCTGGAGCAGGAACTGGCCGACCTCGAGGAGCAGGCGGCTGCGCTGACCACCCGGTGGCAGGCCGAGAAGGCCCGCATGCAGGGCGGTCAGAAGCTCAAGGAAGAGCTCGACAAGGCGCGCACCGATCTCGAACTGGCCCAGCGCCAAGGGAATTTGGCGCGGGCCGGCGAGCTTGCCTATGGCGTCATCCCGGGTCTCGAGAAGCAGATCAGGGCGGCCGAGGACCCCAATGGCGACGGCAAGCCCGACAACCCGATGGTCGAAGAGGTGGTGCAGCCCACGCACATCGCCCAGGTGGTGAGCCGGTGGACCGGGATCCCCGTCGACAAGATGCTCGAGGGTGAGCGCGAAAAGCTGCTGTCGATGGAAACCGAGCTCGGCAGGCGGGTCGTCGGCCAGGCGGAGGCGGTCGAGGCGGTCGCCAAGGCCGTCCGCCGGGCGCGGGCGGGGCTGCAGGATCCGAACCGGCCGATCGGCTCGTTCATGTTCCTCGGACCGACCGGGGTGGGCAAGACTGAACTGACCAAGGCGTTGGCGCAGTTCCTGTTCGATGACGAGCACGCCATCGTGCGCATGGACATGTCGGAGTTCATGGAGAAGCACTCGGTGGCCCGGCTGATCGGCGCTCCTCCGGGCTATGTCGGCTACGACGAAGGCGGGGTGCTGACCGAGGCGGTGCGGCGCCGGCCCTACCAGGTGGTGCTGTTCGACGAGATCGAGAAGGCCCACCCGGACGTGTTCAACGTCCTCCTCCAGGTGCTGGACGACGGGCGGCTGACGGACGGGCAGGGGCGGACGGTCGACTTCCGCAACACCATCATCATCATGACCTCGAACCTGGGCTCGGAATACCTCGTGGGCCTCAAAGACGGGGAAGGGGTGGAACTGGTGCGCGGCAAGGTGCTGGACGTGGTCAAGGCCTCGTTCCGCCCCGAGTTCCTGAACCGGGTCGACGACATCATCGTCTTCCACCGGCTGGAGCGCGGGCACATGGG
>NZ_JAYRYM010000129.1:0-11185 GCF_041917035.1 Devosia sp. | reverse complement strand
CGCCGGCGTGGGCAGGCTGCTGATCTTGTAGGTATCGGTCTTGGCATTGTACGAGTAGGCCAAGCTGCCGCTCGAGAACCACTTCACCTCGGCGATGAAGCCGCTGGGGTGCACGACCCGCAGGCACTGGGTGGCCTGCGCCCCGGTCGTCAGCAGCAGGGTCACGACGATCGCGACGAGCCCGCCCAGCACGGAGTACCACTTCTGCATTCGTCAGCTCCCGGTTCGACCGGCGGCCACCCGCCGGATGTGTCGTCACGATCACAGTCCGGCGGGGCAGATTCCAGCGCGCCGGCTGCAACCAAACAAACGTAGGCTCAACAAGACTAGAAGACAGGCACTTCGAGGTGTTCTGACGCGGCCGGCGGGCACTCAGCGCTATTCGCGTACGTACTTGTTGGGTCTATCGTTAGCCACCTGCACGAAGTCCCGCAATCCCCATTCGATACACTGGCCTGGGCTGCCGATCACTCAGCCGCGACAGGCCGTCGGCTTGCCGTTGCGAACCAGTTGCACCATGCCGGGATTGATCATCATGATGGTCGCGCCATTGTTGAGGATCCGGCCGGTAGGCGATGCCATGACCTTCATCGTCAGTGGCGGCTCGGCTCCGATGGTCAGCAGGGCAGTCTCATTGGGCGGCGCCCCGGTGATCACCACCACGGCGGTGGTGCCGTCATCGCATGTGAAGGTCGTCGGTCCGCCGGGTGCGGGCTGGGCCACCGGCGCGACAGGCTGGGCCACCGGCACTGCCGGCTGCTCGGCCGGCGCCGCGGGCACCAGCGGCGTGAAGACGTCGCCCGGCGTTCCGCCGACGACCGGCTGCACCGCCTCCGGCTGGGCCGGCGACGGCACGACGGCGAGGCTCGCCGCCCCCGGGAAGCAGGCTGCAGTGAACGCCGCAACGGCGCCGCGCACGTTGCGGTCGGTCGCCGCGGCCACGGTGCCGCCGGGGATGCCCATGCCGAACTCGCCGCCCGCGATCAGCGCCTGCCAGAGCGGCGCCTTGGCGCCGACGGCGAAGCGCACTCCGGATCGCTCGTCGCCGTCGACGAAGACCTGTGCCGGGTAGACGAACGTCCGGCCGCCCGCGCTGATCTGCACCTGGGTCGGATCGCCGTCGGCGAGCGGCCCGTAGTCGACGCCGAGCAGGACATCGACGGCCTCGACGCCGTCCATCGCGCAGCTGGCGGCGAACAGCACCGCGTCGGTTTCGGGAATGCCATAGCTGAGGCCGAGGAACTGGCGGCCGCTCTCGGGATCGGGGAACTGACCGATCGACCACAGGGCGCCCTCGTCCGTCGCCACCTCAAGCGGCCCCTGGTAGGCCGGCAGATCGTACCAGCCGCAATGTGCCCGGAAGATCTCGAGGGCCTGCCGCGAACCGGTGAGCCCGATGGTCGCGGAGATGTTGCCGAACTCCACCGTCGCCGCCTGCCCGCCGGCCAGCGCGTCGACCAGGGGATGGTTGGCCGGCAGCTCGAAGGTCGGCACGAAGCCAACCAGTCCCTGCTCTTCCGTGCTGGCGCTGAACCGGAAGGACTGGCCGTCGACAATGACCTCGAGGGGGGCCGGGCTCATCGGCGGCCGGTCGACCGCAGCGAAGGGCACCCGGACCATGGCATCGGATCCGACGCCCTGGCACGAAATCGTGAGTCCCAGGTCTTCCCCGCACAGCAGGCAGTCGGTGGCGACGATATCGCCGTACAGCCCGCTGGCCCCCCAAACCCGATCCTGGGCCGGCGCCGAAGACGACGTCGCCGCGAACACGGTCAATCCCGCAACCAGCAGACGAAGCACGCGCATCGGAAAAACCTCAGGGGTGGACTGGCGTCATCCTGTTCGAGCCCGGACACGGAAACAAGAGCAATTCGCGCCTGTCACTGGCAGATTCCAGTTGTCGTCATCGGTGTTCGCCCCGGCTTGCCGCACCAGCAAAGCACAACGCACGCGACATCTTTGGCGCGCGGCGAACTTCCGAAAGGAGAACGGCGCAGGGTCTGTCGGGGACTGCCGCGAGGCAACGCAGGACAAGCGCGGGCGGTCACTCGATCAGGCCGTCGCCGTCGTGGCGGCAGGGGTGGCCTGCGGCGCTCCCTGACGCGGCACCAGCACCCTGAGTGCGCCGGCATGGATGCGCAGGTCGACGCGGGCCTCGAGCGGGATCAGTTCGCCATCGATGACGGCACTTGCCGAGGCCTTGCGGCGCGGAAAGCGCAGCGACACCTCGGTGACCTCCTTCTCCGACACCAGCGGATGCCGCTTCCAGGTTCCGAGCAGCAGCGAGATCAGCAACCTCGCCAGTTCCCCCGCCGGCATGGGCCGCACCACGTAGACGCCGAGGACACCGCGATCGACGGCCTCGGCATAGGGCACGTGCCCCTCACCGAGGACATTGTTCGACACCGAGATGGCGGCGGCCCGGCGGGTCTCTGTCCTCTGCGGGGTGTGGATCTCTGCCCTGAAGACCAGCGGCCTCGACAGCGCCTCGCCGACCGCCAGCACGCTCGCGAGCATCTTTCCCCAGCGGCTCCTGTAGGGGAGCCCCTCGCGGATGCGGACAAGCCGCGAATGCAGTCCCACCGAGAACTGATGGACGAAGGGGCGGCCATTGGCGGTGGCGATATCGACCGAGACGATTTCCCCACCGGCCAGTGCCTCAAGCGCCGCGGACAGGTCGAGCGGAATGCGCAGCGAGCGGGCGAACAGATTCATGGTGCCGCCGGGCAGTACCCCGAGCGGCATGCCATGCCTGAAGCAGATGCCCGCCGCCGCCGAAATGGTGCCGTCGCCGCCACCCGCGATCAACCCGTCCGAGGCCGGGTCACGGGCGGCGGCCTCGAGCGCCCCCAGAAGGTCGTCGCCATCGACGATGCGGCAGGACAGCCGGTGGCCATGGGCGGCGAACACGGACACGGCCTCGGCGACGAAGCGCACCAGGTCCATGGTCCGGAAGGTTCCGCCGTTCCTGTTGATCACAGCGATGAAGTGCATGGTGCTCCAGGGGCGGAGGAGACCGTCGGCGACGGCCTGCGACGCATCAGCTTCTGTCGTGCCGGTTGTCATCGGGGCGCCCGAAGCAACCACAAGCCTATCCCCGCGCCGCCGACCGCACCATCGCGTTTCGGCGCGGGCATGGTGACCGAGCGACAGGGTGGCATCCGGACCTCGCCGCTCGCCGCGACCTGACGTCTACCGCGCTGGCACTGGGGCGCTCAGCGGGCAAAGGACCCGCCGGTGACCTGGAACGATACCGGATCCGGCCCGTAGTCCGACTCGCCCGCGACCTGCAGCAGGTCCTGCAGACGCGTGCGGGCCCGGCTGACGCGGCTCTTCATCGTGCCGACCGCGCAGTGGCAGATCTCGGCGGCCTCCTCGTAGGAGAAGCCCGACGCACCGATCAGGATGATCGCCTCGCGCTGGTCATCGGGCAACCGGTCGAGCGCCTTCTTGAAGTCGCCCAGGTCCATGATGCCGTGCTGCGAGGGATGCACGGACAACCGCTCGGTGAAGGCGCCCTCCGAATCCTGCACCTCGCGGCCGCGCTTGCGCATCTGGCTGTAGAACTCGTTGCGCAGGATTGTGAACAGCCAGGCCCTGATATTAGTGCCCATCTCGAAGCTCGCCTGCTTGGCCCAGGCCTTCATCACCGTGTCCTGCACCAGGTCGTCCGCCTGGTCCGAGCGACGGCAGAGCGACACCGCAAAGGCCCTGAGGCTGGGCAGCGTCGCGAGCAGCTCGCGCTTGAAGCTCGGCTGGTCCGTCATTGGCCTACTCCGCATCCGGGCGCTTGGCGACCCTTTGTTCGGCCACCTCGAGCTGATCGAGCAGATCGAGGAGCCGGGTCGGAATGCCCTCCTCCTGCACTGCGCCGTAGAGCGCCCTCAGCTTGTTGCCGATGTCCGAGTTCGGCCCCAGCTCGTCATCCCGTCGCCGCCCCACACCTGTCATCGCATTCATCAGTTTCTTGTCTCGCATCGTCCTGACCTGCACCCCGCAGCGCCGACCTGGCGGCACATCTGCTGCACCCACTGCAACTCGCGACCATGCAAAAAGTTCCGTCCGTGGGGAACCATTGTTTCGCCAGATCGTTCTGCGACTCCATGCCCACCAATGCGCCGAGGGAGCTTGCCGATGACCTTGTCCACGCGGATTGCGCCGCACCTGCCGTACCTGCGCCGGTTTTCCCGCGCCGTGACCGGCTCGCAGACGTCGGGGGATGCCTACGTCGCGGCTGTCCTCGAGGCCCTGATCGCCGACCTCACGATCTTTCCGACGGCCTCGAGCGACAGGGTCGCCCTCTACAAGCTGTTCTCCAAGCTGTTCCTGTCCGCCGCCGTCCGCATGCCGGAGCCCGGCTCGACCTTCGCCTGGGAAGCGCGCACCGCCGCCAATCTCGCCAGCCTTCCGCCCACCTCGCGCCAGGCCTTCCTCCTCGTTGCCGTGGAGGGATTCGCCCAGGCCGAGGCGGCGGAGGTCCTCGACGTGACGCCGGAGGAGTTTGCCGACCTCCTCGCCCAGGCCGGCCAGGAGATCTCCCGGCAGGTCGCGACCGACATCCTGATCATCGAGGATGAACCGCTCATCGCCATGGACATCGAACACATGGTGACCAGCCTCGGCCACCGGGTCGTCGGCGTCGCCCGCACGCGCAGGGAAGCGGTGGACCTCTTCCGCACCTCCCGCCCGCGCATGGTGCTCGCCGACATCCAACTGGCCGACGGTTCCTCGGGGATCGATGCCGTCAACGACATCCTCACTGCCCACCCGATCCCGGTGATCTTCATCACCGCCTTCCCCGAGCGGCTGCTGACCGGCGAGCGGCCCGAGCCGACCTTCCTCGTCACCAAGCCGTTCAGCCCGGAAATGGTCAAGGCGCTGATCAGCCAGGCGCTGTTCTTCAACGAAGGCTCGCGGGCCGCCGCCTGAGCGGATGGCCCGCCCGGCAGCGGCGAGGCAGGCCCCGCCGTGGCGGGGCCCTTCGGCGTTCAGGCCAGCAGGTCAGTGCAGCCGGCCGTACCAGTTGTCGATCTCGCGTTCGACCTCTTCCTGCGTCTTGCCGTACCGCTCCTGGATCTTGCCGGCGAGTTCCTTGCGGCGACCCTGGATGGTGGCGAGGTCATCATTGGTGAGCTTGCCCCACTGCGTCTGGACCTTGCCCTTGAACTGCTCCCAGTTCCCTTCCATTTCGTTCCAGTTCATCGAGAACTCCTCTCAACAGGTGGTTTGCGGGACGCCTCGGTTGACGCGTCCTCTGCCTGGGCAACGCCGGCAGTACGTGCGAGGTTCCACGAAGGCGCTTGCCAGCCGGGCCGGCATTGGGTTTTGTGATCCCATGCAGCTCGAAACTCCCCCCCAAGCCGTCGTAGAGATCATCGACCTCAACAAGTCCTATGGCGAACTGCACGTGCTGAAGGGCGTCTCGATCACCGCGCGACAGGGCGAAGTCGTGGCCCTGATCGGCTCCTCGGGATCCGGCAAGTCGACGCTGCTGCGCTGCATCAACATGCTCGAGGTGCCCGAGAGCGGCACGATCCGGGTGGCGGGGGAGGAGATCCGTCTTGCCGGAAGACCACCTCAGCGCCATCCGGCCGACGAGGCACAGATCCGGCGCATCCGCTCGGAACTGGGCATGGTGTTCCAGTCCTTCAACCTGTGGAGCCACATGACGGTGCTGGGCAACGTAATGGAGGCGCCGCTCCGGGTGCAGAGGCGCGACCGCGCCGAAGTCCAGCGCGAGGCCCTCGCCATGCTGGCCAAGGTCGGCATCCGCGACAAGGCCGACGCCTACCCCAGCCAGCTGTCGGGCGGCCAGCAGCAGCGCGCCGCGATTGCGAGGGCACTGTGCATCAATCCCAAGGTCATGCTGTTCGACGAGCCGACCTCGGCGCTCGACCCGGAACTGCAGGTGGAAGTGACGCGGGTGATCAAGCTGCTCGCCGACGAGGGGCGAACGATGATCCTCGTCACCCACGACATGGGCCTCGCGCGCTCGATCGCCCATCGGGTGATCTTCCTGCACCAGGGAAAGATCGAGGAAGAGGGCACCGCCGGGCAGATCTTCGATGCCACCCGCTCGCCGCGCCTCCGGCAGTTCCTCGCCGCCGCCGACCACTGACAGGACAAGCCTCGTGACCCTCGCCGACGAACTGATCACGGTGCGCGATCTGCTGCGCTATGCCACGAGCCGCTTCGGATCGGCCGGACTGGTGTTTGGCCATGGCACGGCCGGGCCGATCGACGAGGCGGCCTTCCTGATCCTCGAGGGGCTGCACCTGCCGGTCGACGACATCAATCCCTGGCTGGATGCCCGCCTGACCTCGAGCGAACGGCAGCACCTGCTGGCCCTGTTCGAGGCGCGGATCGTGACCCGGAAGCCGGCGCCATACCTCGTCGGCAAGGCCTATATCCAGGGTATCCCGTTCAGAGTCGACGAGCGGGTGATCGTGCCGCGCTCGTTCATCGCCGAACTGCTGCTCTCCGGCACCCTGGGCCCCGAGGGCCTCGGGCTGATCCCCGACGCGGGCGGAGTGGGATCAGTGCTCGACCTGTGCACGGGTTCGGGCTGCCTCGCGATCATCGCCGCGATGTATTTCGGGCAGGCGGATGTCGATGCCGTCGACCTGTCACCCCAGGCGCTCAAGGTGGCGCGGCTCAATGTCGACGATCATGGCCTGGCGGACCGCATCCGCCTCAAGCGCGGCGACCTGTTCAAGCCCGTCGGGTCCGCCCGCTACGACCTGATCCTCACCAACCCGCCCTATGTCGCGGCCGCCGAGGTCGCCGCCTTCCCGCCCGAATATGCCGGCGAGCCGCAAATGGCGCACCTGGGCGGCGCCGACGGGCTGGACCTGGTGCGGACCATCCTCGCCCAGGCAGCGCGGCACCTGACCCCGACCGGCGGGCTGATCTGCGAGGTCGGCACCGGGCGGGCACTCCTCGAGGCGGAATTCCCGCACCTGCCCTTTACCTGGCTCGACACCGAGGCCAGCGAGGGCGAGGTGTTCTGGCTCGAGCGGCGCGACCTGATGTAGCGGCCTTTCACGCAATGTTGACCAGTCGGTAAATTCGACTAGCGTGTGCCCCAATGCCCGCCGGCCGGCGGGCTTCCGCACCGGCCCTGACAAAACGGGCCGGGCGACCGACAGGAGACGCATATGAACAAGTTCTTTCTTGCGGCTGCCGCCCTCGCCATGATGGCGACCGGCGCCAACGCGCAGGCGGTACGGATCGCCACCGAGGGCGCCTATGCGCCATGGAACTTCCTCGACGATGCCGGCAAGCCGGCCGGCTTCGAGGTCGACCTCGGCAACGAGCTGTGCAAGCGCGCGGCGCTCGAGTGCACGTTCCAGATCAATGAATGGGACTCGATCATCCCGAACCTCGTCGCGGGCAACTACGACGCCATCATGGCCGGCATGTCGATCACCGACGAGCGCAAGGTGACCATAGACTTCTCCGACAACTACTTTCCGCCCGACCCGTCCAAGTACATGGTCCGCACCGGCACCGCGCTCGATTTTGCCGCGTTGAGCGGCAAGAACGTCGGCGTGCAGGGCGCCACCATCCAGGCCGCCTATGCCGAGGCGACCTTTGGGGCCAACAACACCATCAAGGCGTTCGAGACCGCCGACCAGGCGCTGGCCGACCTCAATGCCGGCAATGTCGACGTCATCCTCGCCGATGGCTCCTATCTCGCCGAGATCGTCGCCGGCTCATCGGGCTCGCTCGAGATCACCGGGCCGGACGTGATGATCGGCGGCGGCGTCGGCGTCGGCCTGAGGAAGGCGGACGACGACCTCGAGGGCAAGCTCAATGCCGCGATCGGCGAGATGAAGAAGGACGGCTCGCTCGACGCGCTGATCATCAAGTGGTTCCCGGACAAGGCGCCGGGCCCGATCTTCGCCGGCGGCTGATCGCTGCCAGGGGCGGACCGAGAGCTCGGCCCGCCCGTTTTCTCCCCGGGGGCTCCGGATGCTCGACATCCTGCCGCAATGGCTGAAGGACGGGATCGGCGACGACCTGCTGTTCTGGTTCGGCTATTTCACCAACGGCAAGCACCTGACCTGGTACGCGAGCGTGCAGTACACGCTCGCCGCGGCCGTGTTCGGCGCCCTCGCCGCACTGCTGATGGGCCTTGCCGGAGCGGCGCTGCGCAACGCCCGCTTCGCCCCGGCGCGCCTGCTCGGGGCGCTCTACATCAACATGGTCCGGGGCGTGCCGGACGTGCTGTTCTTCCTGTTCTTCCCGCTCGCCTTCGAGCAGCTCGTCGAACTCATCCGCGCGCAAGGGGTGTGCACGCCCGAGAGCCTTGCAGCCAGTGCCGGCCAGTGGCCGCCCTGCGACGCGGCAAATTGGTTTCTCGGCACGCCGGAATACCTGGCGCTGGCCTGCGTCTCGCTGGGCATCGTCTACGGCGCCTTCGCCGCCAATGTCATCGCCGGCGCGATGACGGCGGTGCCGCGCGGCCAGCTCGAGGCGGCCCGCGCCTTCGGCTTCAGCAAGGCGCAGGTGTTGTGGCGCTTTCACATCCGGCAGATGTGGATCTACGCCCTGCCCGGCCTCTCCAATGTCTGGATGCTGATCATCAAGGCGACCTCGCTGCTCTCGCTGCTGCAGATCGCCGACATCGTGCTCTGGGCCGACCGGCTGGGCGCGCCGAACTTCACCCGCTCCGCCGGCCTCGTGCACCCGGACTGGCGCTGGGGCTACTACCTGGTGCTGCTGGTGTTCTACATCCTGCTGACCTTCCTCTCCGAGAAGGTGTTCGCGGCGGTGACCCGCTGGGCGGGCCGCGGCATGTCGGTGGCGAGTCCGGCATGATGGAGTTTCTCGCGCCGCTGCTCGGCGACCTGGCCGTCCTCGCCCGGCCGGCCCTGTTCAACGTCTACTTTGCCTTCGCCTCGATCCCGATCGGCTTCGTCCTCGCCATCTTCATGGCGCTCGGCAAGGCGTCCCGCAACGCGCTGATCTCGAACCTGTGCGCCGGCTACATCTATGCGTTTCGCGGCTCGCCCTTCTTCATCCAGCTCTTCATGTTCTATTCGCTGGCGCTGGCCTTCAACCTCAGCCTGTGGAGGCCGCTCGGGATCGACGGCATCGTGCTCAATCCGCTCGTCCTCGGACCGGCGATCCTGGCGCTCAATACCACCGCCTATTCCGCCGAAATCTTCTACGGGGCGCTGATGACCGTGCCCAAGGGCGAGGTCGAGGCGGCACGCGCCTTCGGCATGACGCGCGGCCAGCAGTTCCGCTCGGTGGTCTGGCCGCATCTCATCCGCCTCGCCTGGCCGGCCTACACCAACGAAGTGGTGTTCCTGTTCCACGCCACGGCGCTGGTGTACTTCACCCTGCCGGTGATCGACGACCAGAAAGACCTGATGAACATGGCCGGCGAGTTGTTCGAGAAGGACTACAACGCGGTGTTGCACTTCTCGGCCGCGGCGCTCTATTTCCTCGCGGTCTCGCTCGCCATCTTCTTCGTGTTCGGGCTGGTCTACCGCCACCTGACACGGCATATGCCGGGCGCGGTGCCGCTGCGCTTCAGGATGAACCGGTTGTGAGGACGCGTTGAGCTTTCAGCGAAAGACTGTGCCGCTGCGCGGCGATACGCCCGGCGAGGTGACCGAGTTCACCTACTACGTGATCGGCCCCGAGAACGCCCCCGAGAAGGTGCATCTGCAGGCGGCGCTGCATGCCGACGAGCACCCGGGCACCATGCTGCTGCACCACCTGCTGCCGATGCTGCGACAGGCCGACGACCGGGGCCAGCTCCGGGCCCGCTTCACCGTGATGCCGCTGGTCAACCCGCTGGGTCTGTCGAATCGGCTGCTGCGCCATCATGTCGGCCGCTACGACACCAATACCGGCATCAACTACAACCGCCGCTGGCCCGACCTGTTCACGGCCATCCGCAGCCAGCTTTCCGGCCGGCTGAGCGAAGACGAGGTGTTCAACGTCAACCTGATCCGCAAGGCCGTGGCCCAGTGGATCGAGGCGCAGCAGCCGCGCTCGGCGGCGGAGCAGCTGCGCCTGCTCGTGCTGCGGGAGGCCCATGACGCCGAGTTCATCCTCGACCTCCATTGCGACGACGATTCGCTCATCCACATCTACACTTCGCCCGAACTGATGCCGGAACTGCAGGACCTCGCCGACTGGATGGGCGCGGCGGCGACGCTGACCGCTGCCGACAGCGGCGGCGGATCGTTCGACGAGGTGCTGCCGCAGCTCTACCGCAAGGTGGCGCAGGCCAACCCGGGCAAGCCCGTGCCGATGGCGAGCGCCACCGCGACGCTCGAGTATCGCGGTCAGGCCGACGTCTTCGACCATTTCGGCGCCGAGGATGCCCGCCGGCTCTGGGGCTTCCTCGCCGGGCGCAACCTGGTCGACTCCGATGCCGGCGCACCGCCGCCGGCGATGCCGGGCGGCACGCCGTTCGAAGCCACCGAGATCCTCAGGGTGGATCGGCCGGGCCTCGTCGCCTACCGGGTCGACCTGGGCGAGCGCGTCAGCAAGGGGCAGCCGGTCGCCGACCTCATCGCCCTCGACGGCCCCGAGGCCTTCATGGCGCGCACGCCGATCCTCGCCGGCACCGACGGGTTCGTGCTCACCCGCGCCAGCCACAAATATGCGCAGCGCGGCAGCGCCATCATGAAGATCGTCGGCACCGTGCCGCTGCCGGGGCGCAAGGGCGCCTACCTGCTGGAGGATTGAAGGGGCCTTGATCCTCCCTACGTTTACGGACGGAGGGGGGTCTACCGGCACCAACGCCTGATGTTGGGTGGGGGGAACCATTGTGCCACCCCACCGCGGTCACCCCGGCAAGAGGCCGGGGCCTATCTTGAGATGCATCCCGATCACGGTGCGTGTGCAAAGTGCTGGGTCCCGGCCTGCGCCGGGATGACATCGAGCCTGCGGTACCGGCAGGGACACTCCCACACCTAGTTCACTCACCGGGTCATCCCCGCGAAAGCGTGAATCTCCGTTGGCTCCTCTCGGTTTGCGTGAGTGGATCGATAGCAAACGAGGGTTCCCGCTTTCGCGGGAATGACCCCGTGGGTGGGGCAATACCCCCCTAGGGCGGAAGGCAGGTCCGCGCCTAGCCTCCCAGCCCGTATTGCCTGTGCTCCAGCGCCGTCATCACGCCACGCAGCTCGGCGAGCCCCTTGAGACGGCCGATGGTCGG
>NZ_JAYRYM010000128.1:0-11277 GCF_041917035.1 Devosia sp. | reverse complement strand
TGGCCGTGTGGCCGGCGATCGCGGTCTGTTCCCACACACCGCCCTTGGCGGTGAACATCTCGCCGAGCTTGGCAATCGAGGCGGCATCCGAGCCGGATGCCCACTGGTGCAGCATCAGCACCTTGGGTGCAGCAAGCGCGGTGCCCGAAAGCAGCGCAGCAGTCAGCATCGTGGCCGCGGCAGCCGCGGCCCTAGTCGTGATGGTCATATTTCATCTCCCATGCGTCCTGCGATCGACCCGACTCTTGACGGTCGTGGGCGGCCACTTGCGCTTTTTCCCTGTCGGTGCACATCCTTCTGCGACCGACGTATTAGTTCTATGGTGAACATATTCGGCTTGTCAACGCGCCTGGGGAGCGCCCATGTGAACAAGGTGGAACTGAAATCGCTCCTTAGCACCAGGGCCTTGGCAACGCCGACGGGCCGCATCGTGCGCACGCTGAGCGAGCGCGGCAGCCTCAGCGCGGTGCAGCTGGCGCGCCTGACCGGACTGGCCAAGTCGACCGTGTCCACGGCCCTTGCGGAACTGAAACGCACCGAAATGGTCGTCGAGACCGGAACCGAGCAGACCAGCGGCGCCGGACGTCCCGCCACGACGCTGACGCTCAATCCCAAGGCCGGAACCTGCATCGGCGTACTGATCGGGCAGTCGGAATTGCAGGTGATCGTCGCCGACGTCTCGCACTCCGTGCTCTGGGACAAGTCGGTCTATCTCGAGCCCGGCTATTCCGAACAGACGGCAGCCGAACTGGTTCGGGAACTGATCACCGAGGCCTATGCCGACCAGTGGCAGACGCCGGCCGGACTGCTGGGCGTCGGCATCGCCGTCGGCGCCCCGGTCAATCCGGTCAACGGGCAAATCCTGCGCGGCGGGCTCCCCAATCTCACCGGAACCGACATCCGCGCCCTGCTGGGACAACTGTTCGACGTGCCGATCTTCGCCGACAACGAGAGCAACTGCTCGGCCATCGCCGAGATGACATGGGGCGCAGCGCAGGGCTTCGAGGACTTCATCGTCTATACGCTCGACCTGGGAGTCGGCGGCGCCATCGTGTCGGGCGGCAAGGTGCTGCGCGGCATTGCCGGCGGCGCGGGCGAGTTCGGCCACGTGGTGATCGACCCGGCCGGACCAGTCTGTCGCTGCGGCAACCGGGGCTGTCTCGAGGTCTATGCCAGCTTTAGCGGTCCGCTCGCCGAAGCCCAGCGGCATTTCGGCCGGAAGCTCAGGATCACCGACGTCGTTCGCATGGCCCTTGCCGGCGACGAAACCTGCCGGCGGCTGATCGCACAGGCGGGTGAGGCCGGAGGGCGCGGGCTCGGCCTGATCGGTTCGGTATTCAACCCGCCGCTGGTCGTGGTCAGCGGCCGGCTGGCGACAGCCGGCGAACTGCTCATGACGCCTCTGGCCGAGAGCTTCGAGCGGTATTCACTGGTCAAGCGCGAGGACGTGCCGGAAAATGCCCGGACGATCCTCAGGCGCAGCACGTTCATCGACAACGGGGCCTGCATGGGTGCCGTCGGGCTGGTGCTGAGGCACCATGGACGGCCGCTGAACTAGCCAGGCAAGGCGGCTATTCGCACATCTCCACCAGGGCGTCGTGATCGAGGATTTCGACTTCGCTGACCGAGCGCATGCGGATGACGCCCATGTCCTTGAGGGCGCGCAGGATGCGCGACACGGTCTCGAACGTCACGCCGAGGTAGTCGGCAATGTCGTTGCGCTGCATGGGGAGAACCACGAGCGTGTCGTTGCCCTGACGTTCAGCAAGGTCGACCAGCAGCGAGGCCATGCGCTCGTTGGCATTGCGCCGGCCGAGCACCATCAGGTGGTTCTGGACGCGGGCGAGGCTCTTGAGCGCCAGCATCAGCATCGAGCCCGTCGGCTGCTGCCCGCAATTGGTGCGCAGGACCCGGACGCCGGCGCCGTCGACGCTCTCGGCATAGGACTCGTGTTCGTCCCCGGCCTCGAAACCGAAGACCTCACCCGCACAATGAAATGCGGTGATCTGGCGACGGCCGTCCGCCGTCAACCGGCAGATCCGCACGGTGCCGAACTCGACGTAGTAGAGCGGCCCGGCCTTCTCGCCCTGGGCGTAGATGACGGCATCCTCGGGATAGAGGGTCACGGCGGCGGGCTGCATTGCGGAGAGCAGTTCCGAGACGCCTCCCACCCGATGGGAAGCGGTCGCGACAGTTGCACGAAAGGCCGGGTGAATATGCATCTCAAATCCCTCGCTGTTCAATGACAGCAAGGTGGACCAGCGGCCGGATTCCCGAAATTCCGGTCGGAATCTTAGGGGGTTTACTTAGTGTTCCCCTGTGCCGGCTAGACCGCTACCGAGTGACGTCCGGCGCCGTTGGCCAGATAGGCATCGAAGGTCGCCGCCACCGAGCGCGCGAACGGCCTGCCGATGTCGTTGATTCGAAACACCTTTCCGTCAAAGTTGACGAGCCCGTCGCCGTCGTAGAGCGCCGCATAGCGCATCTCCTGAACGACCGGGGCGGCGGCCGCCTCGCCGAAGCGCTCTCTCAGTTCGCCGACCGAGACGGCGAAGTCGCACATCAGCCGCTCGATCACCCAGCCGCGAAGCCGGTCCTCCTCGCTGAGGGCGACGCCGCGAGCGGTGGCCAGACCGCCCTCGCGGACCTGCCGGATGTACTCTCCCGTCGCGACGGTGTTCTGGACATAGCCCTGCGGCAGACTGCCGATCGAGGAAGCGCCCAGGCCGATCAATGCCGGCGCGGCGTCGGTGGTGTAGCCTTGGAAGTTGCGATGCAGGTGACCGCCGGCCGCTGCCACGGCCAGGCTGTCGGTGGGGAGAGCGAAGTGATCGATACCGATCTGCTGGTAGCCGGCGGAGAGAATGCGCTCGGCTGCGGCCAGGGATTGCTTCAGCCGCTCGGCGACGCCCGGCAGAGCTGCCTCGTCGATCATCTTCTGGTGGGTCTTCATCCAGGGGACGTGCGCGTAGCCGAACAGGGCGATGCGCTCGGGCCGGAGCGAGAGGACCTGGTCGGCGGTCGCCTCGACCGACTCGATCGTCTGGTGCGGCAGGCCGTAGAGCATGTCGATGTTCGATGAGGTGACCCCCCGCCGCCGCATGGCTTCGATGACCTCGCGGGTCTGCTCGAAGGTCTGGACGCGGTTGATGGCGGCCTGCACCTTTGGATTGAAATCCTGCACGCCGACGCTGACCCGGGTGACGCCGGCGGCAGCCAGGGCGTCATAGCGATCCTCGGTCAAGTCGTTGGGATCCATCTCGATGCTGAACTCCAGCGCATCGGAGACGACGAAGTTCTCGCGGATGTGGGCGACGAGGGCCTCGATATCAGCGGGTTGCAGCATGGAGGGCGAGCCGCCGCCGAGGTGGAGGGCCACCACATGCCCACGGCCGCCGAGCTTTTCGGAGACCATCGCGATCTCGCGATATACCGAAGGCAGGTAGGCGGCGATCGGGTCGTAGCGCAGCACCTGCTTGGTGTGGCAACCACAGAACCAGCATAGCCGATCGCAGAACGGGACGTGCACGTAGAGCGAAATCGGCGTCTGCGGGGGCAGTTCGCCGAGCCAGGCCGCATAGGTGGCAGTATCGATGTCGGCATGAAAGTGCGGCGCCGTCGGGTAACTCGTGTAGCGCGGCACGGGCTTGGCGTAGCGCTTGATCAGGTCGTCCAGCATTGAATCGTCTCCTCGGACCTAGATGCCCCCTGCCACCGATTAACTCCTTGATCCGGATCAAATCCCGGAGCCGTCTGTGTGGCACCACTCCGAACGACGCAGCGAGGAGCCCGAGAGTGACGGTCAAGGCATTGAACGAGGTGGAAATTCCACAAGTCTGCCGAAGCTGCAGCGCACGCCATGACGGCATGTGCGCCGCGCTGACGACCGCCGAACTGGGCCTGCTGGCCACGCACACGCGCCACACGCACCACCGGCCGGGCGAAGCCCTCACGATCGAGAGCGACGAGATCACCAGCTATGCGAATGTGACGGATGGCGTGGTGAAGCTGTCGCGGGTGCTGCGCGATGGCCGGCAGCAACTGGTCGGCCTGCAGTTTGCCCCCGACCTGATGGGGCGCCTGTTCGGCACCGAGAGCCCGATCACGGCCGAGGCCGCTTCGGAGGTGGCCCTGTGTCGCGTGCCCAAGCTCGTGCTCGAGATGCTGGTCGAGGGCAGCGACGAGCTGAAGCGGCGTTTGCTCGATCAATCGCTGCAGGACCTGGACGACGCCCGCGAATGGATGGTCACGCTCGGTCGCAAGACGGCCGCCGAGCGCGTTGCGAGCCTGTTCCTGCTGGTTGCCAGCCGAACAGGTGACGGAGGCGGCAAGGTGGCCGGGCCGGTGAGCTTCGAGCTGCCATTGGGACGAGGCGACATGGCGGACTTCCTCGGCCTCACCATCGAGACCGTGTCGCGACAGATCAGCAAGCTGCGCAATGAAGGGCTGGTCTCGATCGAGAACCATCGCCACGTGACCGTACCCGACCTCGCTGCCCTCAGGCGGCGCGCCGGCTGACCCTTCAGCGCGGCTCGTCGTCATCGAGGATGCGCTGACTGGCGCCCTCGAGATCGTCGTACTGCCCGGACTTCAATGTCCAGAGGAAGGTGACGAGGGCCAACAGGCCGAGGCCGATGGCAATCGGAATCAGGAAGGTGAGACCGGTCACGCCGTCGCCTCCGTCAGTTGACCATTGCCGTCGGCCGCCCGGGCGGCGCGACCGCGCGCGCCAAACCCACCAAAGCGGAGCCGGAAGGCGTTGGCGACCACGATGATCGACGACGACGACATCGCAATGGCGGCGATCAGCGGCGTGACGTGCCCGAAAACCGCGAGCGGCACCGCGATGGCATTGTAGCCGATGGCGATGACGAGGTTCTGGTTGACGATGGCGGCGGCGCGTCGCGCCGTCTGGATGACGAAGGGCACGGTGGCCAAGGTGCCGCCGGTGAACACGAAATCGGCAGCGCTGCGCCCGATATCGGTCGCCGTCGACGGGGCCATGGACACGTAGGCCGCGCGCATGGCCGGCGCGTCGTTGAGGCCGTCGCCGACCATCATGGTCCGGCCGATGGCGACGTCGGCCATCTTGTCCTCGGGCAACAGGTGCGCCTTGGCGTCCCAGATGCCCACCTGGGCCGCGACGGCGGCGACCGGGCGCTGCGCATCGCCCGACAGCAGGCGGACCGGCAGTCGCAGGTCATCGAGCTGGTCGACCGCGGCGGCAGCGTCGGCCCGCACTTCGTCCTCGAAGCGAAAGAACCCGACGACGTGACCGTTGCGCGACAGCCAGACTTCCGTGGCATCGGGCTGCGGTGCTCCGCCGAGGCCGCACCACTCGGGGCTGCCGAAGCGCCAGACCTCGTTTCCGACACGTCCTTCGATGCCGCGCCCGGCGACTTCGGTCACCTCGATGTCCATCCCGCCCGGATCCGGAAGCGCCGCGGCGATGGTGCGCGACAGGGGGTGGGTGGAACTGCGCGCCAGAGCGGCGGCGATGCGTCGTGCCTGCTCGCCCCCGTCCTGGTGCTCGACCAGCCTGGGCTGGCCGATTGTGAGGGTGCCGGTCTTGTCGAAGGCGACGGAGTCGGCCTCGGCGGCGCGCTCCAGAGCGGCGCCGTCCTTCATCAGCACGCCGCGTTCGAACAGCCTGCCGGCGGCCACGACGTGGACGATCGGCACGGCCAGCGCCAGGGCGCAGGGACAGGTGATGATCAGCACGGCCACGGCGTTGAGCAGGGCAGCGTGCCAGTCGGCCGTGAGCACCCCCCAGGCGAGAAAGGTCGCGATGGCGATCGTATGGACCACGGGCGCATAGACGGCCGCCGCACGGTCCGCAATGCGCCGACGCCTGGTCTTGGCGCCCTCCGCAGCCTCCATCAGCCCCACCATGCGGGCGAGCAGCGAATCGACGGAGCGCTTCTCGGCCCGCAGTTCGATCAGCCCACCCAGATTATTGGCACCGGCGGCGACGCTCGCGCCAGCGGCCAGTTCGAGCGGCGCCGATTCCCCGGTGACAATCGAGTAGTCGAAGGTCGCGCGCCGGGAGAGCACGATGCTGTCGACCGGCACGCGCTCCCCGGCCCTCAGCTCGAGGACCATGCCCGGCTCGATCTCGTCGAGCGACAGGTAGTCGCGCCGGCCATCGGCCGTGATCCGGGTCGCCCCCCGCGGCGCCATGCGCGCGAGGTTGGTGATGGCGCTGCGGGCCTTTTCGCGCATCAGGTGATCGAGGGTACGCCCCGCCAGCAGAAAGAAGAGCAGGGTCGTCGAGGCATCGAAATAGGCATGCTCGCCGGACTGGATGGTCTCGAACAGGCTCAGGCCGGTCGCCAGCAGGACGCCGATGGAGATCGGCACATCCATATTGGTGCGCCCGACGCGGACGGCGCGCCAGGCCGAGCGGAAGAAGATGCGTCCCGAATAGGCGACGGCCGGCAGGGCGATGAGAGCCGACAGCCAGTGGAAGAGGTCGCGGGTGGCCTCGTTGGCTCCGGCCCAGACCGAGACGGAGAACAGCATGATGTTGCCGGCCGCAAAGCCGGCCACGGCCAGCGCGCGCACGAGTTCGCGCAGTACCGGATCGCCATCCTCGTCCTGACTGGGATCCAGCGCGTAGGTGTGGTAGCCGGCGCCGACGATGGCCGGAGCCAGGTCGGATGGCCGCCCGGTCGCCGGATCGAAGGTCACCCGGACCCGCCGTCGCGTGAGATTGACGCGGGCCGCCCTGACCGAGGGCAGCTGCGACAGGCCTGTCTCGATCGAGCGGATACAGGCGGCACAATGGGCATCCGGCACCGCGAACTCGAGCTGGCAGGTTCCGTCCCCGAGCTTGCGGCTGAGGGTGAGCAGCGCCTCGTCGTCGGTCTCGATGCCGGTGGGTGCGGTGATCCGGACTTCGCCATCCGGCGTGCAACAGGTCATTTGCCGGTCTCTTCGAGCTTGAAGCGCTCATGCAGCTCGAACGGTCCGAGCGCGGTCTCGGGCGCCTCGACCCAGGCGTCCCAGACGCCGGTGCCAAGAGTGGTCGCGACCGCATAGCTGCCGTCCGGCCCGCGAGTCAGCTCCAGCTGCTGGTCGTCGTGACCGCCGACCGGGCGGTTGAGCTTGACGGTCACCTTGCCCAGATCGACAGGCGTGCCGGCCCCGTCACGGATGGTCAGGGTCGCCGCCCCGTCGGCGAAGACGAAGGACGGCTCCCAGCCCGCCGCCTGCTGCTGCAGATGTGCGAGGCGCTTGGTCTCGAACTCCTGGCTAGCGACATAGGAGTTGGTGACGACCAGCCCGGTCCAGCTGGTGGCGGAGAACACCGCCATGGTGATGTTCACGGCAATGATCGTGCCGAAGAAGGCGAACATGACGAACAGCATGTGTCGCCCGGTGAAGGTGCCCGGCTCGGCGGTGTTGCTGGTCTTCATCACTTCTTCTCCGGGGCTTCGAAGTTGGCACGGGTGGAGGCACGGATGCCGTCGGTACTGTCGATGACCATGGTGAAGCCGGTCTGCCGCGCCGTCAGCGCCTTGGGATCGGCGTGCACGTAGAGCCGCAGCGGCAACACCTTGTCCGGCTCCAGTTCCAGGAGCAGGTCCGTTTCGCTGGCGCCCTTGCTGTCGGCCAGCGACAGCGTGCCGCCCGGCAGGCCATCGAGGCGCAACGTGACGGTGCGCGGCTCGGGCGTCATGTTGAGGATCTTGACGTCGTAGCCGTTGCGCACGGTGCCGTCCTTGAGCATCACGAAGAGCGGATTGCGGTCGTGCAGCACGTTGATGTCGAGCGGCGAGCGCAGCGACAGCACGGTCAGCATGGCGAGCCCGATCGCCGCCCAGCCGATGAAGTAGAGCACGGTGCGCGGCCTGACGATCGAACGCCAGGTGGTATGGCGGATCTTGTCGATGAACTTGCCGGCCGCGTCGCGCACGCGGGACGGCTCGATGGTGCCCTCGGCAGAGGTGGCGAGGGCCATGTTCCGGTTGTAGTTGTTGAGCGTGGTGTAGGAGATCAACCCCTTTTCCTTGCCCAGGCGGGTCATCACGTCGTCGCACGCATCGATGCACAAGGCGCAGGTGATGCACTCGAGCTGCTGCCCGTCACGAATGTCGATGCCCATCGGGCAGACGACGACGCAGGCGTTGCAGTCGACGCAGTCGCCGACCGGCTTGCCTTCGGCGAGCGCCTTCTTGGCATGCTTGGTCCGCGGCTCGCCGCGCCAGTCGTTATAGGTGACGGTCAGCGAGTTCTCGTCGAGCATCGCCCCCTGAATGCGCGGCCAGGGGCACATGTAGATGCACACCTGCTCGCGCATCAGGCCGCCGAACACATAGGTGGTGGCGGTGAGCAGCGCGATGGTGGCATAGGCGACCACCGGGGCCTGCAGGGTGACCACATCGTGCAGCAGGGTCGGCGCGTCGGCGAAATAAAAGATCCATGCGCCGCCCGTGGCAACGCCGATAACGATCCAGATGGCGTGCTTGCTGACGCGCTTCCACAGCTTGTCGAAGCTCCAGGGAGCTGCCTCCAGCTTGATGCGGGCGTTGCGATCCCCCTCGATGGCGCGCTCGACGACGAGGAAGAGATCGACCCATACCGTCTGCGGGCAGGTGTAGCCGCACCAGGCGCGCCCGACGGTCGAGGTGACGAGAAACAGCCCAATGCCCGCCATCACCAGCATGCCGGCAACGTAGTAGAATTCCTGCGGCCAAATCTCGATGAAGAAGAAGAAGAAGCGCCGATGCTCGAGGTCGATCAGCACCGCCTGGTCGGACGCATAGGGCCCGCGATCCCAGCGCAGCCATGGGGTGATGTAGTAGATGCCGAGGGTGATCAGCATCACCAGCCACTTGAACTTGCGGAAGGTGCCGCTGGCCCGCTTGGGGAAGATCTTCTTGCGGGCGGTGTAGAGCGGCTGGCGTCGCTTGGGCGAATTGACCGCCTCGACGTCGTAGTTCTGGTGGGTGTCCGGCTGCTGGTCCGCAAGCATGTTGGTCGCATTCGCTGATAGGTGGTCAGCGCTTGTCCCATGCCGGGGGCGAACGACGATTGATCTGGGTCAATCCCCCGGTCCAAAAAGCGAGGGGGGCGCTTGCGGTCGCCCCCCTCCTTCTACGGCTGCGGTGCTGCCTATTGTCCGCCGCCGAGACTGTGAACGTAGACCGCCAGCTGCTTGACCGCGGTGTCGCCCAGACGGGCGCCCCAGGCCGGCATGACGCCGTGCTTGGCCTGGTTGACCTGCGCCTTGATCGCCTCGAGGCTGCCCTCGTAGAGCCAGACCTGATCGGTCAGCGACGGCCCGCCCAGATCGGCCATGCCCTCGCCGGCCTCGCCATGACAGGCGGCGCAGTTCTCGGCGAAGATGGTCGCCCCTTCGTCGCTTGCCGCACCGCCCTCGAGGCCCGAGAGCGACGCCACCTGCTTGGCCACGGTGTCGATCTGTGCCGCATCCAGGACCTGATCGGCGCCGAAGTTCGGCATGATGTTGAAGCGCGTGTCGGCATCGGCGGCGGAGCGGGCTCCGTGGGTTATGGTGGTGTAGATCTGATCGATCGAGCCACCCCAGATCCACTCATCGTCGTTGAGGTTGGGGTACCCCACCGATCCCGCGGCGCCGGTCCCATGGCACTGCGAGCAGTAGACCTTGAACAGCGACTTGCCGCCGGCGGTGGCGAAGCGCGCGAGGTCGGCATTCGCCGGAATCTCGGCGACCGGAGTTGCCGAAACCTGCTCGAGCAGACCGCCCTGCGCCGCCTTGGCCGCCGCGAGATCGGCATCCAGGTTGGCGCGGGTGGAGAACCCGAGCACACCGGTGGTGGCCGAAGAGATCATCGGCCAGGCCGGGTAGGCGATGGTGTAGCCGATCGAGAACAGGATCGTGCCGTAGAAGGTCCACAGCCACCAGCGCGGCAGGGGGGTGTTCAGCTCCTTGATGCCGTCCCACTCGTGGCCGGTCGTCTGGGTGCCTGTGAGGTCGTCGACTTCGTGCGTGCTCATCTGTCATTGCCCCGCTGCAAGGGGTGGGCATCATCAAGGGGAATGCGGGCTGCCGCATCTGCATGGGCCTTGGCGCCGGGGCGGAGCAGGAAGACCGCCACCGCCACGAAGATCGCCATCATGTAGACAAGGCCCCAACTGTCGGCGAAGTGCCGGAGCGTATCGTAGTGAGATATGTCCATTTGCTCCTCGCTCAGCGGTAGTTCGCCTTGGCGTCGTAGGTCGTGAAGTCGACCAGCGTGCCAAGCATCTGCAGGTAGGCGACGAGCGCATCCATCTCGGTCACCTTGGCGGGATTGCCGTCGAAATCGGCGGCACGGGCATTGGCGTAGCGTGCCGCGAGCCCGGAAGCGTCGCCATCCACCGTGGCCTGGGCCACGAGGTCGGCGGAGGCATTGGCGACCGCCTCCTCGCTGTAGGGCACGCCGATCAGGGCGTTGGCCTTCAGGTCCGCCGCGATGTTGCGGTAGTCGAGTTCGGTCTGCGCGAGGAACCCGTACTTGGGCATGATCGACTCGGGCACCAGCGCCTGCGGATTGGTCAGGTGCTCGACGTGCCAGACGTCGGAGTAGCGGCCGCCGACGCGAGCCAGGTCAGGCCCGGTCCGCTTCGAGCCCCACTGGAACGGATGGTCGTACATCGACTCCGCCGCCAGCGAGTAGTGGCCGTAGCGCTCGACCTCGTCACGGAACGGACGGATCATCTGGCTGTGGCACACGTAGCAGCCCTCGCGAACGTAGATGTTGCGGCCGGCCAGTTCGAGGGGAGTGTACGGGCGCATCCCGTCCACCTTCTCGATCGTGTTCTGGAAGAAGAACAGCGGAACGAGTTCGACGATACCTCCGATCACCACGACGAGCAGGGAGAGGACGAGGAGCAGTGAGGCGTTGCGTTCGATGACGCCATGCTTTTCTAGAAGAGACATTATCCTTGCTCCTTACTCGGCAGGCTGAAGGCTGGCAGGAGCGGCCATCGGACGCTCGTTGCGGACCTTGCCCTTGATGGTCATCCAGATGTTGACCGCCATGACGATGGTACCAGCGAGGTAGAGGGCGCCGCCGACAGCCCGGGCGATGTAGTAGGGATGCAGCGCCGCCACGGTCTCCGCGAAGGAGTAGACGAGGAAGCCCTGGTCATCGTACTCGCGCCACATCAGGCCCTGAGTGATGCCGCTGACCCACATGACCGAGGCGTAGATGACGATGCCGACGGTGGCGAGCCAGAAGTGCCAGTTGATCATGCGCAGCGAGTAGAGCTGCTTGCGACCCCACAGGCGCGGCACCATGAAGTAGA
>NZ_JAYRYM010000127.1:0-11388 GCF_041917035.1 Devosia sp. | reverse complement strand
CCTGCCCTCGGGCGACCCAGCCTGAAGTTGCAGAGTGCGACGGACAGGCGCGAGCGGCTCTCGAGGTCGTCGAGATCGACTTCGGCGCGGACGGCCGGGAGCCTGGCCCGCACGAGATCGGCGACCTCGTGCAAGTAGAGGCGGAAGACCACTATCCGGACCGGCCGGAGGGCGGCCAGCCACTCCAGCGCGCCCGCACGGTGGTCGTTCACCTGCGCAAAGTCGGCATGGAAGCCGGATCGCATCGCCAGAAGCGGGAAAATCAGTGCCGCACGCCGCTTCCAGGCGGGCGCCGGCCCGACCGCAAGGAAGTGTATCGAGGCGGCGGACGGTACCGGGGGTGCCCCCTCCTCCTGGTCCCCGGCGACCAGCACATGAACGGAATAGTCCCGGCTCAGCACCTCGAGCCATGCCCAGGCGCGCAGGTTGCGGCCGGCTCCCCGGGGGTCAGGAACGACCGGGGTGATGAGCAGGAGATCGGGGCGCTCAGCCATGGCGCGACGGCTCCAGGGGGGCATGCACAGCAAGGACGGGACGCGCCGTGCGCAGGCGGTCTGGCCGGGCCAATACCACCGCACCAAAGGCCGCGGCGAAGTGCGCTTGTTGCTTTCCGGCCTTCACAAGGGTCCTGGTGGCGGCTGCGTTCAAACGACTGCATCAGGTCGAGCGGCCTGCCTGCAAATCCGTTCCAGGCAGTCAAACGGAGTCGAGCGGCGATGCTAGTGCATGTCCCGTCATACCGACAAGCTCGGCATCGACGGGGGGGACGGCGAACCTCCCCGCGTCCATTTTGCGTCGTCCCGCCCAGCAATGGTCACCATCCGTAACCTTTGCCGAGTATGAAGTGACGCGATGAGAGCCGGAACTTCAGCGTGAGCGCCAGACCAGACACCGAAATCGCCGAGCCGGGGACAAGGAAGATGGCCGCAGGAGAACTGCGGGCGATCAACGAGCGGGCCGTCCTGACGGCCGTGGCGGCAAGCGAGGGTCTGTCCGGGGCCGAGATCGCCAGGCAGACGGGTCTTGCCGCGCAGACGGTATCGCGCATCCTGCTCGATCTCGAGGGCGCCGACCTCGTCCTACGCGGCGAGCCACGCCGCGGCATGCGCGGACAGCCGGCCACCCCGATCCTGCTCAACCCCGACGGTGCCTACTCGCTCGGCTGCGAACTGGGCTGGCGGCACATCGAGATCGTGCTGCGCAACCTTGGCGGCGAGATCCTGGCCCGGCATCGACGCGACTACCCCTTCCCCGATGCGAGAACGGTGTTCGGCGAAATCGGCTCGCTTTCCCGCTCGATGATCGCATTGCTGCCAGCAGATCGGCAGGCGCGGCTGGTCGGGCTCGGACTGGCCATGCCCGGAAGCATCGCCCGCAACATCGACCTGGTCGGCGGCACCGCCGCCGATGCGTCGCTGTGGACCGGCCTGAATGCTGTCGCTGAAGCGGAGCGCGCCACGGGCCTGAGGGTCTGGCCCTTCAACGACGGCAATGCTGCCTGCTGGGCCGAACTGTCCGCACTGCCGCGGCCGCGGCCGGCCAACATGTGCTACTTCCTCGTCAGTACCTTCATCGGGTCGGGGATCATTGCGGACGGCCGGCTGTGGGAGGGCCCAACGGGCAACTCCGCAAATCTCGGCTCCATGCTGGTCACCGACCGGGACGGACGCGAGAACTTCGTGCACCTGCTGGCTTCCCTCATGGCACTCGAGACGAAGCTGTTCGTGGCCGGGCAGCACGTGCCGACCGGCAATCCGGTGCAGTGGGACTGGGGGGCCTTCGAGCCGGTCCTTTCCGAGTGGATCGAGAACGCGGGGCGGGCGATCGCGCTCGCCATCGCCAATACCGCGGCGGTGTCGGAGCTGCATTTCGCGGTGGTGGACGGGGTCATGCCCGGCCACATCGTCGAGCGGCTGGTGGACTCGGTTCGCCGCCAGAGCAACGACCTGCCCACCCTGACCTTCAGTCACCCGGACATCGTGCGGGGTACCTACGGCGTTGCCGCGCCGGCCATCGGCGCAGCCCTGCTGCCGGTTCACCGGCAGCTGTTTTCGCGCGAGGTCGAAGACCTCGCGACGGCCGAGCGCTGAGCGCCCGTCGATAAGCCACGCCAATTGATTAAAGTTCGCTCGGATCGAGCAGCTTTCGCTTAGCTTGTTAAGTTCATCCTTGGAAGGAATTTAATCAGGACCCGTTCTCGGGCTCCTGCGAGAGGTCTTTTGGCTGTGTCCGAAGTTGCCGTTCCAGATGAGATTTGCCTGCGCAACGCCCGTGACTGGGCCGAGAGGCTGGCCACCTTGGTCGTGACCGGGGCGGATGTGAGCCTCGACGGATGGCGGTTCACAGCCGTGGACGTCGCAGGCGTCCAGCTCCTCATGTCTGCGCATAGGACGGCGCAGCACCTGGGGGCGCGTTTCTCAGTCCGCCTGGCCGTCTCCGGCGCCCTGCACGACGCCCTGGTCAAACTCGGTGTTGCCGACGCGGACGGCCGGCCAATCCTCGATTCCCATCCCTTCGCACTGCAACCAGGACAGGCCGCATGAGCAAGACCATCCTTACAGTCGATGACTCCGCTTCCATCCGTCAGATGGTGTCGCTGACGCTCGCCGGCGCCGGCTACCGCGTACTGCAGGCAGCCAACGGCTCAGAGGGCTACGATGCCGCAGTTAGCGGCGAGCCGGACGCGGTCATCACCGATCTCAACATGCCGGTGATGAACGGCATCGAGTTCATCCGGAAGTTCCGCCAGCACCCGGCCGGTCGGGGCGTCCCGATCATCCTGCTGACCACAGAGTCCGACGCCGAGCTGAAGCGCGAGGCCAGGGAGGCCGGAGCGACGGGCTGGATCACCAAGCCATTCCAGCAGGAGCAGCTGCTTGCCGTGATGAAGAAGGTGGCGGGAGCATGAGTCAACCCGATCCCACCCAGACCTTTCGCCAGGAGGCGGGAGAACTTCTCGAGCAACTCGAGTCGGTGCTGCTCGACCTGACGCACCGACCGGATGACGCCGACCTGATCAACAGCGCCTTCCGCGCGCTGCACACCATCAAGGGCTCCGGCGCCATGTTCGGCTTCCAGAGCGTGGCCGACTTCGTGCACGAGTTCGAGACCGCGTTCGACCACGTCCGCAAGGGACGGACGCCCGCCAGCGCTGCCCTCGTGGCGATCGCGCTCGAGGCCCGTGACCACATCGCCGCCCTGATTGCCGACCCTGCGACGCCGGGTGGAAAGCAGATTCTCGAGTCGCTGCGCCGCCTCGTGACGATGGAGGCGCCATCCGTCGCGTCCGGCGAAGAATCGCCCGGGCAACCTGCCGCTGAAACCACCGGCCTGTGGCGGGTGACGTTCCGGCTTCCGGCGGACGTCCTGCTCAACGGCACCAATCCACTGCTGATGCTGGACGAGCTGCGCCAGATCGCGCCGGCCCGGGTCACCGCCCTTCCCGCCGCGATCCCCGCGCTCGACGCGATCGATCCCGAGGCCCTGTACCTGGGTTGGCAGGTCGACCTCGAGGCAGATGATCCTCGGGCTGCCGTAGAGGATGTCTTTCTCTTCGTCCGGGACGACATGGACCTCACCGTCGAGCGCCTGCCGGCCGTGGCACCGGCCGTTGCGGTCGCCGCCCCCGAGATTGTTCCGGCCCCGGACCGTTCTCCCCAGCACACTCCGACCGCTCCCGCGGGGCAGCCGGATCGCCCCGCTGCCCCGTCGCTGCGCGTTCCGGCCGAGCGCCTCGATGAACTGATGGACCGAGTCGGCGAACTGGTCATTGCGCAGGCCCGCCTGACCCAGATCGCGGCGCACAGCGCCGACCCGGGCCTCATCGCCATTGCCGAGGAACTCGAACGCCTCTCGTCGGGCCTGCGCGACACCACCATGGGCATCCGGATGGTGCCCATCGGTTCGCTGTTTTCCCGCTTCCGCCGGCTCGTCCATGACCTGTCGATCGAACTGGGCAAGGACATCTCCTTCGAGACGACCGGTGAGGACACCGAACTCGACAAGACCGTCATCGAGAAGCTCTCCGACCCCCTCGTCCATCTCATTCGCAACGCCCTCGATCACGGCATCGAGGCACAGGATCGGCGCCTCGCCGCAGGCAAGCCCGCGGGCGGAACCGTGCGTCTGTCGGCGACCTATGCGGGTGCCGAGGTGGCGGTGAGCGTCACCGACGACGGCGCGGGCCTCGATCCCGCCCGGATCAGGGCCAAGGCCGAAGAGGCCGGCCTGATCGCCCCTGACTCCCGGCTGACCGACGTCGAGCTCTACCAGCTGGTCTTTGCGCCGGGCTTCTCGACTGCCCGCGAGGTCACCGCCCTTTCTGGCCGGGGTGTCGGAATGGACGTGGTCAAGCGAACCGTCGAGGGCCTCCGCGGCAACATCGAGCTGACTTCAACTCCGGGCGCCGGAACAACGGCGACGCTGCGCCTGCCGCTCACTCTGGCGATCATCGACGGCATGCTGGTGCGCGTCGGCAGCGGCCGCTACGTAATCCCGCTCGCCGCCGTGCAGGAATGCGTCGAACTGCCGGACGCCTTTGCCGCTCTCTCGAGTGGCCGCAACTTCCTCGATATCCGCGGCAGTCTCGTCCCCTTCCTTCGGCTCCGGGACGTGTTCGAGACTCCGACCCCGCCCGAGGCACACCAGAAGGTGGTCATCGTCTCCTCTGGCGAGGGCCGCGTCGGTCTTGTCGTCGACCAGATCGTCGGCAACAGCCAGACGGTCATCAAGCAGCTCAGCAAGCTGCATGCCGGGGTGCGCTCGTTCTCCGGCGCGACCATTCTGGGCGACGGAACCGTCGCCCTGATCCTCGACGCCGCACACCTCGTGACCTCCGGGCAGTCGTATGTCGACCAGTCCCGCGCCCGCCTCGGGAGGGCCGCATGACCCCACATCCGTCCGCCGCGCCGCTGAAGGTGCTGACGTTGCGGCTCGACACCGAGACCATGGTGCTGCCGGCCGAGATCGTGCGCGAAATCCTCGACCTCGTGCCCATCGCCGAAGTTCCGAACGCACCGGTTCTCGTCGGCGGCCTGATCAACGTGCGGGGCCGCGTGGTGCCGCTCGCAGACCTGCGCGTGGCTTTCGACATGCCGCGCCCCCTCCCCGATCAGGACACACGGATCGTCGTCATCGAGATCGAGCTGGACGGTGAACCCACGGTGGTCGGCCTGTTGGCCGACAAGGTCTACGAGATCACCGAAATCGGCAGCGACGCCATCGAGGAAACGCCGCGGGTCGGCATGCGCTGGCGTCCGGAGTTCGTCCGCGGCATCGCCAAGCGCGATGGGGGCTTCCTCATCATCCCCGACGTCAACCGCATTCTAGAAACGCAGGGCGCCGGCAGCGCGCCCGACACAGCCCAGGAAGAAAGGCTTGCATCGTGAGCAACACTGTCAATACCCGTCCCTCCGAACCCCGGCGCCGGAGCTATTTCCGCTCCATCGGCGGCAAGATCGTGCTCCTGCAATTGCTGTCGATTGCAGCAATGGCCGTGATCGGCACGGTCGGCTTTGTCGGCATGAACACGATGCACACGGAAATGACGACGCTCTACAATGATCGCGTCGTGCCCATGGCGCAGCTGCGCGCCATTTCGGACGCCTACGCCGTCGAGGTTCTCGGCATGGCCGAGAAGGCCGCGAGGGGCGTGGTCGGCCTCACGGAGGCCGGCGAGACAGTTGCGACGGCGCGCGCCTCCATCGAGAGCGAATGGACCGCCTATCTGGCGACCTACCTGACCGAGGACGAGAAGAAGATCGTCGCGGACGTCCAGTCGCTGATGGTCCCGGCTGACGCTATCGTCGGACGGATCGGCACGATGATCGAGAGCCGCGACCTCACCGGCCTCGCCAATATCGTGGCCAGGGACGCCTACCAGGCGCTCGATCCGCTCAATGCCCGCCTCGACGACCTGGCCCACTACCAGACCATCGTGGCCGAGCAGATCGAGCATGAGGCCGAGTCCCTGTTCCAGATGCTCACCTGGGTGATCGTCGGCATCAGCCTGGCTTCCGCCGTGCTGGCCATCGTCGCGGTGCTGCTGACTTCGGGCGCCATCGTCAGGAACCTCAGGGCGGCCATCGGCCTCGCCAACTCGGTTGCGGCAGGCGACCTTTCGTCGACCCTCGAGGTGAAGTCGAGGGACGAAACGCGCGACCTGGTCGACATTCTCAACGGCATGACCGCCCGGCTGCGCAGCGTGATCACCGAAGTGACCGAGGCCACTCGCAACGTGGCGTCGGGTAGCCAGGAGATGTCCGCGACCGCCGAGCAACTGAGCCAGGGCGCCACCGAGCAGGCCTCCTCGACCGAGGAAGCATCCGCCTCGATCGAGCAGATCGCAGCGACCATCAAGCAGTCGGCGGACAATGCGAACCAGACCGAGCAGATCGCCCGGCAGTCGGCAACCGACGCGATCGCCAGCGGCGAGGCCGTTGGCAATGCGGTGGCCGCCATGCAGACCATCGCCGAAAAGATCATGGTGGTGCAGGAGATCGCCCGCCAGACCGACCTGCTCGCCCTCAATGCGGCGGTTGAGGCGGCTCGGGCCGGCGAGCATGGCCGCGGCTTCGCCGTGGTCGCCTCGGAAGTGCGCAAGCTCGCCGAGCGCAGCCAGGCTGCCGCCGCCGAAATCTCGACGCTGTCGGGTTCCACCGTCAAGGCAGCCCAGTCGGCCGGAGAGATGCTCGGCCGGCTCGTCCCCGACATCCAGCGCACGGCGAACCTCGTCGAGGAGATTTCTGCCGCCAGTCGCGAACAGAACGCCGGCGCAGCGCAGATCAATAGCGCCATCCAGCAGCTCGACAAGGTAACGCAGCAGAACACGGCTGCCGCCGAGCAGATGGCCGCTTCCTCCGAGGAACTGGCCAGCCGTGCCGAACAGCTGCAGGCCGCGATCAGCTATTTCAAGGTCGATCTGCAGCCGGCGCAGCCCAGCGTGGAGCGTCGCGTCGAAGCGGGTACCGTTCGCCAGAAGCCGCGGGCAGACCTGCGTGCCCAGGTCCTGGCGGCCGCACCCCATATCACGAAGGGCCAGGCGAGGCCGATTTCCGGTGGCTTCGACCTCGATATCGGCGAGGGCGGGGATGATCTCGACCAGCAGTTCGCCCGGCGCTCGGCAGCCTGACCGGGGGCCGAGATGACCGAACACGCGCAGTTTGTGACGCTGGGGGTGGCGGATGAAATCTTCGCCGTTCCCGTCGGCTCGGTGCAGGAGATCCTCGAGACTCTGCCGATCACCCCCCTGCCGCAGGCGCCGGCAAACCTGCTCGGCATGGTCGATGTGCGGGGGCAGACGGTACCGGTGGTCGACCTTCGGCTGACCCTTGGTCTGCCGGCCCGAGAGGACACGCAAAGCACACGCATCGTCGTGCTGTCGCTCGGCGGCCCGTCGAGCCCGCAGCACCTGGGGGTGCGGACCGATCGGGTCTTCGAGGTCACCGAACTCGATGACGGCGAGATGGAGCCTCCCGCCACCCTCAACGGCCAGTGGACAAACCACAGCATTGTCGGGATCGGCCGGCGCAAAGGCGCCTTCGTCACTGTCGTCGACTTCAGCCGAATGATCGGCGGCGTCCTGCCTCGCTGAGCCGGGGCGTCATGAGGGTCTCAGCCATGCACCGTCAAATCGCTGCGTCGAACCTTTACGAGGAGTCCAGTCTCCGCCCGGCCGACTACGACCGGCTGGCAGGGCTGCTCAGCCAGCGACTCGGCATCAAGCTGCCGTCGAACAAGCGCAGCATGCTCGACGTGCGTCTTCGCGGACGCATCCGGGAACTCGGGTTTGCCACCCACGACGCCTACTGTGATCATCTGTTCGGCGACGACGGCGGCCTCGATGCCGAAATGCAGCATCTCGTCGATGCGGTGACGACCAACAAGACCGACTTCTTCCGCGAGCCGGACCATTTCGACCTGATGCGCAACCGCCTCGTCGCAGAACTGCTGGCGCTGCGTCCCCGGGAGTCGAACCCTCGGCTCAAGCTGTGGAGCGCGGCCAGCTCCAACGGCGCCGAGGCCTACACGGCGGCGATGGTTCTGCAGGCCATGGCCGACACATACCGCTTCCGCTTCGCCATCCTGGGCACCGATGTGTCGATGCGCGTGCTGGCGCAGGCGCGTACGGCCGTCTACCCCGCCGACATGGTCCGGCCCGTGCCGGCCCGCCTCGCGGAGCGCTTTGTCCTTCATGCCCGCGACAGCCGCGCCGGAACGGTGCGCATCGCGCCCGAACTGCGCCGCCTCGTCCGATTCTCGACCCTCAATCTGATGGACCAGTCCTACGATGTGGACCGTGACGTCGATATCGTCATGCTCCGCAACGTCCTCATCTACTTCGAGAAGGCCGACCAGGAGGCCGTCATTGCCCGGCTGCTGGGGCACGTGAGGACGGGGGGCTTTCTGTTCCTCGGCCACTCCGAGGCGATGATCGGCAGCAGCATGGGGCTGGAGCAGGTCGCGCCCGCAGTCTTTCGCAAGAGCTGATGCAAATGAACCGCAAGATCCGCGTACTGATCATCGATGACTCCGCTTCCGTTCGCCTGGCGCTGAGCCAGATCATCGACGCCGACCCAGAACTCGAAGTGATGGGCACGGCGTCGGATCCCTATGTCGCCGTCGAACGCCTGCGCAAGGAGACACCGGACGTCATCTTTCTCGACATCGAGATGCCCCGCATGGACGGCCTCACCTTCCTCAGGCGGCTCATGGCGCAGCGCCCGCTGCCGGTGGTGATCTGCTCGAGTGTCGCAGAGGCAGGGTCAGACGTGTGCCTCAAGGCGCTCGAAGCGGGAGCCGTCGAAGTGGTCAGCAAGCCGCGCGTCGACACGGCGCAATGGCTGCACGAATCCAGCGTGCGCATCTGCGACGCCGCCAAGGCGGCCGCACACGCCAAGCTCGGCGGGCGACACAAGCCGGCCCCGCCAAGCGTCAAGATCGAAGCGAAGCTGACGGCGGATGCCATCCTGCCGCCGTTCTCCCCGTCGCGGCTGGCCGCGGCACGGGCAACCCTGCCGCGGACGGCCCCGGTGATCTGCATCGGCGCCTCCACGGGAGGAACGGAGGCCATACGCGAGGTTCTCGTCGGCCTGCCGCCGGGCTGTCCCGGCATCGTCATCGTGCAGCACATGCCCGAGAAGTTCACCGACGCCTTTGCGAGGCGGCTCGACACGCTCTGCGCCATCGACGTCAAGGAGGCCGAGCACGGCGACGCGGTCGTCGCCGGTCGGGCCCTGATCGCGCCGGGAAACCGTCACATGACGCTGGTTCGCCAGGGCACGCAGTACGTCGTCAACATCGTCGACGGTCCGCATGTCGCCCGCCACCGTCCCTCGGTCGACGTGCTGTTCCGCTCTGCCGCACAGGCGGCGGGCAGGAACGCCGTCGGCGTCCTGCTCACCGGCATGGGCGATGACGGCGCGCGCGGCCTGCTGGAGATGAAGCAGGCCGGCGCCCGCACCATCGCTCAGGACGAAACGACCTCCATCGTCTTCGGCATGCCCAAGGAGGCGATCGAGCGTGGCGCGGCCGACCAGGTCCTGCCCCTGCCCGCAATAGCCGCCGCGATGGTCGCGGCTACCGACCGCCCGGAGCGGCTGGCGGGTGTCTCTTGATCGCCCCCGGAACGGATCACCCGCCTCGTGCCCCGGTCTTCACGGACCGCCTCGGCGATCTCGGCCTCGCACAGGCCAGCGCGCGGATCGAAGCCGGCTTCCTCGCCGCAGGCGAGCGGCTGACCGGAAGCTCGCAGGTCCTCGAACGGCTTCTGGCCGCCTTCGACGGGCTGGTGAGGCAGCACGAGAGCCCTGCACTCGCTGCTGCGGCCACTGAACTCGAGGCCGTCGCCGACGACACGGGCATCGCCCTTGCCACGCTCGATCGCGAGCGCCAGCAGTATGCGGGCCTGCTCGCCGCAGTCTCGCGCTCCGAACGCCCCCTGGGTGACCTGCGGCGCACGGTTCGAATGATCGGCATCGTCGCGGTGAACGCGAGGGTGATTGCCGCCCATACCGATGACGCGGATGGCATCGAGGTCTTCACGGTCGACATCCGCACGCTCTCGGCGGCGGCGGCCGAAACCGTCGCCGAGTTTGCCGCCCGCCACGCCAAGGTTCTCGAGGCTCTGACCGCAAGCATCGAGCAAAGGCGGCGCTTCGAAACGCTGTACCGCGAACGGCTGGAGGCCCTCCCGGCAGCGCTGAAGTCGGCTCTCGATCGGCTGCGGCAATGGCAAGTCCAGTCTGCCCGGGAGGCCGGAGAGACCGCGCATCTCGCGCGAGGCATCGCGGGGCAGCTGGGGCGGGCGGTGATGTCGCTGCAGATCGGCGATTCCACCCGGCAGAGGCTGGAGCACATCGACGCCGACCTCGAGGATCGGGATCACCCGGACGCGAACTACGTCGCCGCACTGGTGACGCTGCAGGTCGCCCAGATCGAGGCGACGATCGGCACCTTCGAGGCGGAGACGGCCAGCGCCGTCGCGTCGATCGGCGGGATTGCCGACGCCGTCGACAGGATCGTCCGCAGCCGCGGCACGGCCGGGAGCAACGGCGGCGCGCCGAGCCCGCTCGGCGCGGTGGCCCAGATGGTCGACGAAGCGGTGGGCGTGCTCGAGGACTGCGCTACGGAGCTGCAGCAGTCGCAGCGCACGATCGACGCCGTCAATGCGGCCATCGTGGAACTCATCGGGTATGTCGAGACCGTGCGACGGATCGAAACCGAGATGCGTCTCGTGAGCCTCAATGCGGCCATCCGCTGCGCCCGCCTGGGCGACCGGGGCCGGGCGCTGGACGTGATTGCGCAACAGCTTCGCGAACTGACACGGGAGACGGTCAGTTCGGCAAGCGAGGCGATGGCCGGCCTCGAACAGGCCGGTGAACTGATGGCCGGAATGGGGAGTGGTCGCGAGGCGTCGCAAGGCCTGGACCGGGTCCGCGAGCGCGCCCGCCAGTCGCTCGCCAGACTGTCCGGCATCGATGAAGAGGCCGCTGCGGCACAGACCCTCCTTGCCACGGATGGCAGCCTCATCGTCCGCGATCTGAGAGCGGCGACCAGCGATCTTTCGGAACTCGAAGACGTCGTCGAGGCCCTGCGCGACGGTCAGTTCGAACTGACCGCCCGGCTACCCGAAGAGGCGCCGGACTTCGGCGCCGTGGCCGCCGCCTTCTCCGCCTACCGTGCGCGATACAGCATGGCGCAAGAGCGCGAGATCTTCGACCGCCTCGTCGGGACGGCCCCGACCACGGCAGCGGACGCAGACCAGGGCGTCGAGGATTTCCTGTTCTAGCCCGGGAACCGGCACGACGTCTGCGTCCGCGGCCGTCGCGTCTGGGCGATCCCGCAGAATGCTCAACGGGGGCGCCGGATCCCGGGGCTCTCCCCCGGCCG
>NZ_JAYRYM010000126.1:0-11421 GCF_041917035.1 Devosia sp. | reverse complement strand
AGTACAAGGGCATCAACGCGGTCGACGCCAATGACGGCTGGAACGGCAACTTCCGCGCCACCGTCGAGCTGGCCGACGGCTCGCAGGTGTTCCAGTATTTCGACCGCGACTCGCTGCAGCCGGTGGCGGCAGGCAGGGGCGGCAATACCCGCGTGCTGAGCCGGCTCGACACCGGCAGCACTGCCGCCCCGGCGAGCACCGACTCGCTGCTCATCGACAACTTCTTCGATTGACGACCGGGCTCCGAGCCGGCGGGTTGCGACCCGCCGGTTCGCTGTCAGCGGCCGCCGAGGCGATAGATCACGCCGGGGGCGTCATCCTCGCGGCTGTCGAACGCCTGCCGGGCCGCGACGACCCGATGCCAGTGGCGCGCCGCGAAGGCCTCGAAGGCTTCGAAGGCCTCGAGCGCCTCGCCACCCAGTTCGGTCAGCCGGTAGTCGACGCGGGGCGGAATGGTGGCATAGCTGGTGCGGCTGACGAAGCCGTCGCGCTCGAGCGCCCTGAGCGTCGAGGTCAGCGCCTTCTGCGAGATCGAGCCGATGCCGCGCTGCAACTCGGAAAACCGCATGGTGTCGCGCCTGAGGTGCAATACCACCGTCAAAGTCCACTTGCTGGTGCGGGTGGTGAGCAGTTCGTCGAGCACGGCGGGGTCGATGGGCTGGCGCGGCATGGGCAACTCCGAACGGCGCCGACCCGGAATATTGAGTCCGGCGCGATTCCCCTCGGGGCGGATATTGTTCAGACGCCGGAGTTTTGAAGAGGCGAGCCGCGGTTTTCAATCGCCGGTTGCCTAAACGTTCCATTAACTTGCCGTAAGGGCCGGGCCCTCAGAGGCGCTGGAAGGCCAGGTAGAAGCTCAGCATGCGCCCCTCGGCGCGGGCCTTTTCCTCGTAGCGGGTCGGCTGCCAGCCGGGAAAGGGCTGGTGCCAGCTGCCCGGGGCGGCGGGAGTGAAGCGGAACTGCGGCGCGCGCAGCACGTGGGCCAGCGTCCAGTTCGCATAATCCTCGATATCGGTGGCGAAGCGGAACAGGGCGCCAGGCCGGAGGACGCGGGCGAGCTCGCCGAGCGTCACCGGCGAGACGAAGCGGCGCTTGTGGTGGCGCGTTTTCGGCCAGGGATCGGGATAGAGCAGGTAGGCGCCGTCGAGCGAGGCGTCGGGCAGTTTGACCAGCAGCTTGAGCGCGTCGTCGGTGTAGAGGCGGACATTGTCGAGGCTCTCCTCGTCGATCCTTTCGACCAGCTTGGCGATGCCTCCCGAGAACACTTCGCAGCCGATGAAGCCGGTTTCGGGGTTCTGCCGCGCCTGCCGGGCGAGGTGCTCGCCGCCCCCATAGCCGATCTCGAGGATGATGTCAGACTTGCCGGGGAACAGCATAGCGGGGTCGAGCGTGCCCTCGGGCAGCGCGATCTGCAGGTGCGGCAGCAATTCCTTGAACAGCCGATCCTGCCCCTTGTGCAGGCGCTTGCCCGAGCGGCGGCCGAAAAACGCCCGTTGCTCGCCGGCGACGTTGAGGGGGTGATGGGGTTTGTCGTTCATGCTCGTCCCCCTATCACGGAGTCACCGCCGCGAAAGCGGGAATTTCCGTTCGTGGCGCCGAAACGGAGATCCCCGCTTTCGCGGGGATGACACCGGGGCGGGGGGGGCGGGGCCGAGCGGTCAGCCCGAGATCCCCGGCGTACGAAGTTCATCAGGCCTTGCGCGAGATCCTCGCTTTTGTGGGGATGACACAGCGCGCCGGTCGGCGATCCTGCTGAGTGTCACCCCGCCTTGACCGCCGCCTTCAGGGCCGGCACGAGGTCGGTCTTTTCCCAGCTGAACGAGCCGTCGCGGCCGGGCTTGCGGCCGAAATGGCCGTAGGCCGAGGTCTTGGCGTAGATCGGCTTGTTGAGGTCGAGCCGGGTGCGGATGCCGCGCGGCGAGAGGTCGAAGACCTTGCCGAGCACGTCCTCGAGCTTGCCCTCGTCCACCTTGCCGGTGCCGTGCAGGTCGACATAGATCGACAGCGGCCTGGCCACGCCGATGGCGTAGCTCAGCTGGATCGTCGCCCGGTCGGCGAGACCGGCGGCGACGACGTTCTTGGCGAGATAGCGCGCCGCATAGGCGGCCGAGCGGTCGACCTTGGTGGGGTCCTTGCCCGAGAAGGCGCCGCCGCCATGCGGGGCCGCGCCGCCATAGGTATCGACGATGATCTTGCGACCGGTGAGGCCGGCGTCGCCATCCGGCCCGCCGACCACGAACTTGCCGGTCGGGTTGACGTGCCAGACGGTCTCGTCGGTGATCCAGCCCTGCGGCAGGGCAGCCCGGACATAGGGCTCGACGATCCGGCGCACATCGTCGGAGTTGAGCGAGGCATCGACATGCTGGGTCGAGACGACGATCTGGGTGACGCCCACCGGCTTGCCGTCCTCGTACTTCACCGTCACCTGGCTCTTGGCGTCCGGGCCGAGCTTGACGGCGGCGCCCTCGCCGGCCTTGCGCGCCTCGGTCAGCGCCTCGAGGATCTTGTGGGCGTAATAGATCGGCGCCGGCAGCAGTTCCGGCGTCTCGCGGGTGGCATAGCCGAACATGATGCCCTGATCGCCGGCGCCGACATCCTTGTTGCCGGTCTCGTCGACCCCCTGCGCGATGTCGGCCGACTGGCCGTGCAGCAGCACGTCGATCTTGCAGGTCTTCCAGTGAAAGCCTGACTGCTCGTAGCCGATCGACTTGATCGCCTTGCGCGCCGTCGACTTGAACTTGGCCGGATTGACCACCGGGTGGCCGGCCGCATCGAGCAGCACCTTGCCGTCCTTGCCGTGCCTGAGCAGCGTCTCGGGCACCCGGACTTCCCCGGCGATCACCACCCGGTTGGTGGTCGCCAGCGTTTCGCAGGCAATGCGGACGCGGGAGGGATCCATCCCCGCCTTCTTCGCCTCGCGGAAGACGAGATCGACGATTTCGTCGCTGATCCGGTCGCAGACCTTGTCGGGATGCCCCTCCGAAACCGATTCCGAGGTGAACTGGTAGGACGACCGCGCCACGGCTAAACCCCCTAAAATGGCCTCAAACTGCTGAAAATCGCAGGGTTGACCGGTTTCTGCCACTCGGGCCTGCCGCGGTCAAGGCGAATATAAAGAAAGCTTTATGTCCTTATGGGTGCCGGGGCGAAGAAATCAGGCCCGCCGCGGCCGCCAGGCTGCCAGCGCGCTGGCGCCGATGCCGGCGAGCACGGCGAGCCAGAACGGCAGATCGCCCAGCCGGTTGAACAGCGTGCCGCCGGAAAGCGGCTCGGAGGGCACGACATCGAGCACGCCGGTCTCGAGCGCGGCGAGCCGGCCGGTGATCCGGCCGAGCGGATCGACCGCGAGCGTCACCCCGGAATTGGCGGCGCGCAGCAGCGGCAGTCCGGTCTCGACGGCCCTCAGCCGCGCGTGGTGGGCGTGCTGCTCGGGGCCGATCGAGCCGTCGAACCAGGCGTCGTTGGTGACGTTGAGGATGAAGCCGGCCCCGGCCGGATCGCCGATATCGCCTGGGAACACGGCCTCGTAGCAGACCAGCGCCAGAAAGGGCGGCAGGCCCGGCGGGCTGACCAGGCGGCGGCCGTCGCCGGGCGCCCAGCCATTGGTGCCGGGCACGAACTGATTGATGCCGAACAGGCGGAAGACGCCCTGGAACGGCAGGTACTCGCCGAACGGCACCAGGTGCGCCTTGTCGTAGCTGGCAACCGTCTCGCCGGCACTGTCGATGACGAGGATCGAGTTGAAGCCGGGATTGTCGGGCAGGGGCAGGCCGTCGTCGCCGATCGGCTCGCGCGGGGCACCGGTGAGCAGCAGCGTGTCGTCGGGCAGCATGCGCGCGATGCGGGCGAGGCCCTCGGGGTAGCTGGAGAGAAAGAACGGGAACACCGATTCGGGCCAGATCAGCGCGGTGACCCCGTCGAGCCCGGGATCGGCCGGGGTCGGCCGGGTCTCGGACAGGCCGACGAGGCGCGAGACGATGGCCTCTGGCTCGCCCTGGCTCCAGTCGGCGTGATCGAGGATCATCGGCTGGACGAGACGGGCCGTGAAGTCGGTGCGCGGGACCAGCGGCGTGGTCTCGAGCCTGACCGCGCCGTAGCCCAGCTGCGCGGCGATCGCCGCCATGGCCAGGAAGAACGGCACGAGGCGGCGGACCAGGCCGCGCTGATCGGCTGGCCAGATCAGGGCCGGGCTCGCCGCGAGCAGGGCGGCGAGGAAGGTGAGGCCGTAGGTACCGACCAGCGAGGCGAGCTGCAGCATCTGGTCATTGGCGGTCAGCGCGTAGCCCAGCAGATCGAACGGGAATCCGGAAAACAGGTGGCCGCGCCCCCACTCGGCCAGGGCCAGCCAGCTCGCCAGCGTCACCACACGCAGCGCCCCGCCGCTCCACATCAGGTGCGCCAGCGCGCTGGCAAGGCCCCAGAACAGGGCCAGCACGCCGGCGAGCGCCAGGATGGCAAACGGCATCAGCAGGAGGAACAGCCCGCCCTGCTGCAGGAAGGCCGCCCCCAGCCAGTGCAGCGCGACGGTGAAGTAGCCGACCCCGAAGGCCAGCCCGATGCCGAAGGCCGGGCCGAACAGCCGCCCCCAGCCGGCGCGGCGCTCCGCCCCATCGAGCGCCCAGACCCAGATCGGCAGAGCGAGGAACAGGGCCGGCAGAAAGAAGAAAGGCGGCACCGAAGCGGCCGCCAGCGCCCCCGCCGCGAGGACGATCGCGAAGCGCCGCCAGCCATGGCTCAGCATCACCGTCTCGGCGAGCCAGGTCATGCGGGAAGGATCGAATCAGGGGACATGCTGCTAGGTTGCGGGGCCAGACCGGCCGGTCAAGCTCGGGGGAGACGCGATGACGGTGAACTGGGACAGGACGACCCCGGCGGAGGCCGGATTCGCCGCCGACCTCGAGCGCAGGTTCGAGGCCGGGATCGAGGCCGGCCTGCTGCGCGATTTTCACGCCGTCGCCATGAGCCGCAACGGCAAGCTGGTGTTCGAGCGCTATTTCGAGGGCCGCGACGAGGCCTGGGGCGACGACCTCGGCCACGTCGTCTTCGGCCCCGACACGCTGCACGACCTGCGCTCGGTGACCAAGAGCGTCACCAGCCTGCTCTACGGCATCGCGCTCGAGGAGGGCCTCGTGCCGCCGCTCGACACCCCGGTGGTCGATGGCTTTGCCGAATACCCCGACCTCGTCGCCGATCCGGAACGCCGCAAGGTGACGATCGGGCACACCTTCAGCATGGCGATGGGCATGGAGTGGGACGAGAACCTGCCCTACACCGACCCGCGCAACTCCGAGATCATGATGGAGCGCGCGCCCGACCGCTACCGCTTCATCCTCGACCGGCCGATCATCGAGCCGCCCGGGCAGCGCTGGATCTACTCGGGCGGGGCGGTGGCCCTGATCGGCGCCCTCATCACCCGCGGCACCGGCCGGAGCCTCGCCGACTTCGCCCGCGAAACGCTGTTCGGGCCGCTCGGCATCGACGAGTTCTTCTGGTGCGCCGGCGCCGACGGCGCCGAGTCGGCCGCCTCCGGCCTCCGCCTCACCACGCGCGGCCTGCTCAGGATCGGCGATGTGCTGGCCAATGGCGGCGCGCATGGCGGCAGGCAGATCGTCCCGAAAACGTGGATCGACGCCTGCCTGACCTCGGCCATCCGGACCGCCTTCGACACCGGCTACTCGCGCCTGTGGTACCTCGAAGTCTCCCGCGCGCCGGCCTTCGAGGGCGCCCGCCCCTGGGCCGGCGGCTTCGGCAATGGCGGCCAGCGGCTGTGGTTCAGCCCCGATACCGGCATCGCCGCCGTGGCCTATCTGGGCCAGTACAATGACTGGTCGAGCTGGATCATGCCGACCCGGTTCTGGACCGAGATGGTGATGCGCAACTTCGAGCGGCTGTAGCGCCGGATCGCCGCGGGCCTGCTGCCGGCGGCTCAAGTTCTCATTTTGTCCCAGCGCCGATTCGACTAAGGTCGGCCGGCCAAACATGGGATCGAAGATGAACGACTACGTCATTGCCCCGCCACCGCAGCCCGCGGTTCCCGTCGCCGGAGGCGGCCGGTTTCCGGTCCGTCGCATCTACTGCGTCGGTCGCAACTACGCAGAACATGCGCGCGAGATGGGGCACGATCCCAACGCCGAGCCGCCCTTCTTCTTTGCCAAGCCCGCCGACGCCATCGTCACCGACGGCGCCGCGGTGCCCTATCCGCCGCAGACGACGAACCTGCATCACGAGATCGAACTGGTGGCGGCGATCGGGGCGGGCGGTCGCGACATCGCGGTGGGCGAGGCCATCGGCCATGTCTGGGGCTATGCCGTCGGCATTGATCTCACCCGGCGCGACCTGCAGGCCTGGGCCAAGAAGGGGGCCAAGCCCTGGGAGATCGCCAAGGGCTTCGATCGCTCGGCCCCGATCGGCACGATGGTGCGCGCCGCGGGCGTGCCGCAGCCGCTGCGCGGCCGGATCGAGCTCAGCGTCAACGGCGAGCCGCGCCAGGGTGCGGATCTGGGCGACATGACCTGGGACCTGCCGCATGTCATCGCCGAACTCAGCCGCTATTTCGAGCTCTGCCCGGGCGACCTGATCTTCACCGGTACGCCGGCCGGGGTCGGCCCGGTGGTTCCGGGCGATCGGCTGCTGGGCAGCATAGCCGGCATCGGCTCGGTCGCGGCGACGATCGCCTGATGGAATGGTCGCCGCAGCAGGATGAGGCGCTGCAGGCCGTCTCGCGCTGGCTCAAGCAGAAGGATGGCCCGCAGGTCTTCCGCCTGTTCGGCTGGGCCGGCACCGGCAAGTCGACGCTGGCGCGGCACCTGGCGCAGGGGGTGAAGTCGGTCAAGTACGCCGCGTTCACCGGCAAGGCGGCGATGGTGATGCGGAAATACGGGGCGCGCGGCGCCTCGACCATCCACAGCCTGATCTACGCGCTGGTCTCGGAAAAGGACGGCGAGCCCAAGTTCGCGCTCGATCCCGAGAGCGAGGCGGCGACCGCCGATCTGATCGTCATCGACGAGGTCTCGATGGTCGACGAACAGCTCGGCCGCGACCTGCTGAGCTTCGGCACCAAGGTGCTGGTGCTGGGCGACCCGTTCCAGCTGCCGCCGGTGCAGGGCGCCGGGTTCTTCACGGCGCAGGAGCCGGACTACATGCTGACCGAGATCCACCGGCAGGCCGCGGACAATCCGATCATCCGGCTGTCGATGGAGATCCGCGAGGGCGGCCACCTCGAACACGGCCGCTATGGCGAAAGCCTGGTGATCGCGCGCGCCGATGTCGATCGCGAGGCGGTGCTCGAGGCCGACCAGGTGCTCGCCGGCCGCAACAAGACGCGCGTCGCCTACAATGACCGCATCCGGGAACTGCGGCAGCTGCCCAGCCACGAGCCGGTGGCCGGCGACCGGCTGGTCTGCCTGAGGAACAATCCGGTCAAGAAGCTGCTCAACGGCCAGATCTGGACGGCGGCGGAGGTCAAGAAGCGCTCCAATGCCCGCTACTCGATGACCCTCGATCCCGACGAGCCGACCGCCGGCAAGTCCAACGTCCAGGCCAAGGTGGTCACCCACGCCGCGTTCTTTTCGGGCGAGGAGGACGCGCTGAGCTGGCCCGAGCGCCGCCAGTACGACGAGTTCACCTTCGGCTACTGCCTGACGGTGCACAAGGCGCAGGGCAGCCAGTGGGACAATGTCTACCTGTTCGACGAAAGCTACGTGTTCCGCGAGGAACGCCAGCGCTGGCTCTATACCGGAGTGACCCGCGCCGCCGACCGCATCACCGTGGTGATGTAGGGGTCGCCTTCTCCCCCGCTCGCGGGCGCCGGCACTACGGACGGGCCGGCCGAGGCGTCTCCGCCGAGGCGGCGAAGCCGGCGAGAAGGCCGTCGGTGCCGGCCGGGCCGATCAGGGTGAGGCTGGAGGGCAGGCCGTCGCCGCGGCGACCGACCGGCACGGAGATGGCGGCGAGATCGAGCAGATTGACGAAATTGGTGTAGGTGCCGAGGTTGGAGTTGAGCGCGATCGGATCGGCCTCGACCTCGGCGACGCCATAGGCGCGCGGCACGGTGGGCACGGCCAGCATGTCGACCTCGTCCCAGATGCGTTCGGCGACGCGCCGCAGATCGGCGAGCCGGTACATGGCCTCGAAGGCGGCGACGGCGGTCAGACCGCGGGCGCCGGAGATGATCCGCAGCGTCACCGGGTGGAAGGCGCCGGGATCGTCCTCGATCAGCGGCTTGGTGGCGGCATAGCGCTCGGCCACCCAGGGGCCTTCGTAGAGGAGGCGGGCGACGGCGTGCAGCGGTTCGTAGTCGATCTCGACCAGGGTGGCGCCGAGGCTTGCGAGCCGCGCCAGGTCGGCGGCATAGGCGGCCTCGGCCTCGGCATCGCCGAAGAAGTGACGCGCCCCCGGCGCCGGCACCCCGATGCGCAGGGCGGCGGGACGCTGGCCCGGCGCCGGCGCGGGCAGCCGGCGCGAATAGGCATCCGCCTGGTCATAGCCGGCTGCGACGGTGGCCACCGCGCTGGCGAGGGCGACGGAGCCGGCAAAGACCGAGATGGTATCGAGCGTGCGACAGGCCGGCACCATGCCGGTGGCCGAGAACAGCCCGAGCGTCGGCTTCAGCCCGACGATGCCGTTCATCCCCGCCGGAATGCGGCCGGAACCGGCGGTATCGGTGCCGAGGGCGAAATCGACGATGCCGGCGCCGACGGCGGTGGCCGAGCCCGAGCTCGAGCCGCCGGGGATGAGGTCGGGGCGCAGCGCGTTGCGCGGTACGCCAAAGGGCGAGCGGACGCCGACGAGGCCGGTGGCGAACTGATCGAGATTGGTCTTGCCGATGACGATGGCGCCGGCCGCCTCGAGCCGGGCGACGACGAAGGCCGAGCGCGCCGGTGCGTACGTGAAGGCCGGGCAGGCGGCGGTGGTGGGCATGCCGGCGACGTCGATATTGTCCTTGACCGCGAAGACGAGGCCGTAGAGCGGCCTGCCCTCGGGCCCGGCGGCCTCGAGGGCCGCGGCGCGCCGGAGCAGGGCGGCTTCGTCGGGCAGGTGGATGAACATCGCCGGATCGTTCCAGGCGCGGAGCGCCGCATAGGCGCGACGGACGGCGGCGACGGGGCTAAGGCGCTCGGACATGGACAACTCACTTCTGCTTCAGAAGCGAGTTGTGCCTATTTGGTGGGCGATGACAAGGGCGATGCATACAAGGCTGGGTTGTCGCGGACTTCTCCAAATGCACGGAGTCATTCCCGCGAAAGCGGGAACCTCTGTTTTCGCGCAGCCGGCACCATCGCAAACGGAGGTCCCCGCTTTCGCGGGGATGACCCGGTGGAGGCGGCAGGCCTCAGGCCGTCCAGCCGCCGTCGATGATGTGCACCTGGCCAGTGGTGTAGGTGGCGCCGGCGAGGTAGACGGCGAGGTCGGCCACCTCCTCGGGGCGGGCGATGCGGCCGATCGGCTGGCGGGCGATGAAGGCCTTGCGCGCCGCCTCGAAATCGCCGGTGGCGTGCCAGCGCTCGTGCAGGGACGGCGAATCGACGGTGCCCGGGGCGATGGCGTTCACCCGGATGCCCTTGGTGGTGTAGTCGGCGGCGATCGACTTGGTGAGGCCGATCACCGCGGCCTTGGAGATGGAATAGGCGGCGCGGTTGGGGACGCCCTTCACCGACGAGGCGACCGTCGCCATGTTGACGATGGCGCCGTCGCCGCGCTCCAGCATCTGCGGCAGCACCGCCCTGATGGCGCGGACCTGGGCCCAGACATTGAGATCGAAGGCGAACTCGAGGTCCTTGTCGGCCATCTCGAGCACCGTGCCGGAATGCACCACGCCGGCGCAGTTGAACAGCACGTCGATGCGGCCGATCTCGGCGACGGCGGCGTTCACCGCCTCGCTCGAAAGCACATTGAGGACGCGGGTGGTGACGCCGGGCGTGCCGTCGAGCTCCTTGAGCTTTGCGGCGTTGATGTCGGTCGCAATGACCTTCGCGCCCGCCTTGACGAAGGCGTGCACCGAGGCGAGGCCGATGCCCTGCGCGGCGGCGGTGATGAGGGTGATCTTGCCGTTGAGGTCGGCCATGGACGTCTCCGTTCTTACTTGATGGCGCGTTCGAGCGCCGTGGTAACCCACTTGTTGAGGCTGACGCCGTCGCGGCGCGCAGCGCTCGAGACGGCCTTGTGCAGGGCCGGTTCGGTACGGACAACGAACTGGCCGGAGAACGGCTTCTCCGGTTCCTCTGCGCGCTCGCGGCAGAAGGCGAGATAGTCCTCGACGGAATCGGCCATGGCCTGCTTGAGCTCGGCGGCGGACGTACCCTGGAAGGTGACCACGTCGCGCAGGTTCAGCACTTCGCCGTGGAACAGCTCGGCTTCCTCGTCGAACTCGACCGCCGCCTCGTAGCCCTTGTAATGCATGTTCATGGCCTCACTCCTGCCTCGCTCAGGAAGCGCCGCACGGACTTCACGGCGCCCTTGTCCGTTTCCTTGTGCGGGTGGGGCCGATGAAAGACTGCCCTGACACCGTTGAGCGCGACGCGAACGCGAGAGCCGTGGCCCTCGCTGACTTCGCCGCCGGCGGCGACAAACAGCGCCTCGACGTCCCGCCAGGCGATGCCAGCCCGCACCGGGTCGGCAAAGATCGCCTCAAGCGTCGTGCGATGTCGGCCCGTCAGCGACATATAGTATCACATTCCGATATCAGCAAGTCAGAGATGTATCGAGTGCGAGCCGTCGACCGTCAGCCGCTCGATGGCGTCGAAATCCCAGGCGATGCCGAGGCCGGGCTTGTGCGAGGGGATGGCCTTGCCGTCGCGGATGGTCATGCCCTCGGTGGTCAATTCGTCGAGCTGCGGGATGTACTCGACCCAGCGCGCGTTGGGGACGGCGGCGCAGAGCGACACATGCAGTTCCATGAGGAAATGCGGGCAGACCGCGATGTTGAAGGCCTCGGCCATGTGCGCCACCTTGAGCCAGGGGGTGATGCCGCCGATGCGGCCGACATCGACCTGGATGATCGAGCAGGCGTGGCGCTCGAGATACTCGCGGAAGTGCATTGCCGAATAGAGGCTCTCGCCGACCGCGATCGGGATCGAGGTGTGGGCGACGAGCCGCGTGTGGCCGGAAATGTCCTCGGCGGTCAGCGGCTCCTCGAACCAGCCGATGTCGAGCGGCTCGTAGGCCCGGGCGCGGCGGATGGCCTCGTCGACGTTGAAGCGCTGGTTGGCATCGGTGAAGATCTCGAAGCCGGGCCCCACCGCCTCGCGCACCGCCGCAATGCGGCGCACGTCCTCGTGGATCGGGCGGCCGACCTTGAGCTTGCAGCCGCCGAAGCCGTCGGACTTCGCCCGCAGCGCGTCTTCGACCAGCGCGGCTTCCTCGAGGTGCAGCCAGCCGCCCTCGGTGGTGTAGAGCGGGATGGCCTCCTGCGCCCCGCCGGCG
>NZ_JAYRYM010000125.1:0-11510 GCF_041917035.1 Devosia sp. | reverse complement strand
GCGGCCCGCATCACGCCGCACGTGCTGCGCCATGCCTTTGCCAGTCATCTCCTCGCGGGCGGGGCCGATCTGCGCGTGGTGCAGACGCTGCTCGGCCACTCCGACATCTCGACCACGCAGATCTACACCCATGTGCTCGACGAGCGGCTGCAGGCGCTGGTCGAGACGCACCACCCGCTGGCCGAGCAGGGCTGACGCCGGGCGGGCTCAGGAATGGCGGCGGTGCAGGTTGTCCAGCCGCTCGAGCAGGCCGTCCAGCGTGCTCAGCACGTCGCCCATCAGGCGGGGGGAATCGAGGCTGCCCAGGCGGGGCACCGGCTCGCTCAGCAGGGCGCGGAAGTCCCCGGCGCGCCGGCGCTCGCGCCGGGCGGTCCTGGCGGCCTGCAGCATCCGGGCGGTCGAGTCCTGGTCCGGATCGAGATGGAAGGAGCGTCCGCATTCCGAGCACCAGGCGGTTCCCCAGGGGCGCACCAGGGCGGCGTTCTCGACGAAGGTCTGCTCGCAGTGCGGGCACTCGAGGTCTACCAGGGCATAGGCGACAGTCATGGTCAGATACTCATCAGCGCCCGATACGCGGGCCGTCAGGGATGATTGCCACGAAAGCGTCATGCTTTGGTTAACCACGCGGCGGCCCGGCCCTGCCGCCGCGCTTTGCCGGTCGGACCTGTGAGTGCTTGACTTGCCGCGCCGCCCTCGCCACTTTCCGGCCACTTTGGGGCGCCAGTGAGCGCCCGTTCCCGGGGCCATTTGGCGGGTTGGATGCAGTCCTATCTCGATTTCGAAAAGCCGGTCGCCGACCTCGAAGGCAAGATCGCCGAGCTCAAGTCTCTCGCGTCCTCCGACCAGGCCGTGTCGATCGATGAGGAAGTGTCGCGACTGTCGTCGCGGGCCGAGGAGGCGCTGGTCGACATCTATCGGCGCCTGACGCCGTGGCAGAAGATGCAGGTGGCGCGCCATCCGCAGCGGCCGCACTTCTCCGACTACGTCAAGAGCCTGATCACCGAGTGGACACCGCTGGCCGGAGACCGCAAGTTCGCCGAGGATCCGGCGCTGCAGGCCGGGTTCGGCCGGTTCAACGGCCGTCCGGTCGCCATCCTCGGGCAGGAGAAGGGGTCCAATACCGAGACCCGTCTCAAGCACAATTTCGGCATGTCGCGCCCCGAGGGGTATCGCAAGGCGGTGCGCATCATGGAGATGGCCGACCGGTTCGACATCCCGGTGCTGTCCTTCATCGACACCGCGGGGGCCTTTCCGGGCATCGATGCCGAGGAGCGCGGGCAGGCGGAGGCGATCGCCCGCTCGACCGAGAAGTGCCTCGAACTGGGCGTGCCCAACCTGGCGGTCATCATCGGTGAGGGCGGGTCCGGCGGCGCCATCGCGATCGCCACGGCCAATCGGGTGCTGATGCTCGAGAACGCCATCTACGCCGTGATTTCGCCGGAAGGCGCCGCCTCGATCCTGTGGCGCGATGCGGCCAAGGCACTGGATGCCGCCAATGCCATGAAGATCACCGCGGCTGACCTGCTGTCGCTGGGGATCATCGACGGCATCATCGCGGAGCCTGCCGGAGGCGCGCACCGCCATCACGCAGAGGTGATGGCAGCGACATCGCGGGGCATCGAGCAGTTCCTCGCCGATTTCGTGGGCAACCGCAGCCGGCTGGAAATCCGGGAGCATCGGCGCGACAAGTTTCTGGCGATCGGCAGCAATTTGAATTGATCGCGGGCGACGACGCGGCGCATTCCATGCTTGGCAAGGCGCGGGTAACCATCCCGGCATACGCTTTGGCAACCGTGCCGCGCTTAGCGCAGCGGTCTATCGGATCGAGTTCGGATCGACAAACGTGAACACCCTGCGCAGCATCCTCGGGCTCATCGTCATCCTGGTCGTCGCGACGACGCTGTCAGCCTGTGGCGGGTTTCGCCCCGCCGCCAATGCCAAGGCCAACCAGCCGCTCAAGCAGGAGACGGTCAACAAGCTGGCGGCCATGGGATCCTCGCCGGCCGCTCCGATGATGATCCGCATCATCAAGCAGAGCAATGAACTGGAGGTCTGGAAGGAGGCGCGGGGCACCTTCAAGCTGTTCAAGACCTACGAGATCTGCGCGTGGTCGGGGGCGCTCGGGCCCAAGATCAAGGAAGGCGACCGGCAGTCGCCGGAGGGGTTCTACACCATCACTCCGGGCCTGATGAACCCGAACTCCAACTACTACCTGGCCTTCAACACCGGCTTTCCCAACAAGTTCGACCGCGCCTGGGGGCGTACCGGCTCCGACCTGATGGTGCATGGCGACTGCTCGTCGCGCGGCTGCTACTCGATGACCGATGAGTCGATCGCGGAGATCTATGCGCTGGCGCGCGAAACCTTCAAGGGCGGCAACCCCTCGTTCCAGCTGCAGATCTTCCCGTTCCGGATGACCGCGACCAACCTGGCGCGCAATGCCGACAGTCCGAGCCTGAGCTTCTGGAAGGACATCAAGGAAGGCTATGACAGCTTCGAGCTGACCAGGCGCCCGCCGACCTGGGACGTGTGCAACAAGGAATACGTGTTCAACGTCCCGGGTGAGACCGCGCTCGAGGCGGCGGCCAGTTGCCCGGCCGCGGTGGCGCAGGCGGTGCCGGCCGAACTGCGCGCCAAGATGGCCGCCGACGACGCCGAGATCGCCAGGCAGATCGCGGCGCTCGAGGACAAGGCCGCCAAGGCGGCCGTCGAGGCCGAGCGTGCCGCCGCCGCGGAGGCGGAGGCACGGGCCCGGGGCGAGGCGATCGGCGACTTCATCGGTGGGCTGTTCGGTGGCGGCGATGCCGCCAAGGTGATCGATCCGAGCAAGGTTGCGCCGGTGCCCGCGCCGCGCCTGCACCGTGCCTGACGGCGCCCGTCCATGCGGCTGAGAATCCGCCATCTCGGCATCGGGCTGATGCTCGTGCTAGGGGTGATGGCCGCAGGGACCCTCGCCATCCGGTACGCGGGGCCGCAGCGAGGAGAGCCCGCGATCGCCGAACGCCGCGTCTATGACCGCACCCAGCTGGTCGCCGACCTCGCCACCGCCGGTTTCGCGCTGGGCGCGCCGGCGCATGTGCGCATCTACAAGCGCGAGAAGCGTCTCGAGGTCTGGTTGCAGACCGCCGCCGGCCCCTTCGGCCTGTTCCGCGGCTACGACATATGCACCTATTCCGGCGGCCTGGGTCCCAAGCTCAGGGAAGGGGACAGGCAGGCGCCGGAAGGCTTCTACCGGGTCGGGCTCAGCCAGCTCAATCCCGCCTCGCGCCATCACCTGAGCTTCAACCTCGGCTTCCCCAATGCCTTCGACCGGCAGCTCGGTCGCACCGGTTCGGCGCTGATGGTGCATGGCGGCTGTTCGTCGGTCGGCTGCTACGCCATCGGGGACGAGAGCGTCGACGAGGTCTACGCCATCGTCGAGGCGGCGCTTGAGGGAGGGCAGGCGGCCGTGGATGTGCATGCCTTCCCGTTCCGCCTGACCGCGACGGCGCTCGCCGCCGAGGGGGACAGCACCTGGCTGGGCTACTGGCGCAACCTCAAGCAGGGCTATGACCTGTTCGAGGCCACGCAGGTGCCTCCCGCGGTCGGCGCCTGCGCCGGCGAGTACCGCTTCGGCGCCGACGCGGAGGGGCCGCAATGCGCCGCTATCGCCGCCTGGTCATGATCGACCGGCTGATCCCGTTCCTCGCGGCCTTCGTCGGCCTGATCGCGCTTGCCGGTTCGGTGGTGGTGCAGATGCAGGGCGAGGCGCGGACGCGCGCCGTCGGCGAGGAACTGGTGGCGATGCGTGCCGGTCTCGAGCAACTGACGGCGCGCACCGAGGCCCTGGCCATTCCGGTCGATGATGGCACGGCGGCGGGGCTGCTGGCGCTGCAGGATCGCATGGTGCGAATCGAGGCCGAGTTCGCGGCGATCCGGACCGCCGCGACCTCACCGGCCGCTCCGGCGGCCCCGGACGAGGCCGGCGCGGCGACGGCGACGGTCGAGGTCGATCCTGACCTGCCGACCGCCGACTGCATCCCGCTCGGCACGCGCTTCATGGTGACGCCGGGCGAGACGGTGCCCATCTGCCAGAGCCGCGCCAGGGTCAAGGTCGGCGGCATCACCGCCGACAGCGTCGACATCGAGGGGGCCGGCCCGATCGTCGAGACCGGTTTCGGCACGCTGATCGGCACCACCTGTACCGTCATGGTGTTTTCCGCCGACATCGAGGGCTTTGCCGAGCTGCGGGTGACTTGCACGTGATTGTCGCATGCCCGCATCCGGACGGCTTCGGCGCCGGCTTCGCCCTGCCGGGACGCACTGGCGTGCCGTCGCCGGTTGCGGCTAAGTAGGCCGAAACGAGGGAGCCTTCGCACATGACTGACGCCGCCGCTTCGACCCCCTGGCGCGAACGCCCCTACCACCGGCACTGGCTGCTCGGACAGGCCGACCGGCTGTTCGATTTCTTCCAGAACCGCAGCGTCAATCCCCGTGGCGGATTCTTCGAACTCGACGTCGCCGGCCGGCCGCTCAATCCCGACAACCCGGTGCGCGGCATTCACGGCACGGCGCGCATGGTGCACTGCTTCGCCATCGGCAGCCTGCTCGGCCGCCCCGGCTCGGATGCCATCGTCGACCACGGCATGGAATTCCTGTGGAACCGGCATCGCGATTCGGTGCATGGCGGCTACTTCTGGACGGTCGACGACGAGGGCCCGCGCGACGCCACCAAGCAGGGCTACGGGCATGCCTTCGTGCTGCTGGCGGCATCGAGCGCCAGCCTGCTCGGCCATCCGCTGGCCGGGCCCATGCTCGCCGACGTCACCGAAGTGCTCGAGAGGCGCTTCTGGGAGGAGCGGCACGGCGCCATTGCCGAGGAGTTCCGCCCCGACTGGACGCCGATCGCCCCCTATCACGGGCAGAACTCCAACATGCACCTCACCGAGGCGCTGATGGCCGCCTTCGAGGCGACCGGCACGCGCGCCTATCTCGACAAGGCCGAGCGCATCGCCGACCTCGTCATCCGTCGCCGGGCCGGCGAGAACGGCTGGCGCGTCGCCGAGCATTTCGACGGCGAGTGGCGGGTCGACAAGGCCTATGCCGGCGACCGCATGTTCCGACCGCCCGGGACGACCCCCGGGCACTGGCTCGAGTGGGCCCGGCTGGTTCTGCAGCTGTGGGTGCTGGGTGGCCGTCGCCACGCCTGGATGCCCGAGGCGGCGCGCGGCCTCTTCGAGCGTGCGGTCACGCTCGGCTGGGACAAGGAAAAGGGTGGCTTCTTCTACAACCTCGACTGGGACGACCGGCCCGACATGCGTACCAAGCTGTGGTGGCCGGCCTCGGAGGGCATCGGGGCCGCCTCGTTCCTCTGCCAGCTGCAGCCCAGCGCCTTCCACGAGCACTGGTACCGCGCCATCTGGGATGTCATCGGGCGGTACTTCCTCGACGACGAGCAGGGCGGCTGGCACGAGGAACTCACCGAGCACATGGTTCCCGCCCACACCCTTTTCGCCGGCAAGGGCGACATCTACCATGCCCTGCAGGCCTGCCTGATCCCGCTCTATCCGGCGACCGGCAGCATCACCCGGGCGATGCGCAGCGCGTGAGTCCGGATGCCGATCCGGCGGCCCGGATCCGCCGTCGGCGGGGCCCAATCTTGACAAGAGCGGGCCTGGGGGCCATATTGGAAGAATACGTTTCTGCCCAAGTTGGCGAACTCATCCTCCCGGCACTGCCGGTTGCTTGGCTTTCCATCCGATCTGCAAACGTTGATAGGCCTCTGTCGCACAGGGCGCAGGGGTAACCGCTCGCTTGCATCGCTTCGAGCCAACCGGGAGATCGTCATGATCAACGGCACCGTCAAGTTCTACAATTCCACCAAGGGCTTCGGCTTCATCGCGCCCGATAGCGGCGGCAAGGACGCATTCGTTCACGCCACTGCTCTCGAGCGCTCGGGCATCTCGGGCCTCGCCGATGGCCAGAAGGTCACCTACGACCTGGAGCGCGGCCGCGATGGTCGCGAGTCGGCGATCAACCTGAAGCTCGCCTGATCCGTCTTCGGCAGGGGCGCTCGCGCCCCTGCCGGCACTGTCGAGGAGCCCGCAGATGTCGCATCGCTACAAAGTGGGCCAGATGCTCGACCTGCGCTCCTCCCCCACCTTTAGCAATCGTCCGGCGGGTCCGTGCGAGGTGCTGGCCTGCCTGCCGCATGACAGCGGCCCGGTGCTCTACCGGGTGCAGTCTCTCAACGAGCGCAACGAGCGCGTCGTCGACGAGATCGACCTCACCCCCAGCAGCGCCACCAAGTCCACCCCATCCGCGCTTCGATCCGTCTTCAGCATCTCGGTCCAGCGGCGCTGACGTCGGTCGCAGCGCTGCTGCGGCGATTGTCCCGCCTCAGCCGGCCTGACGGTCGAGCGCAATGCCGGCCGACGCGAGCATGGCGTCGACGTCGATCGTCTGCCCGGTGGCGATGGCCCGGTTGGCGGCGATGCCGGTGAGGATCGACCAGGCGCCCTCGCGATGGGTCGAGGCGCGGTTGTAGCGGTCGGGCGGCATGCTGCCCGAGGCGAACAGATAGCCCAGCATCACCGGGTCGGCGCCGCCGTGATCGCCCGATCCGGCCCACACCTCGAGCTCCCGGGGCCGTTCTCCGTGCCGGTGCAGCACCGTCGACATCGCCTCCTCGACCGGCTTGTCGCGCACCCCGCCGAACACCCCGTGCACCTCGATGTGCCGGTGCGTCAGTTCCCCTTCGGTGCCGTGGAACTTGATCTCCAGCCCCTCCCACGGGCTGTAGGCGCACAGCGTATAGTTGAGGAAGACATCGTTGGCGTATCTCACCTGGACCTGCATCGTATCCTCGATGCTGATGTCGTCGGCGAACACGCAGCGGTCGCGGAAATAGCCGTCATCGCCCTCCGCTTCGAGGTAGAGTTCGCGCAGCGCGTCGTCGCCCTCGAGGTCGAGCCGGTAGTCGCAGCGCGCCCGGCAGCCGTGGCAGCGCTCGCCGCGGTCGGCCAGCCCAAGCTCCGCCGCCATGGCCGGGGTGTAGAACACCCGCTTGCCGTTGGCGCTGACGGTCCTCGGGGTCGAGCCGAGCCACCAGTTCATCAGGTCGAAGTGATGCGTCGACTTGTGGACCAGCAGTCCCCCCGACCTTTCCTTGTAGCGGTGCCAGCGGCGGAAATAGTCGGCACCATGCACCCGGTCGAGGTACCAGCGAAGATCGACCGCCTGGATCCGCCCGATCGCGCCGCCCATCAGCAGGTCCTTGAGCTGGGTTCGGGCCGGCGTATAGCGGTAGTTGAAGGTCACCGTCACCTTCCGGCCGGTCTGCCGCTGGGCCTCGAGAATGGCCTTGAGCTTGTCGAGATCGACCGTCATCGGCTTTTCCGTCACCACGTCGCGCCCGGCCAGCAGGGCCCGCACGATGTATTCGTGATGCAGGTAGTCGGGCGTGGTGACGATGACGGCGTCCGGCTGCTGCTCGGCCAGCATGCGGTCGAAGTCGGCGGCCGCGTAGGTGGCGATGCCATTGCCCGTCTGGTCTGGGATACGGCCCGCCGAGAGCCGCAGCCGCGACGGGTTGACGTCGCACAGCGCCACCAGTTCGTTGCCCGCCGGATGCGTCTCGGTGAGGGCCTGGCGGAACATGGCATGACGTCCACCGACGCCGACGATCGCGTATTTCAACTGGGCAGGTCCTGTCTGTGCGAGAGGGCGGCGGGATGGATGGAACCCGACTTGTGCGCAGACTCGCCGTCGATGGCAAGGGCCGGCTGAGGTCCCGGTCGGACCGACTACGCCATGACGGCGTCGGAATGGCCGAGACTGCCCACCTCGATCCGCCGGATCCCGTCGGCCGAACGCACGAGGAAGATGGCGTCGAGCCCGAGGCGCTGCGCCAGCGCCGGCCCCTCGGTCTCACCGAGGACCAGCAGCGCCGTGGCCCAGGCGTCCGCCGCCGCGCAAGTGCGGGCGGATACCGTCACCGAGGCGACGCCATTGGCCACCGGGCGGCGGCTGCGCGGATCGATACTGTGCGACACGGCGCGGCCGTCGGCCTCGGCGAAGTGCCGGTAGTCGCCCGAGGTGGCGATGGCCTGCTCGACCAGGTGCAGCACCTCGGCCGCCGCGCGCAGGCCGCGCTGCGGCTGCTCGAGCGCCACCGCCCACTGGATCCCGCCCGGCTTCAGCCCGGCGCTGCGCAGTTCACCGTCGATCGAGACCAGGTAGTCGCGGATGCCGTGCGCCTCGAGCGCGGCGGCCAGCCGGTCGACGCCATAGCCCTTGGCGATGCCGCTCAGGTCGATCCCGACCGGGCGAAGCCGTGTCGCGACGCCGCCGTCGAGGGAAAGGCACTCGGTCGCGGTCACCGCGGCCTCGGCGGCCCGCGCCGTGGCCGCGGCGGCGTCGATTCCGCCGCCGCGCGGTCCGAAGCCCCAGGCATCGACCATGGCACCCATGCCGATATCGAAGGCCCCGCCCGAATGCCGTCCGATCTCGAGGCCGAGCGCCAGCACCTCGGCAAGGGCTGCGGGAATCGGTACCGGCGTTCCAATGGGGGCGCGGTTCAGCCGGCTGAGGTCGGAGTCGGGCTTCCAGGTCGACATCTGCCGATCGACCAGGTCCACCGCCGCCTGCAGGTCGGCGGCAATCGCCGAGGCATCGAGGCCGGGCCGCGCATGGAACACCGCGGCATAGCGGGTTCCCATGGTCGGTCCGTTCAGCACATGGCGCTGCGTGGCGCCGACGAGGCGCTGCAGATCCGGCATGGTCACGTCCGGCGCGATCGCCGGGGTCGTCGCGCCGAAGGCCAGCTCAGAAGACATCTTCCGCATAGCGTCCCTTGGCGCGCAATGTCTCGATGCCCTCGCCGAGCGGGGCAAGCACCCGGTCCAGCGTCTCGGCGACGGCCGCCGCCATCTCGTGGCTGCCGCAGATCAGGAACTGCGCGCCCGCCGCCGCAAGCCGCCGCATCCGGTCGGCGTCGGCCAGCACCCGGTCCTGCACATAGGCGCCATCCTCGACCCGCGAGAATGCGGTGGTGAGCCGGGCCAGGCGCCGGTCGGCGATGCAGGTCTGCAGCGTGTCCGCATAGGGGTGGTCCGAGGCCGGGTTGCGCCCGCCCCAGTACAGGTGCATCGGACGCCGCTGGCGGTTGGCACGGATGAATCCCATGAAGGGAGCGATGCCGACGCCGTTGCCGATCATCACCACCGGACGGCGCCCGGTGGCGGGGCGGAAATCCGGATTGCGCCGCACGAAGGCGGCAATCCGCGCGCCCGGCTCGAGCCCGGTGAGAAAGCTCGAGCAGGCTCCGCCCTGCCGCCGCCGCACGCAGATCTCCGCGACGCCGTCCTGCACGGACGAGGCGAGGGAGTAGTAGCGCGGGATGTCGCTGCCGGGCGGAACGATGCCGATCAGATCGCCGGCCTCGAAGTGCGGCAGCCGTTCCGGCCGGCCGGAATGGTCGGACGCCGCGGCAAAGCGCAGCACCGCGGCAGGTGCCTGGATCTCGGCGCCGTAGTCGACGCGTTCGATCAGCTGCAGCGTCCTCGTATGGGGGCGCTCGGGCACGTGGTCGAGGCTCAGCTCGGCCCCGAGGCGGGAACCGGTTGCCGTGCCCCAGGCGGCAAAGGCCTGCGCCGACTGCCGATCGATGAGTCCGAGTGGCTGCAGGCGCGTCCAGCCCTTGCCGGCGAGCGTCTCGTCGACCAGCTCGGCAAAGGCATTGTAGTGCGCGAACCCGCGATCGCCGAACCCGAGCACCGCATAGCTGAAGGCCGGGACCTGGCGGTAACGCGACAGCCGGGCGAGGAAGTGGTTGGCACCGGCTGGGGCGGTGCCGTTGCCGTAGGTCGATGTCAGAAGGAACATTTGCCGCGCCCCGGGATAGGCGGTGCCCAGATCGTTCATGCTGGCGAGGTGGACACGCCGACCGGCCGCCTCCAGTCCCCGCCGCAGTTCGGCGGCAAAGCCCCAGGTGGTGTTCCCCTCGCTGCCCACCAGTACGATGGTGTCGGCCGTCGCCGCCGGCGCGCTGCCGGCAAGGTGCGGCCGGGCCTGGCGGCGAACCGCCCAGACCACCACGCCGGTCGCCGCCATTGCCGGCACGGCCAGTGCCGCGAGGCCCAGGATCAGGCCGAGCCACCACAGGCCCTGCCCGGTGTGCAGCATGTAGAAGAGATCGTAGATCTGCTGGCCCAGCGTCGCGGGGGTGAAGGAAAGCGCGCTGCCGCTGGCCTGGTCCACGTAGGTGGTGCCGGCCGCGGTGGTCAGGGTGAAGACGTCGGAGGCGTCGCCGGCGACCGGAAACACCAGTTCGCGCAGGTCGCCGAGCGGCACCGTCGCCAGGCCGTCGAGACTGGAGATGGCCGCCGGGGTGTCGCCGCTGCCGGCCGGCGGGAAGCTGCCGAAGACGTCGCTGCCATCGGAGACGAAACCGAAACTGACCAGCGACAGGTAGAGCCCGGTGAGGGTCGAGAGCAGCAGCGCGGGCACCGCCATGCGCGCCAGTTCGACATGCAGTCGCTGCGCCAGCGTTCCTCTTGCCGTGGACAGCAGCCGCCGCCAGCCGCCCAGCCGGGCCGCGAGCATCAGCAGGCCGGAGATCGACAGGACCGCCATGGCCAGGGCGCCGATGCCGGCTACGGCCCGGCCGGCGCTGCCGAGGAACAGCGAGCGGTGCAGTTCGGTGAGGAAGGTGAAGACGGCGCTGGCATTGTGCGCGCCGGCGGCGGCACCGGTCGATGGGTCGATATCGTAGGCAAAGCCGCTGCCGTCGGCGATGCCGTAGGCGATCACCGAGCCGGAGGCGGTGCGGACGATGCGTTCGACACCCGGCACGGATTCGGCGACCGACTGGGCCAGTTGCCCCACGCTGACGGCGGCCGATGAGGCGGCGGCGTTCTCCAGCGCCGGCGACAGGGCCAGCACCGCGCCGCTCACCGCCATGAACCCGACCAGCAGGCCGGCGGCTATTCCCGGCAGTCCGTGCAGCTTGCGCAGCATCGTCTCCTCCTCGCTCAGAGCCCGACAGTCATGGTGTCGACATAGCCGATGCCGTCGACCTGGGCGCCGGTGCTGACCAGCGGAGCCACGGCATCGCTGGAGAACTCGCCGCCATGCTCGACGGCGGTGTCGACGCGAATCTCGTAGCCGGCGTCGAACAGCGCATCAGCGAGGCTGGCGCTGATCGTCAGGTTGCGACCGCCGCCGACGCTGGCGCCGGTGATGCCGTCAATGTTGACGGTGCCGCTCGCGGCGATGCCCTGCATCCACTGGCGGAGCGCGCGCAGGTACTTGGTCTTGGTCCCGGCCACCCACAGCGTCGAGTGATAGCTGCCGTCGGGATTGGTGACATAGACCGCGAGATAGGCCTCCGGGCCGCTGTAGCGAGTCAGGTCGATGCTGACCGTGATATCCTTGCCGAAGGCGACGCCCGGAATGAAGAGGGCCGTTCCCACGAGAAGCAGGGCGGTGAGCTGGCGCATTTCTGATATACCTTGGTTCATCGTCGTTGC
>NZ_JAYRYM010000124.1:0-11537 GCF_041917035.1 Devosia sp. | reverse complement strand
AGCGCGCTGTCGCGGGCGAGCTTGCCCAGCCGGGCGATCTCCTTCTCGATCCCGGCGATCGACATCTGGTCGGCATCGCGCACCACCGGCACCACGAGGCCCTTGTCGGTGCCGACGGCGACGCCGACATGGGCGTAGTTCTTGTAGATGATCTCGTCGCCGTTGATCTCGGCGTTGACCGCCGGGATCTCCTTGAGCGCATGCACCACCGCCTTGGTGAAAAAGCCCATGAAGCCCAGCTTCACGCCGTGCTTTTTCTCGAACAGATCCTTGTAGCTGTTGCGCAGCGTCATCACCGGCTGCATGTCCACCTCGTTGAAGGTGGTGAGCATTGCCGCCGAGTTCTGCGCGTCCTTGAGCCGGCGGGCGATGGTCTGGCGCAGCCGGGTCATCTTTACCCGCTCCTCGCGCGCCTCGTCGGCCGCGGCGACCGGCGGACGCGGTGCGGGGGCCGCGGCAGCCGCCGCCGCAACGGGGGCGGGAGCAGCAGCCGCCGGAGCAGCAGCAGCCGGGGCCGGAGCCGGGGCGGCCTCCACCGGTTTCGCGGCGGCCACGGCAATCGGCGCGGCGGCGGCAACAGGCGCCGGCGCGGGCCTCGGCGCTTCCACCGGCCTGGGGGCCTCGGTCGGCCGCGGCATCGGGATCGGCGCGGCAGCCGAACCCGACATCGCCGTCGGCATGGCCGGCGCGGCCGGACGCGACAGCGCCGCGAGGACATCTTCCTTGAGCACCTGCCCGCGCTTGCCCGACCCGGCGAGATCGGCCGCGGCGAGGCCGTTCTCGGCCATCAGCTTCTGGGCTGACGGCGCCGGCGGCACCATGCTGCCATTGACCGGCGCCTTGACGGCGGCTTCGGCGACGATGGCCGCCGGCTGCGGCGCCTCGGCCGGTTTCGGTGCCGGAGCGGCTGCGACAACCGACCCCGCCATCCCGATGGCGCCGATCAGCGCTCCGACATTGACGGTGTCGCCCGGATTGGCGGCGATCGATTCGAGCACGCCGGCCGCCGGGGCCGGCACCTCGATCGTCACCTTGTCGGTCTCCAGCTCCACCACCGGTTCGTCGGCGGCGACGGTGTCGCCCACCTTCTTGAACCACTGGCCGATCGTCGCCTCGGTGACGCTCTCGCCCAGCGTGGGCACCCGGATCTCAGTCGCCATTGTCTTGGTCCTTCAAACTTTGCCGCTTTTTGGTCTGGACGCCTATTGCCGGGCGAACGCTTCCTCGAGGAACGCCGCCAGCTGCTGCAGGTGCGTCCGCATCAGGCCGGTCGCCGTCGCCGCCGAAGCGGCACGGCCGACATAGCGCGGCCGCTCGCCGGGCCGCCCCATCTGCTCCAGCACCCAGTCGATATAGGGCTGGACGAACGCCCAGGCTCCCATGTTCTTGGGCTCCTCCTGGCACCAGACCACCTCGGCATTCTTGAACCGGTTGAGTTCGTCGAGCAAGGCCTTGGCCGGGAACGGGTAGAGCTGTTCGAGGCGCAGCAGGTAGACATCGTTGATGCCGCGCTTCTCGCGGTCCTCGAGCAGGTCGTAATAGACCTTGCCGGTGCACAGCACGACGCGCCGGATCTCGTTGTCGGGCACGAGCTTGATCGCCGTCTTCTGCACGCCCGGGGCTTCGGCATCATCCCACAGCAGCCGATGGAAGGTCGATTGCGGCCCCATCTCGACCAGGGCCGACACCGCCTTCTTGTGCCTGAGCAGCGACTTGGGCGTCATCAGCACCAGCGGCTTGCGGAAATCGCGCTTCATCTGCCGGCGCAGGATGTGGAAGTAGTTGGCCGGCGTCGTGCAGTTGGCGACCTGCATGTTGTCCTCGGCGCACAGCTGCAGGTAGCGCTCCAGCCGCGCCGAGGAATGCTCCGGTCCCTGCCCCTCGTAGCCGTGCGGCAGCAGCATCACCAGCCCGCTCATGCGGAACCACTTGCGCTCGCCCGAGGAGATGAACTGGTCGACCACCACCTGCGCGCCATTGGCGAAGTCGCCGAACTGGGCTTCCCACAGCGTCAGCGTGTTCGGCTCGGCCAGCGAATAGCCGTACTCGAAGCCGAGCACCGCCTCCTCCGAGAGCATCGAGTTGATGACCTCGTAGCGCGCCTGGCTCGCCGAGATGTTGTTGAGCGGGGTGTAGGTCGCCCCGTCCTTCTCCTGGTCGTTCAGCACCGAGTGGCGCTGGCTGAAGGTGCCACGCTCGCAATCCTGCCCCGACAGCCGCACCGAGTGGCCCTCTTCGAGCATCGTGCCGAAGGCCAGCGCCTCCGCGGTGGCCCAGTCGATGCCCTCGCCGGCCTCGATGGCGGCGAGGCGGTTGTCCATGAAGCGCTTGACCGTCTTGTGGACGTTGAAATCCGCCGGCACGCGGGCCAGCTGCTGCCCGATCCGTGCCAGTTCGCCGATCTCGACACCGGTCTCGCCGCGCCGCGGCCCCTCGATATCGGCGCGCTTCATGTCCTTCCACACGCCGTCGAGCCAGTCGGTCTTGTTCGGCCGGAAATCCTGGCCGGCCTCGAACTCGGCCTCCAGATGCGCCCGCCAGTCGGCCTTCATCTTCTCGACGTCCTCGGCCGAGAGCAGGCCCTCGCCGACGAGGCGCTTGGAGTAGATGTCCAGCGTCGTCTCGTGGCTGCGGATCTTGGAGTACATCAGCGGCTGGGTGAAGCTCGGCTCGTCGCCCTCGTTGTGGCCGAAGCGGCGGTAGCAGAACATGTCGATCACCACCGGGCGGCCGAACCGCTGCCGGTACTCGACCGCCACCTTGGTGGCATAGACCACCGCCTCGGGATCGTCGCCGTTGACGTGGAACACCGGCGCCTCGATCATCTTCGCCACGTCCGTGGGATAGGGCGAGGAGCGCGAGTACATCGGCGCCGTGGTGAAGCCGATCTGGTTGTTGATGACGAAGTGGATCGAGCCGCCGGTGCGGTGGCCCTTGAGCCCGGAAAGGCCGAGGCACTCGGCCACCACACCCTGCCCGGCAAAGGCGGCATCGCCGTGGATCAGCAGCGGCAGCGCCACCGAGCGGTCGGTCTGCCGCGTATCGGGGATGAACCGACCGTCCACCGCCGAGCGCTGGTCCTGCTTGGCGCGCGCCTTGCCCAGCACCACCGGATCAACGATCTCGAGATGGCTGGGGTTGGCGGTAAGGCTCAGGTGCACGCTATGGCCGTCGAACTCGCGGTCGGCCGAGGCGCCCAGGTGATACTTGACGTCGCCCGAACCCTCCACCTCCTCGGGGTAGAAGGCGCCGCCCTTGAACTCGTGGAACAGGGCGCGGTGCGGCTTGGCCAGCACCTGGGTCAGGACGTTGAGCCGGCCGCGATGCGCCATACCGAGCACGATGTCCTTCACCCCCAGCGCCCCGCCGCGCTTGATGATCTGCTCGAGCGCCGGGATCAGCGCCTCGCCGCCATCGAGCCCGAAGCGCTTGGTGCCGGTGAACTTGACGTCGAGGAACTTCTCGAAGCCCTCGGCCTCGACCAGCTTGTTGAGGATCGCCTTCTTGCCCTGCGGGGTGAAGCTGATCGACTTGTCCGGCCCCTCGATGCGCTCCTGGAGCCACTGCTTGGCTTCCGGATCGGAGATGTGCATGAACTCGACGCCCACCGTCGAACAGTAGGTGCGCTTGAGGATCGCCAGCATTTCCGGGATGGTGGCGTAATCGAGCCCGAGCACGTGGTCGATGAAGATCCTGCGGCCGTAATCCGCCTCGGTGAAGCCGTAGCTCCTCGGGTCGAGCTCGGGCGCCGGATCGTCCTGCTTGAGCTTCAGCGGATCGAGATCGGCATGCAGGTGCCCGCGCATGCGGTAGGCGCGGATCATCATGATGGCGCGGATCGAGTCACGCGTCGCCTGCAGCACGTCGACCGGGGTCGGCGCCGGCGCGGCCTCCACCCTGGCCTTCTCGACCAGTGCCTTCTGCACCTTGACCTGGATCTCGCCCCAGTCACCGTCGAGCGCCGAGACCAGTTCGCCATTGGCCGTCTGCGGCCAGTCGCGCCGCTGCCAGCTCGGACCCTCGGCATTCTTTTCGGCCTGCTCGGGGCTGTCCTCGAGGCGGCTGAAATAGCCGGCCCAGGTCGGGTCGATCGAGCCCGGATCCGCCTTGTAGCGGGCGTAGAGCCCCTCGATGTAGTCGGCGTTGCCGCCATAGAGGAAAGAAGAGAGCAAGAACTGTTCGTTCTTTTCGTGTCGGGTCATGTCGAGCAATGCGAGGCTCGTCGCCCCGCCATCCTTCTCAAGTGCCCGGAACTGCCTTGCCGGGCCGGCTGCGTACGGGCGGAAAACTGCCCGTACAGTATCTGTCTGACGTTAAGGCGCCGGTAACGCGCCCCAACGGCGTCGCGGGCGGGCATTCAGCCCTTGAGGACCTCGGCGAGCGTCTGCCCGATGCGCGCCGGCGAGCGCGACATGCGGATGCCTGCCGCCTCCATCGCCGCGATCTTGTCCTCGGCGCCGCCCTTGCCACCCGAAATGACGGCGCCGGCATGTCCCATGGTGCGCCCCTTGGGTGCCGTCAGCCCGGCGATGAACCCGGCCATCGGCTTGCTGCGGCCGCGCCGCGCCTCGTCGATGAGGAACTGCGCCGCGTCCTCCTCGGCCGAACCGCCGATCTCGCCGATCATGATGATCGACTTGGTCGCGTCGTCCTTGAGGAACATCTCCAGCACGTCAATGAACTCGGTGCCCTTGACCGGGTCGCCGCCGATGCCCACGGCCGTGGTCTGGCCGAGGCCGGCATTGGTGGTCTGGAACACTGCCTCATAGGTAAGCGTGCCGGAGCGCGAAACAATGCCGACCGAGCCCTTCGAGAAGATGTTACCGGGCATGATGCCGATCTTGCACTCGCCCGCCGTCACCACGCCCGGGCAGTTCGGCCCGATCAGGCGCGACTTCGAGCCGTCGAGCGCCGCCTTGACCTTGACCATGTCGAGCACCGGCACGCCCTCGGTGATCGCGACGATCAGCTCGATCCCGGCCTCGATCGCCTCGAGGATGGCGCCGGCGGCGCCGGCGGGCGGCACATAGATCACCGAGGCGGTGGCCCCTGTCTTCGCCCGGCCTTCCGCTACCGAGGCGAAGATCGGCAGCTCGACATCGCCGGCGCCGGGCACCTTGCCCTGCCAGTTCTGCCCGCCCTTCTTGGGATGCACCCCGCCCACCATCTGCGTGCCATGATAGGCCAGCGCATACTGGGTATGCAGCGTCCCGGACTCACCGGTGAGCCCCTGCACCAGGATCTTGGTGTTCTTGTCGACGAGAATGGACATCAGGCTTGGCTCGCTTCTGGAGGCGGGGGTGAATCAGCAATACGTATCCGGCACGATTTCGCCGGGATCGGGTTCGGAGGTCGAAAACTTCAGCACCAGACCGGAGATGCCGACCTGCTCCCTGTACTGGCTCACCTCGGGAATGAAGGTCATGTAGGTGTCGCCGGTGCGCGGCATCGGACAGGGCGGCCCCCACACATAGCTGGTGATGTGCATGTCGATCTGGCTGTGGGCGATCGGGTTGCCGATCAGCGCGGTCACCGGCTCGGGGTCGATCGGCGCGCTGGCGTCCATGTTGTACAGATAGCAGCCGATCAGCACCCAGGGGTCCTCGCCCTCGGTGACCGTGATCTCGGAGCGGCTGACCACCAGATAGTGATCCAGCCCCTCGATGGGCTTGGCGAAGGTCGTGTAGGCGAAGACGGTGGGCAGCTCCGGATCGGCCGTGGCTTCCGTCTCGGAACGCGCCATGATCGCGGCGAGCTCGGCATTGACCGACGGCTCGACCTCCGCCCAGCCGGCGGCCACGGCGGCATCCCGGGTGGACTGGTAGCCCAGCCGGCCCGGCACGCAGGCATCGGCGAACTCGGAGACGAAGGCGATGTCATAGGCCGGCACGGCCAGCGCCGGCGAACCGCAGAGGACCAGCGCAGTGGCTGCCGTCGCCGCGACGGCACCCGTCCGCATCAGCCGCGCCCCTTGACCGCCGCGACCACTTTCTGCGCCGCGTCGTCGAGATCGTCGGCGCTGATCACGTCGAGGCCGGACGAGTTGAGGATGGCCTTGCCTTCCTTGACATTGGTGCCTTCGAGGCGGACCACCAGCGGCACCTTCAGCCCGACCTCCCGTACCGCCGCGATCACCCCCTCGGCGATGATGTCGCAGCGCATGATGCCGCCGAAGATGTTGACGAGGATACCCTTCACCGCCGGATCGGCGGTGATGATCTTGAACGCCGCCGTCACCTTCTCCTTGCTCGCGCCACCGCCGACATCGAGGAAATTGGCCGGCTCGGCGCCATAGAGCTTGATGATGTCCATCGTCGCCATGGCCAGCCCGGCGCCATTGACCATGCAGCCGATATTGCCGTCGAGCGCCACATAGGCGAGATCGAACTTGGAGGCCTCGATCTCCTTGTCGTCCTCTTCGGTGAGGTCGCGCAGCGGCTTCAGCTCCTCGTGCCGGAAGCCGGCATTGTTGTCGAAGCTCACCTTCGCATCGAGCACCCGCAGGTGGCCGTCGCGCAAGACGATCAGCGGGTTGACCTCGAGCAGGCTCATGTCCTTTTCGGTGAAGGCCTTGTAGAGCGCCGGAAACACCGTCCCGGCATCGCCGGCGGCGGCACCCTCGAGCTGCAGCGCGCCGACGATGGCCCCGACATCGGCGGCGGTGACCCCGCTCGTCGGGTCGATCGCCACGGTGACGATCTTTTCCGGCGTGTCATGGGCCACCGTCTCGATGTCCATGCCGCCCTCGGTGGAGACGACGAAGCTGACCCGGCCGGTCGCGCGGTCGACCAGCAGCGAGCAGTAGAGCTCGCGCGCGATATCGGCGCCATCCTCGATATAGAGGCGGTTGACCTGCTTGCCGGCCGGCCCGGTCTGCTTGGTGACCAGCGTGTTGCCCAGCATCTCGCGCGCGTTCGCCACCACATCGGCCACCGAACGGGCCAGCCGCACCCCGCCCTTGGCGTCGGGCGGCAATTCCCTGAACTTGCCCTTGCCGCGTCCGCCGGCATGAATCTGGCTCTTCACCACGTAGAGCGGGCCCGGCAGCGCCTTGGCCGCCGCCTCCGCCTCGTCCGCCGAGAAGATGGCGACGCCCCGGGCCACCGGCAGGCCATAGGTTGCGAGCAGCGCCTTGGCCTGATGTTCGTGGATGTTCATGTCTGCCTACCGCCTTGCGATCGAGCCCGGACTGTCAACCTCCCACCAGGTCATTCCCGCGAAAGCGGGAATCCCTGTTGCGGTGGTGCGGCACGTCCCTGAAACCGGGATTCCCGCTTTCGCGGGAATGACACCGGCGTATGTGTTCAGTCTGTCCAACTATCCCAGTCACCCCCGTGCCGAGCCTGTCGAGGCACAAGGGCGTGAGGCCTTACGCCAGCTTCGGCGCGATCTTCTTGCAGGCCTCGACCAGCCCGCCGACGGCGGCAACCGACTTGTCGAAGGCCTTCTGCTCGCTGCCCGAGAGCGAGATCTCGACGATCTTCTCGACACCGCCCGCGCCCAGCACCACCGGCACGCCGACATAGGTCCCCTTCACCCCGTACTCGCCCTTGAGATAGGCGGCGCAGGGCAGGATGCGCTTTTTGTCCTTGAGAAAGCTTTCGGCCATCTCGATCGCCGAAGCGGCAGGGGCATAGAAGGCCGAGCCGGTCTTCAGCAGCCCGACGATCTCGGCGCCGCCGTCGCGGGTGCGCTGGATGATCTGCTCGAGCTTCTCCTTGCTGAGCCAGCCCATCTTGACGAGGTCGGGCAGCGGAATGCCGGCCACCGTCGAATAGCGGGCGAGCGGCACCATGGTGTCGCCATGCCCGCCGAGGACGAACGCCGTCACGTCCTCGACCGAGACCTTCAGCTCCTCGGCGATGAAGAAGCGGAAGCGCGCCGAGTCGAGCACGCCCGCCATGCCGACGACGCGGCCGGTCGGCAGGCCCGAGAACTTCTGCAGGGCCCAGACCATGGCATCGAGCGGGTTGGTGATGCAGATGACGAAGGCCTCGGGGGCATACTTGGCGATGCCGGCGCCCACCTGCTCCATCACCTTGAGGTTGATCTCGAGCAGGTCGTCGCGGCTCATGCCCGGCTTGCGCGGCACGCCGGCCGTGACGATCACCACGTCGGCGCCGGCGATGTCCTTGTACTCGGACGTACCCTTGAGGCTGGCGTTGAAGCCCTCGACCGGGCCCGACTGGCTGAGGTCGAGCGCCTTGCCCTGCGGCACGCCGTCGACCACGTCGAACAGGATCACGTCGCCCAGTTCCTTGGTCGCCGCCAAGAGCGCCAAAGTGCCGCCAATCTGCCCCGCACCGATCAGAGCGATCTTCTTGCGCGCCATCCACGAACCCCCGTTTCACCAATGCTGGAAATTGCGCGCCCCTATTAACCCTGTCGGGTGACGGGGGCAAGTCAGCCTTTGGTTCCGGCACAGGATGGTGACCGCGTTGACCCGGCAGACCCACCGAACTACATGTGACTACATGTAGTCACCATCGGAGGACCGAGATGAAGCGGATGCAGTTGCGCGAGGCCAAGGCCAAGCTGTCCGAGGTGGTGGAGACCGTTGTCGGGGGGGAGCCGGTGACCATCACCAGGCACGGCACCCCGGTGGTGATGATCGTCTCGATCGAGGAGGGCCGCAAGCTGCATTCCGAGGCGCCGAGACGCAGCGTTGTCGACGTCTTGCTGGAGTATCCCGGGGGGCTGGATCTGGAACGCGACCACACGCCGCCTCGTGAGATCGACCTGTGAACCACCGCTTCCTCCTCGATACGTCCGTAGTATCCATCTTCGGCCCCGGCCGGCGAGAGGCGTCGGACGACCTTGTGGCTTGGGTGCGCCAGCAGAACGAACGGTTGTTTCTCTCCAGCATCACGATATTCGAGATCACTCAGGGAATCGCCAGACTCGCCCGAGCCGAACAGCATCAGCGGGCAGACCGCTTCACGAGGTGGCGGGACGATCTCGCGGCCCAGTTCGGCGAACGTCAGTTGCCGGTGGACGAAGCGGTGGCAAAGGTCGGCGGGAGGATGTCCGACGAGGCCTTTGGCAGCGGCATGCATCCGGGCTTTCTGGACGTGTTGATTGCGGCGACCGCAAGGGTCCACGATCTCATCGTGCTAACTCGCAACGTAAGGCATTTCGGCACGCTCGGCGTTGCCGTGGCCGATCCGCTGGAACGACTACCCGACTAGCTTCCTGCCGCCCGGGCCTCGCCCTTGTGCGGCGCGGCGAGATACTCCGCCGACTGCATCTCGATCAGCCGCGACACGCAACGGGCGAACTCGGCCTTCGTCCTGTCGTCGCGGCCCAGTTCGTCGAGCGGCGCCGCAAAGCTCGCTGCCAGCTTGACGCCGCGGTCGTACAGCGTGTCGACCAGCAGGATGAAGCGCTTGGCGGCATCCGTCCTCAGTCGGTCGAACTGCGGCACGTGGTCGAGCATCAGCGCATCGTAGGCATGGCTGAGCCTCAGGTAGTCGCGCGCCCCGAGCGGCCGCTCGCACAGTTCGGCGAACGCGAAGCGCGCCGCCCCCATTGCCGCCTGCGGCACGGCAATGACCCGTCCCAGCGAGTGCACCTGTTCGGGATGGCCCGGCACGCCGCCGGTCAGCCGCAGCCAAAGCCGGTCCATCTCGGCATCCACCCCGGCCCCGCTGCCGAAATGATAGACCGCCTCGCCCTCGAACTTCAGCCGGCGATAGTCCGTCGGCCCGTCCAGTGCGACGATCTCGCAGCGCGCCTTCAGCTCGGCGATGAAGGGCAGCACCAGGTCGCGGTTGAGCCCGTGCTCGTAGAGCCGGTCCGGCACGGTGTTGGAGGTCGCAACGATGCTCACGCCGCCGGCGAACAGCTTCTCGAACAGCCGGCCGAGCAGCATGGCATTGGTGATGTCCTGCACCTGGAACTCGTCGAGGCAGAGCAGCCTGAGGTCCTTGAGCAGCGGCGCCACCACCGCGGCGACCGGATCGGCATTGGCCGCCCTGCCCTGCGCCGAGCGCCGGAACGCGGCAATCGCCTCGTGCATCTCGTCCATGAACTCGTGGAAATGCACGCGCCGCTTGCCGGCGATCGCCACCGTGCCGAAGAACAGGTCCATCAGCATGGTCTTGCCGCGCCCGACCTGCCCGACGAGGTAAGCGCCGCGCACCGCCGGCCGGCCGCGCCGCAGCCCGGCGAGCAGGCCTCGCGCCGCCTCGGCCGACTGCACCTCGCGCGCCACGCGGTCGAGCACCGCCGCCGCGGCCGTCTGCAGCGGATCGCTCTGCAGGGTCCCCGACGCCACCAGCGCCGCGAGGGCCTCGCCGACCGGGTGCCCGCGCCCGCGTGCCACGCGGCTCAGCCGACCATCGAAATGCCCTGGCCGCCGGCCAGGGTGCCGATGAAGCGGTTGCCGCTCAGGATCAGCGAGGCGATGATGTCGCCCGCTTCGTCGAACAGCTGCACCTGCGTGCCGACCAGCTGCCAGCTGGCCACCACCTTGAGCCCGGCCAGCCCGCAGCCCGGCGTCGAGGCACGGTAGCGCGAGGTGCCGGTCTTGGCCGTATAGGTCAGGTTCAGCTTGCACTGCTCGGCGCCCGACACGATCGTCCAGCCGCCCAGCAGCTTCTCGATGGTCAGCCCGCCGGAGAGGTCGCGCCCCGGCGTGTTCGGCACGGCGCCGACCGCATCGAGGGTGACGAAGGAGTCGTCGGTGCTCGCCACCTGCACCGGCTGCCCGAACTGGTCCACCGCCGGCGGCAGCGCCGGATCGAGCGCCGCCGGCTGCTCGAGGTCGGTCGGCTGGCCGGGCGTGCCGATATCGGCCGTCTGCACCTGCCCGTCCTGCCCGATGGCGGGCAGGTTCGAGCTGGCGACCGGCGTGTTCTGGATCGGGGTGATGGACTCGGTGGCGATATTGCTGGTCCGGATTCCGCTCGATGCGCAACCGCCGAGCGCCACGGCAACGACACCAATCATCGCAATGGCAACGCTGGCGCGTCTCGAACTCATCATCCGCCCTCGGCCCCCCGGCCTGATCGTTAACAAAGTGTGACGCGGCGACATACCCGAAGCTTGCCTCCGGTTCAACCGGGTCCACCCGCCCGTCCCCTATGCCGCGACCAATGTGGCAGGTTTAGGGTGCCGCGGCGGGCTCGCGGTCCGAAACCGCCCGCGAACGGCCACCGTGCCCTACCGGGCCAGCATGTCCCTGAGCAGCGCCCCGGCCAGCAGCCGGGCGTCGTCCGCCTCGTCCTCGGGCACCTCGATCGGGATGCCCTTCGGGCCGTAGACCCCCGGCAGGCCCGGCAGTCCGCTGTCGCCGCCCTCGCGCGGATGAAAGCCATGTGCCTTGAGCGCGGCGATCAGCACCCGCGCCACCGAGGGGTCCTCGACATCGGCGATGGTCGGAAAGCTGGCGATCAGGCGAACTCCCGCTTCACCATCATCTGCTTGATCTCGGCGATCGCCTTGGCCGGGTTCAGCCCCTTGGGGCAGACCTTGGCGCAGTTCATGATGGTATGGCAGCGATACAGCTTGAACGGGTCCTCGAGATTGTCGAGCCG
>NZ_JAYRYM010000123.1:0-11560 GCF_041917035.1 Devosia sp. | reverse complement strand
GCCCCAGCCGCCGATCTGCGGCTCGATGATGGTGTACTGCCGGCCGGTATCGGGATGGACGCCGCCGATGAAGGTGCCGCAGACCGAGGCGAAGTGTCCCGCCGCCAGCCGATCCGGCATGTGCGGGGCGAGGCAGCGCCAGATCAGGTCGTACACGCGCAGCAAGACCTCGTAGTAGAAGCCGATCGGCGCCGGCTCGGTGGCCTCGAAGACCGAGCCGGGTCGGGTCAGCAGCCGGATCGGCCGGAACGAGCCCTCGTTGGCCGCCGAATAGGGATCGGTCAGCGATTTGACGATCAGCTGGGCGGCGACCATCACGCCGTCGCGGCTGGTGTTGACCGGATTGCGGGCCTGGTCCGGATTGTCGCGCAGGTCGACGACGAAGGCCTCGTCCGAGATGGTGACCTTGACGTTGAAGAACTGGCCGTCGTCCTGCTCCTCGGTCAGTTCGAAGGTGCCCTTGGGCAGGTTCGCGAGGGCGCGGCGCGTCACCTCCTCGCCGAAATCGAGGAAGGACGCCATGGCGGTCTCGAAGGTCTCGACGCCGTACTTCTCGGCCAGTTCGACCAGCCGCCGGCCGCCGATGCGGACCGAGGCGATGGCGGCCCAGACGTCGCCCTCGAGCACGTCGGGCATGCGCGAGTTGACCTTGATGATCTCCATGACCGAGCGGATCGGCTCGCCGCGCGCGATGATCTTGATGGCCGGCAGGCGCAGGCCCTCCTGGAAGATCTCGGTGGCATTGCCGCTCAGCGAGCCGGGGGCCATGCCGCCCACGTCGGAGTTGTGGGCGATGTTGGCGGTCCAGGCGATGATCCTGTCGCCGACGAAGACCGGCATGGCCACGACGATGTCGCTGAGGTGGGTGACGCCGCCGTAATAGGGGTCGTTGGTGGCAAAGACATCGCCCGGCTCGATGTCGCCGGGCTTGTCGAACTTGGCGACGATCACCTTGACCGCCTTGTCGAGCATGCCGACGAAGGCCGGGATGCCGGCGCCCGAGGAGGCGAGCGCGCCCTTGGCGTCGGTGATGCCGGTGCCCATGTCGAGCACTTCGTAGATGATCGAACTCATCGCCGTCTTGCGCATGACGGCGAACATCTCGTCGGCCGCCGCCTGCAGCGAATTCTGGATGATCTCGAGGGTGATCGGGTCGTTTGCCGAGTAGCTCATCGCCGTCTCCTCAGTTGAGCTCGATGTGGGTATTGCCGTAGCCGTCGATCGAAACGCGCTGGCCGGGGTGGATCACCACCGTGGTGCCGGGATCCTCGATGATGGCGGGGCCGACGAAGTGCATGCCGGGCTCGAGCCGGGTGCCGTCGTAGATGGCGGCGCGGTGCACGCCCTCGAGCGCATAGTCGACATCGCGATGTCCCTTGAGCGCGGTGTCGGCCGCGGCGCCGGAGCCCTCGCACTTCTGCATGGTCAGCTTGCCGACCTCGGCGGAGGCGACGAGGTGGATGCCGACCATCTCGACGGGCGCCGCGAGACGATAGGTGTATTCGCGCTCGTAGGTGGTGTGGAAGGCCGTCTCGATCTCGGCGAGGCGGGCATCGGTGATCGGGCCGGGCGCAATCAGCACCTCGGTGGTGTGCTCCTGGTTCTGATAGCGGAACTTGCCGTAGCGATCGAACTTCACCCGCGCGGGTTCGACCCCCTCGGCGGAGAACTGGGCGGTGGCGCGCGCCTCGGTCTCGGCGAACAGCGCCTCGATGGCGTCGGCCGAGCCCGGCTTCAGGTCGGCGAGGCGGGTGACGAAGTAGTCGCGCCTGAGGTCGGACATCATCATGCCCCAGGCCGAGAACACCGAGGCGCCGGCCGGCACCACGACCTTCCTGACGCCCAGTTCGGCCGCCAGCGCCATGCCGTGCATGGCACCGCCGCCGCCGAACACGACGAGGGTGAAATCGCGCGGATCGTGCCCGCGATTGAGCGAGACGAGCTTCAGCGCATTGACCATGTTGTTGTTGGCGATGCGGACGATGCCGCGCGCCGCCTCGTCGACGCTGACGCCCAGCCGGTTCGCCACGGCGCCGAGGGCGGCCTCGGTCGACTGCATGTCGGCGATCACCTCGCCGCCGCAGAAATAGTCGCGGTTGATCCGCCCCAGCCAGAGGTTGGCGTCGGTGGTGGTGGCATTGGTGCCGCCGCGGCCATAGGCGGCGGGACCCGGAACGGCGCCGGCCGAGCGCGGCCCGACATGCAGCTTGCCGTAATCGTCCACCCAGGCGATGGAACCGCCGCCATTGCCGATCTCGACGAGGTCGACCACCGGCACCATGATCGGGTATCCCGAGGAGGTGCGATCGCGCTCGATCCAGTAGTCGGTCTTGATCTTGACCTCGCCGTTCTCGATCAGCGAGCACTTGGCGGTGGTGCCGCCGATATCGAGGGCGAGCACATTGGGCTCGCCGATCAGCTTGCCGAGTTCGGCGGCCCCCCAGAAACCCGAGGCGGGACCGGATTCGACCATGGTGATGGGGATGCGCGAGACGGACTCGAGCGTGTCGACGCCGCAGTTGGACTGCATGATGTAGGGGCTGTGGCGGAAGCCCTGCTCGGCCAGCCCGGCGGCGAGGCGCGACAGGTAGCGCTCCGCCGTGGGCTGCACATAGGCCGAAAGCACGGCGGTCGAGGCGCGCTCGTACTCGCGCCACTCGCGGGTGATCTGGTGCGAGGACACCACCGAGACCTCCGGCCAGAGCCGGCGCACCGCCTCGACGGCGGCCTGTTCGTGGCTGGGATTGGCGTAGGAGTGGAGGAAGCAGATGGCGATGGCCTCGACGCCTTCGGCGCGGAAATCGTCGAGGATGGCGGGCAGACCCGAGAGGTCGAGCGGGCGCAGTTCCCGGCCCCTGTAGGTGACGCGGCCGGGCAGTTCGCGCCGCAGGTAGCGGGGCACGAAGGGCGCCGGCTTCTCGTAGTGGAGATTGAAGAAGTCCGGCCGGTTGCCGCGGGCGATCTCGAGGCTGTCGCGGAAGCCCTCGGTGGTGATCAGCCCCACCCTGACGCCCTTGCGCTCGGTGAGGGCGTTGATGACGACGGTGGTGCCGTGGGCGAGGAAATCGACGGTGGCGGGATCGACCCCGCCCTTCTTCAGCACGTTGAGCACGCCCTGCTCGAAATTGGGGGGCGTGGTGTCGGCCTTGGCGGTGACGACGCGCGACGCGCCGGTGGCGAGATCGGTCTCGAAGCAGACGAGATCGGTAAAGGTGCCACCCACGTCGGTCGCGACGCGTATCGTGGTGTCAGCCATCTGTGGTTTCCTCGGGAGCATGGGTCTGGTGATGGGAGGCGGGCGGGCGGCGGCGGGACGGGGCGGCATCCGCCGCCCTGGTCGTTGTCCGCGCCGGCTGGGCGGCCAGGGGCGTCGCGACGTCCTGCCGCCCCTCGCGATCGCCGAACACGTCCATGGTGCAGGTGTGCAGCAGCACCGCCTCGGCGTCGGTGTGGTTCCAGGTGGTGTGCACCTTCTGCGAGGAGAAGTGCAGCGAGTCGCCCGCCTCGAGCACGAAGACCTCGCCCTCGACCTCGACGGTCATGGCGCCGGAGAGCATGTAGAACAGCTCCTCGCCATCATGCGCGATGAGTTCCGACCGGTAGCCGGGCGGCTGGTGGATGATGACGGTGGTCAGCTGATAGCCGGGAAAGGCGGCGGAGATGCGCTCGTAGACCAGCGCGCTCGAGCCCACGGCATAGTGCGGGCGCTGGTCGAGCCGGGTCAGCGAAGCGGTGCCGGCCGGCAGCGAGAGGAACGAGGAAACCTGCTGACCCAGCACGCGCGAGACGTTGACCAGCGACGACAGGGACGGCGTGGTGATGCCGCGCTCGATCTGCGAAATGAACCCGACCGACAGGCTGGCGCCGTCGGCCACCTGCTTGAGGGTCAGCCCGAGCGCCTGACGCCGCTCCCGCAGGCGTTCCCCCAGGATGGTCTGGTCCTGCCGGACGTCGTCCGGCCCGAGGGGTTTCTCCATGGGAGGCCCTGCCTTTTAGTATTTCTAAAAAGGCTATGAGACGCCTGCCGTGCCGTCAAGCCGCTTGTGCGCGACCCGCGAGGCGGCCGGGCGGCCACCTCCGGCCCCGCGCCCCTGCTGCTCGCAACGTGCTCCGACGACGAGGCCCGGATGCCCGGGCGTTCCCTACCGGCGTCCCGTGCATCGGCAGTGCGAGGGGGGCTGGTGCTGCCTAGACGCCGCCCCAGATGGTCTCCGCCGTCTTCACCACCAGGTCGAGCTTGCGACGCTGGTCGTCCATGGTGATGGCGTTGCCTTCCTCGGTCGAGGCGAAGCCGCATTGCGGCGCGATGCCCAGCTGGTCGAGGGAGACGAACTTCGAGGCCGCCTCGAACTTGCGCCTGAGGTCGTCGATGTCCTCGAGTTCTGCCGTCTTGGTGGTGATGAAGCCGGGCAGCACCCGCTTGTGGCCTTTGGGGAGCAGGCGCAGCGGCTCCAGCCCGCCGGCGCGGTCCGTGTCGTATTCCATGAAGTAGATGTCGACGTCGGTCTGGTTGAACACCGCGTCCGCGGCCGGATCGTAGGCGCCCTCGGCGACCCAGGTCGACTTGAAGTTGCCCCGGCACATGTGCATGCCGATCAGCATGTCGTCGGGGCGATCGACGATGGCGTCGTGCATCATCCTGGCATAGCGCCCGATCAGCCAGTCCGGGTCCTCGCCGCGCGCCCGGCGCTGCTCGCGGATCTTGGGATCGCACAGGTAGGCGAAGAAGATGTCGTCCATCTGCAGGTAGCGGCAGCCGGCGGCGTAGAAGGCCGCGACCGCTGCCTTGTAGGTCTGGGTGATGGCCTCGAAATAGGCCTCGGCATCGTGCTTGTACTCGGGCACCGCGATGTCGCTCTCGGCGATGCGGAAGTGGATGGCGCTCGGGCCGGGGATCGAGATCTTCGGAGTCACCTTCGTATGCGCCGCGACGAACCTGAAGTGCTCGAGCATCGGGTGGTCGGGCGGAAAGCTCAGCGGACCGGTGATCACCGGCACGTCGGCGCGGGTGGCGACGCCATGGAACTGGATGCCGCCGCCCTCGCGCTGCACGATGTCCAGCCCGTCGAGCATACCCATGAAGTCGAAGTGCCACCAGGCCCGGCGGAACTCGCCGTCGGTCACCGCCTTGAGGCCGGCCTGCTCCTGCATGCGGATCACCTCGAGGATGGCCTCGTCCTCGATCTGCTTGAGGTCCTCGGCCGACAGGCGCTTGTCCTCGAATCGCGCCTTGCGGGCCGCCTTGATCGTGTCCGGGCGCAGGAAGCTGCCGACGATGTCGGCGCGATATGGGGGTTTCGACAGGGTGGCAGCCATGCGTTGTCCTCCTCGACGGAAGGCCAAGTGATGGCCGGATCGCAGCGTGGTGGCAATAGCCTTCCGGCAAATCTGTATACATTCAGTGCCTGTCGGCGCCAAATCGATGGGTTGTGGCGCCCGGGGCGTAGGTGCTGTATACATCCTGCGGTGGGAGTCGGTTCACTTGGGAGTCCGGATGGACGGCGGGGGTCGTGCAATCCAGTCGCAGCGCGCCCTCATGGGGCTTCGCGAGCTGATCGTGTCGGGCGAGTTGCGGGCCGGCGCACGGCTGTCCGAGGTGGCGCTGGCGGGCCGCCTGGGCCTTTCACGCACGCCGCTGCGGGCGGCCCTCGCGCGCCTCGCCCAGGAAGGGCTGATCGAGGCGATTCCGTCGGGCGGCTACGCCCTGCGCAGCTTCAGCCGCGAGGATGTCGTCGACGCCATCGAGCTGCGCGGCGTGCTGGAGGGAACCGCAGTGCGCCTTGCGGCCGAGCGCGGCGTCGCCGCCGGGCGGCTCGGCGCGTTGCGCCGCCTGCTCGAGGCGCTCGACAGCAGCCTGGGCGGCGATGTCGCGGACATGGATTTCGATCGCTATGTCGAGCTCAACGCCACTTTCCACGAGCAGCTGTGGGCCCTCGGCAGCGCCGTCGTGCGACGCGAGATCGAGCGGGTGACCCGCCTGCCCTTCGCCTCGCCCAGCGCTTTCCTCGACAAGCAGGCCGACGTCCCGGCCATCCGGCGTTCGCTCTACGGGGCCCAGGCGCAGCACAGGGCCATGGTCAAAGCCATCGAGCAGCGCGAAGGCGCCCGCGCCGAGAGCCTGGCGCGGGAGCACGCGCGCCTCGCCCGGCACAACCTCGAGCATGTGCTGGACGAGGATCGCAGCCTGATCGGCCGCGTGACGGCGCTGGCGCTGGTGGTCGGCTGAGCGCACCGGCCGGAGGCGCCGGCCGCTCCCCTTGCGCCGCTTTTTGTTATCCGACATAACTATCTGGCGTGAGGGAGGATCTCATGAACGTCGAAGGCGTCCCCATCCGCCCGGTGCGGCTGGGGAGCATGGCCGCGGACGCCGAGCACCGGACCGACGGGACGACCATCGTCCGGTCGGTGGAGCCGCTGGGGTCCTACCCCCGCTCGATCGTCGACGCCCTCGAGGCCTGGGCGAAAGCCACGCCCGACGCGGTGCTGATCGCCGACCGCGAGGGTGCCGGCTGGCGGAAGCTGAGCTTCGCCCAGGTGCTGGACCGCCTGCCGCCGCTGGCGCAGGCGCTTCTCGATGCCGGGCTGTCGCCGGAGCGACCGCTGGTCATCCTCTCCGGCAACGAGATCGAGCACCTGCTGCTCGGGCTCGCGGCGATCTGGGTGGGCATCCCCTATGCACCGATCTCGCCGGCCTATTCGCTGCTCTCGACCGACCACGGCAAGCTGAGGCACATTGCCGGGCTGCTGACGCCGGGGCTGCTCTACGCCAGCGAGGGCAAGCGCTTCGCCCCGGCGATCGCCGCCGCCTTTGCGGCCGACATCCCCCTCGTGGTGCGCACAGACCCGCCCGACGGCCGGCCGACCCGGAGCTTCGCCGAGCTGCTCGCCACCCCGGTCACCCCGGCGGTCGCTGCGGCGCATGCGGCGATCACCGCCGACACGGTGGCCAAGGTGCTGTTCACCTCGGGCTCCACCGGCCTGCCCAAGGGGGTGATCACCACCAACCGCATGATGGCGTGCAACCAGCAGATGATCCGCCAGGCGCTGGCCTTCGTCGCCGACGAGCCGCCGGTGCTGCTCGACTGGATGCCGTGGAACCATGTGGCCGGGGGCAGCCACAATACCGGCATGGCCATCTACAATGGCGGCACATTCTACATCGACGACGGGCAGCCGACGCCGGCCCGCTTCGGGCGGACGCTCGAGAACCTGAGCCAGGTGCAGCCCAACTTCTTCACCAATGTGCCCAAGGCCTACGAATTCCTCGTCGCCGCCTTCGACGCGCATCCGGAGGCGCGCCGCAACCTGTTCGCCCGGCTGCGGCTGCTGCAATACGCGGGGGCGGGCCTGTCGCAGCACGTGTTCGAGGGGCTCGACCGGGCGGCCCGCGCCGAAACCGGGGAAAGGGTGCTGATCATCACCGGCTACGGCTCAACGGAGACGGCGCCCTTCGCCTTCACCACCACCTGGCCGGTGGAGGAAGCCGGCCATATCGGGCTGCCGGCGGCCGGCATGACCATCAAGCTGGTGCGCAACGAGGACAAGACGGAGCTGCGCCTCAAGGGCCCCAACGTCACGCCCGGCTACTGGCGGGACCCCGTGCGGACGGCGGAAGCCTTCGACGAGGAGGGCTTCTACCGGATCGGCGATGCGGTGCGCTACGCCGATCCCGCCGAGCTCGGCAAGGGCTTCGTCTTCGACGGCCGGGTCACCGAGGACTTCAAGCTCTCGACCGGCACCTGGGTGAATTTCGCCGCCGTGCGCAAGGCGGTGATCTCGGCCTGCGCGCCGCTGATCCGCGACGTGGTGCTGACCGGGCTGGACCACAATTTCATCGGCGCGATGATCTTTCCCGATGTCGAGGCCTGCGCCCGGCTGGCCGGGCTGCCGGCCGGCACGGACGCGGCCGCGGTGATCTCCCACGCCACCGTGCAGCAGCGCTTCGGGGAGAGCCTTGCCGCGCTGGCGCGGCAAGCGACCGGCAGTTCGAACCATGTGGCGCGGGCGCTGCTGCTCGCCGAGCCGCCCGATATCGACCGGGGCGAAATCACCGACAAGGGCTCGATCAACCAGCGGGCGGTGCGCAGCCACCGGCCGGACCTGGTGACGGCCCTCTATGCCGAGCCGCCGGGGGCCGGCATCTTCGTACTGGCGCGCGCAGGGGAGCGGACATGAGCCACGGACTTCGCCTCGCTTTCGAGGATGCCTGGCTGCTGGGCGGCGCCCGCACACCGTTCGTCGACTATCGCGGCGCGCTCGCCGAGGTCTCACCGATCGACCTCGGCATCCGGGCCGCGCGGGCCGCCATCGAGCGCACCGGCGTGCGGGCGGCCGATATCGGTCACACCATTGCCGGATCGATGGCCCAGGCCTCGTTCGATGCCTATGTCACGCCGCGCCATATCGGCCTCTATGCCGGCGCCCCGATCGAGGCGCCGGCGCACCTCGTGCAGCGCATCTGCGGCACCGGGCTCGAAGTCATCGCGCAGGCGGCCGACAGCGTCTCGCTCGGCCGGGTGGAGCTGACGCTGGCCGCAGGCTGCGAGTCGATGAGCCGCAATCCGGTCGCCGCCTATACGCATCGCAACGGCTTCGCCATGGGGCGGGTGGAGTTCAAGGACTTCCTGTGGGAGGCCCTCTACGACCCCGCCGCCTGCGTCAACATGGGCGACACCGCCGAGAACCTGGCGCGGCAGTACGGCATCGGCCGCGAGCGGGTGGACCGGTTCGCGGCGCGCAGCTTTGCCCGCGCGCTCGCGGCGCGCGACGCCGGGACGCTGGCCGAGGAGATCGTCCCGGTGCGCAGCGAGGCCTTCGAGGTCGAGGGCCTGCAGGCCCGCGGCATCCGGCTGCCGCGCGGTATCGAGGCGGTGAGTACGGACAGCCATATCCGCCCCTCCCCCTACGAGGTGCTCGCCGGACTGCGCCCCGCCTTCGCAGGCGTGCAGACCGGCGGCAATTCCTCGGCCATCGTCGATGGCGCGGCGGCGGTGCTGGTGGCCTCGGCGGGCTACGCGGCGACCAACGGACATCGCCCGCTGGCCCGCATTCGCGCCAGCGCCGCGGTCGGCGTGCCGCCCCATATCATGGGCATCGGCCCGGCACCGGCGATCCGCGCCGTGCTGGAGACCGCGGGAATGCGGCTCGAGCAAATCGACCGCATCGAGATCAACGAGGCGTTCGGCGCCCAGACGCTGGCCTGCGTGGACGAACTGGGGCTCGACGAGGCCCGGCTGAACGTCAATGGCGGCGCCATCGCCATCGGCCATCCGCTGGGGGCGACGGGCCTGCGCCTGGCGCTGACGCTGGCGCTCGAACTGCGGCGGTCCGGCACGCGCTACGGCGTCGCTTCGGCCTGCATCGGCGGCGGCCAGGGCATCGCGCTGCTCATCGAGAACACGGAGGCCGGGCGATGATCATCTCGGGCCGAACCGCGTTCGTCACCGGCGCCGCCTCCGGGCTCGGCGCCGAAACCGCGCGGGCCCTTTGCGGGCGCGGGGCCCGCGTGGCCATCTTCGACCGCAATGCCGCCGCCGGCGAGGCCATCGCCCGCGAACTCGGCGGCCGGTTCTTCGCCACCGATGTCGCCGATGCCGGAAGCGCCGAGAGCGCCGTCGCGGCGGCCGTCGCGGCGCTCGGCCCGCCGGCGGTGCTGGTCAACTGCGCCGGCATCGGCACGGCGGCCCGCATCGTCGGGCGCGAGGGGCCGATGCCGCTCGACGCCTTCGAGCGGGTGGTCCGGGTCAACCTGGTCGGCAGCTTCAACATGCTGCGCCTTGCGGCGTACGCCATGTCGCTGGCGGAGCCGGATGCGGACGGCCAGCGCGGGGTGATCATCTCCACCGCATCGGTCGCCGCGTTCGAGGGGCAGGTCGGCCAGGCCGCCTATGCGGCATCGAAGGGCGGCATCGTCGCGCTGACGCTGCCCGCGGCGCGGGAATTCGCCCGCTTCGGCATCCGCGTCCTCGCCATCGCGCCCGGGCTGTTCCTCACCCCGCTTCTGGCCGAGCTGCCGGCGGAGGCGCAGCAGGGTCTTGCCGCGACGATTCCCAACCCGCCGCGCCTCGGCCGGCCCGGCGAGTTCGCCGCACTGGTGCTGGGCATGATCGAGAACGACTACCTCAATGGCGAAGTGGTGCGCCTCGACGGCGCCCTGCGCATGGCGGCACGGTAGGAGGCCGCATGTTCGCGCGCACCACGACGCTCGAAATCCAGTTCGGCGACTGCGACCCGGCCGGCATCGTCTACTACCCCAACTATTTCCGCTTCTTCGACAATGCCAGTGCGGGGCTGCTCTCGGCGGCGCTCGGCATGCACAAGCGCGACTGGCTGCAGCGCTATGGCAGCGCCGGCATCCCGATGGTCGATACCGGCGCGCGGTTCGCGCGCCCCTGCCGGTTCGGCGATGTCGTCGAGATCCACTCGCAGATCACGGAACTGGGCCGCTCGAGCTTCGGCATCCGGCACCGGCTCACTCAAGCTGGCGAGACGGCGGTCGAGGCCGACGAGAAGCGGGTCTGGACGGTGCGCACGGCGGAGGGCGGCATCCGCTCGGCGCCGCTGCCGGACGAGGTGCGGCAGCGGCTCGAGGCCGGGCAGTGAATCCGCTGGGGAGACGAGGACCATGACACAATCCACCGCGCTGGTCGTGACGGAGCGGGGGCCGATCGTCCACCTGCTGTTCAATCGCCCGGAAAAGCGCAACGCCCTCAACGATGACATGGTGGCGGCGCTCGACCGCTTCCTCGGCGCGGTGCCGCGGGGCACGCGGGCCATCGTGCTCAGCGGCGCCGGTGGACACTTCTCCTCGGGGCTCGATCTGTCCCAGCATGTTCACCGCCGGCCGCTCGAGGTGATGGCGCATTCGCGCAACTGGCATCGGGTGATGGCGGGGCTGGCGAACTCGCCGATTCCGGTGGTCGCGGCGCTCTCGGGGGCGGTGATGGGCGGCGGCCTCGAGTGCGCCGCGGCCTGCCATGTGCGGGTGGCCGAAGCGAGCGTGCGCTTCCAGATGCCGGAGGGGCTGCGCGGCATTTTCGTGGGCGGCGGCGGCTCGGTGCGCATCTCGCGGCTGATCGGTCCGGACCGGCTGACCGAGATGATGCTGACCGGACGCACCTATTCGGGCGAGGAGGGCGAGCGCCTCGGGCTGGCCCACCATCTCGTGCCCGAGGGAACGGGGCTCGACAAGGCGTTCGAGCTCGCCGAGCGGATCGCCAGGAACTCGCCGACGATCAATGCCTTCGTCATCCAGGCCATCGCGCAGATCGGCACCATGCCGCCGGAGGCGGGCCTGTATGCCGAGAGCCTCACGGCGGCCCTCAGCCAGACCGGACCGGATGCCGAGGAGGGCCTGCGCGCCTTCCTCGAAAAGCGCGCGCCAGTATTCAGGTCGTGAGCCGATCGAGCAGCGACAGCAGCCGGTCGCGCTCGCCCGGGCCGCCGAGGCGCGACACCAGTTCCTCCTCCATGGCATCGTGCAGGGCCCGGGCCCGGGCGACGAAGTCCCGGCCTTCGGCGGTCAGGTGCAGGGCATTGGCGCGCCGGTCGTCCGCCGAGG
>NZ_JAYRYM010000122.1:0-11623 GCF_041917035.1 Devosia sp. | reverse complement strand
GTCGCCAGGTGGGCCTCTCCGGCAACGCCGGCCGGATTGATGTCGCTGGCGATCCAGGCGTAGGAGAGCGGTCCCGTCGGCCTCAGGTACTTGTACGCCTGCTCGTCGCGTTGCGCCACCGAGGGGAAGTCGGCAAGCTTGTCGAGGTGCACCAGCTCGGGTCGGAAGTGCAGGAGCAGCGACGTCTCGGCGTCGCCGCCATGGATGCCGAAGCGATTCTCGATGTCGGAGTAGAGGTCCTTGGGGGCGAACTGGCCCCACCCCGTCTTGACCGCCAGCATCCCCGCCTTCACCCGCAATTCGCGCGCGACGATGTCGAGGATCGAGACATTGCCGCCATGCGAGTTGACGAACACCACCTTCCTGATCCCCGAGCGGGCGATTTCCAGCCCGATCTGCGTCCACGCCTCGATGGCGTTGGTGGCGAGGTGGGTGATCGTCCCTTTCTGCCAGATGTGCTCGTTCGACTTGCCGATCGCCTGGACGGGCAGGATGCGGATGTCGAGGTCGGCCGGCGCCCGCCTGACCAGCAGGTCGAGATGGCCCTGGTTGATGATGGTGTCGGTGCCGACGGGCAGGTGCGGTCCGTGCTGCTCCACCGCCGCAACCGGGAAGACGGCGATCGTCCGCATCGGATCGAGGTCGTGGAATTCTGCGGCGGAGAAGTCGGTCCACCAGATCTTGCGGTAGCTCATGGGAATGTCCGTTGTGGCGGCGTGGGCCCGGTGTTGGCTGGCTTCGTGCCGGGCCCGCCGGAGCACGAAGTCGGGCGGTCAGCCCGGACTTGCCGCGACCACTTCGATTTCGACGACGAATTCGGGGCGGGCGAAGCCGGCGACGATCATCAGCGTCGAGGCCGGATAGGGTTCCGTGAACAGTTCATTGCGCACCTGCATGTAGGGCTGCAGGTGTTCGCGTCCGGTCACATAGGCGTTGATCCGCACCACGTCCTTGAGGCTCATGGCGGCTTCCGCGAGAATCGCGGCGATATTGTCGAAGCAGAGCCGGGCCTGCCCGGCACAGTCGCCGGGCACGGAGCCGTCGGGAGCAACCCCGAGTTGGCCCGAGCAGAATACGATGCGCGACCGCGAACTGACCTCTATCGCGTGGCTGTAGGGGGCGAATGGCGGATGAATGCTGGTCGGCGAAAGTGGCTTATGCACAGGGCCTCCGTATGTGTATGCTCAGCTAAGCGCCAAACGCGGGAGATGGAAAGCCCCAATTTGACCGGCCGTGCCCCTTTTTTGGGCAACTTTCTGAATGATGCATTTTTGGGCTTTTCTTTTGGCAGATGGCGCGGAATGAATGGGTCGGTGTGCCGGATGGCACGATGGTTTGCCTAATCACCGGGACGGGGGACAACGTCCCGGCAGACGCAACAGGGAGACTACCATGATGAACTTCACCAAGCTCTTGGCCGCAGGCGTGGTAACGCTGGCATTGAGCGTTTCCGCAGGCGTGGCGCAGGACAAGGTGACCTACGGCACCAACTGGCTGGCGCAGGCGGAACACGGCGGCTTCTACCAGGCCGTGGCCGACGGCACCTATGCCAAGTACGGCCTCGACGTCACCATCCGCCAGGGTGGTCCGCAGGGTGCCAACCGCTCGCTGCTCATCGGCGGGCAGATCAACTTCTACATGGGCGGCATGACCACCGCGATCGACGCCGTCAAGGAGGGCATCCCGACCCTGACGCTGGCCTCGATCTTCCAGAAGGACCCGCAGGTGCTGCTGGCCCATCCCGATGCCGGCTTCAAGAGCTTCGCCGATCTCGCCGGCGCCTCCAAGTACATCCTCTCCAAGGATGGCTTCATCTCCTACTTCTCCTGGATGAAGTCGGCCTATCCGGAGTTCAAGGACGAGAAGTACGAGCCCTACACCTTCAACCCGGCGCCGTTCATCGCCGACAAGATGGCCATCCAGCAGGGCTACGTGACCTCCGAGCCGCTGGAGATCGAGAAGCAGGCCGGCTTCAAGCCGCAGGAATTCCTGCTCGCCGATAACGGCTTTGCCCCCTACTCGACCACGATCGAGGTGATGAAGCCCTGGTACGAGGCCAACAAGGATGTCGCCAAGCGCTTCGTCGAGGCCACCATCATCGGCTGGTACAATTACCTGTATGGCGACAACGCGGCCGCCAACGAGCTGATCAAGAAGGACAATCCGGAAATGACCGACGAGCAGATCGCGTTCGGCATTTCCAAGATGAAGGAACTGGGGATCGTCGTCTCCGGCGACGCCGAGGCGAACGGCATCGGCTGCATGACCGCCGAGCGCTGGACCGGCTTCTACGAGCAGATGAAGGCGGTCGGGCTGTTCCCGGAGGGCATCGACGTCACGCAGGCCTACACCACCGAGCATGTCTGCCAGGGTCTGGGCAAAGACCTGGTGAAGTAAGCTGGATCATTCGGCGCGGGCACCGGCCCGCGCCGTTCCAACTTTTGCGGGGCCGGATTTGACTGACGTAACAATTGCAGGGGCGCGGACAGAACGTTCCGCCTCCAATACGCGGCTCGTCGTTTCGATGCGCGGCGTGTCCAAGGTGTTCTCGAATGGCACCCTGGCGCTCAAGGACATGTCGCTCGATGTCGAACGCGGCGAATTCCTGAGCCTGCTCGGCCCGTCCGGCTGCGGCAAGTCGACGGCGCTGCGGATCATCGCCGGGCTGGGCGCGGCCAGTTCGGGCAAGATCGACTGGCCCTCGTCCAGGATCAACGCCAGGGGCCTGCCGGAGGGCGATGTCGGCTTCGTGTTCCAGGAGCCGACGCTGATGCCCTGGCAGACCGTGCTGGGCAATGTCTACCTGCCGCTGCGGCTCACCGGGGTCAGCAAGTCGGCGGCGCGCGAACGCATCATGGAGACGCTGCGCTCGGTGGGCCTCGCCGATTTCGCCAATGCCTACCCGCGGGAACTGTCCGGCGGCATGAAGATGCGCGTGTCGATCGCCCGGGCGCTGGTCACCAAACCCAAGCTGTTGCTCATGGACGAGCCTTTCGCCGCGCTCGACGAGATCACCCGGCAGAAGCTCAACGATGACGTGCTGAGGCTGTGGCGACAGTCGGGCGTCACCGTGATCTTCGTGACGCACTCGGTGTTCGAGAGCGTCTATCTCAGCAACCGCATCGTGGTGATGAAGGCGCGTCCCGGCCAGGTGTTCGCCGATCTGCCGCTCGCCAATGACGGCGAGCGCACCGCCGACTACCGCACCTCGGAGGCGTATCGCGTGGCGACGCACGAGGTGTCGCGCAGCCTGCACGATGCCATTCACGCCGGAGGCGGACACTGATGAGCGATATCGCCAATACCGCCCCGCGCGACGACGACGAAGCCGGCACCGACAGCGCCGTCGCCATCCTCGTGCCGCGCACCTCGACGGCCGAAAAGCTGCTGCGCATCGCCGTGCCGGTCGGCATGCTGGTCCTCGGCGTCGTGGCCTGGCACCTCACCGTGGTGATCAACGGCATCCCGAAATACATCCTTCCCACCCCGGCCGACGTCGCCAATTCGCTGCTCAACGACTGGCCGACGCTGCTGCCGGCGCTGTGGGTGACGCTGAAGATCACCTTCACGGCGCTGGCGCTGGCGCTGGTCGGCGGCGTCGCCATGGCGATCCTGCTGGTGCAGAGCAAGTGGATCGAACTGGCGCTGTTTCCCTATGCGGTGATCCTGCAGGTCACGCCGATCATCGCCATCGCGCCGCTTTTGCTGATCTATGCGCCGGATACGCAGACGGCGCTGCTGATCTGCTCGTTCCTCGTCGCCTTCTTCCCGATCCTGTCCAACATGGTGGCGGGGCTGAAGAGCGTCGATCACAACCTGCTCAACCTCTACGATCTCTACGGCGCCTCGCGCTGGCAGACCCTCATCTACCTCAAGATTCCCGCGGCGATGCCCTACTTCATGGCCGGCCTCAGGATCGGTGGCGGGCTGGCGCTGATCGCGGCGGTGGTTGCCGAGTTTGCCGCCGGTTCGGCGGGCGAGGGCTCGGGCCTCGCCTTCCGGCTGCTCGAGTCGCAGTACCGGCTCAACATTCCGCGGTTGTTCGCGGCGCTGATCCTCCTGACCGGCACCGGCATCGCCATTTTCGGGCTGACCTCCTTCATCGCCTGGCTGACGCTGCATCGCTGGCACGAGAGCGCGGTCAAGCGGGAAAACTGATGGTCGACGACGTCCCAAACCGACTGCCGAGCCGCTGATGCCCTCGAGCCCCGCCCTTTCCACCGGCAGTGTCACGCTGCGCAATGCCCGCGTCCCGGCGGCGGCGCTCGGCAGGGTCGGCGACGGCTCTGTCGAGACCCTCGACATCGTCGTCGCAGGTGGCCGCATCGCCTCGATCCGCCCGGCCGGGTCGGCGCCCGTCGACGGCCCGTCGCACGATCTCGACAAGGGCCTCGTGCTCCCGTGCCTCGTCGATATCCACACCCATCTCGACAAGGGGCATATCTGGCCGCGCAAGGCCAACCCGGACGGGACGTGGCTGGGTGCGCTGCTCGCCGTGCAGTCCGACCGCGAGCGTCGCTGGGCGGCCGGGGATGTCGAGCGCCGCTTCGACTTCGCCCTGCGCTGCGCCTATGCGCACGGCACCGCCGCGATCCGGACGCACCTCGATTCCGCCCCGCCGCAGCACGAGATCAGCTGGGCGCTGTTCGAGACCATGCGCGCGCGCTGGGCCGGACGGATCGAACTGCAGGCCGTCTCGATCGTCGGGCCCGACACGCTGGTGACGCCGGGCGAACTCGACGCTGTGGCCCGCCAGGTGAAATCCTCGGGCGGCCTGCTCGGCGGCTCCGTGGCCGTCTACGAGCGCTCGAAGGAGGCCATGCTGGCCGTGGTCGACAAGGCCGGCGAGCTCGGCCTCGACCTCGACCTGCACACCGACGAGACCGGCGACCCGGCGGCGAACGCCCTCCTCCACCTTGCCGAGGCGGTGCTCGAGACCGGCTTTGCCGGCAAGGTCATGGCGGGTCACTGCTGCGTGCTGACCGTCCAGGACGAGCGTGCCGTGCGCCGCACCATCGACAAGGTGGTCGAGGCCGGCATCGCCATCGTCTCGCTGCCGATGTGCAATCTCTATCTGCAGGATCGCGAGAGCCGCGGCGGCGCGGTCCGCACGCCGATCCGGCGCGGCGTCACGCTCCTCAACGAGTTCAAGGCCGCCGGCGCGACCGTCGCCATCGCCTCGGACAACACCCGCGACCCCTTCTACGCCTATGGCGACCTCGACGGCATCGAGGTGTTCCGCGAGGGTGCGCGCATCCTCCACTTCGACCACCCGCAGGAGCAGGCCTGGGACTGGTTGCGCGCCATCACCTCGGCGCCCGCGACGCATGGCGGCTTTGCCTATCGCGGCGTGATCGCCGAAGGTGCTGCCGCCGATCTGATCCTGTGCCGCGCCCGGGACTGGACCGAACTCAATGCCCGCCCGCAGTCCGACCGCATTGTCCTGCGGGCCGGCCGGGCGATCGACCAGACGCTGCCGGACTATCGCGAACTCGACGATTTGATGGAGTAGACCATGGACATTACCGGCTTCCGCGCCGCCCTCGGCGACATCCCGGTCGAAGACAATCCCCGCATCGTGCAGCAGAAGAGCCGGGATCACTACTGGTACTCGCCGCGCCTCAAGCAGCAGCTCGAGGACGTCACCGCCCAGATCGTGGTGTCGCCGCGCACCCAGGACGAGGTGATCACCGTCCTGCGCGAGGCCTTCCGCTTCGAGGTACCGATCACGCCGCGCGGCGCCGGCACCGGCAATTACGGCCAGGCCATGCCGCTCTCGGGCGGCGCCATGCTCAACCTAATGAACCTCGATCGCATCCTGTCGATCAGCCATGACCGGGTGCGGGCCGAGGCCGGCGCGGTGATGGAGAAGATCGACGAGGCGGCGATCCATGCCGTCAACGGCGAGTTGCGCTTCCACCCCTCGACCTATCGCATGGCTTCGCTCGGCGGCTTCGTTGCCGGCGGTTCGGGCGGCGTCGGCTCGATCCGCTGGGGCGGGCTCAGGAATTTCGGCAATATCCTGGCGCTCAAGGTGGTCACCTGCGAGGCCGAGCCGCGCGTGCTCGAGCTCACCGGGCCGGATATCCTCAAGGTGGCGCACGCCTACGGCACCAACGGCATCATCGTCGAAGTCGAGATGCCGCTGACCGCGCATCACGACTGGGTCGACATGCTGGTCGGCTTCGATACGGCCATCGAGGCGGTGGCTTTCGCCGAGCAGGTGGCGCTGCAGGACGGGCTCTTGTGCAAGGAGATCTCGCCGGTCGCCGCGCCGATGCCCTATGACTATTTCAACCGCCACCGGCCCTATATCCGCAGCCGCGAGCAATCGGTGGTGCTGCTGATGGTGGCGCCCGCCGCCGTCCCGGCGCTGGTGCATTTCGTCGATTTCCACGAGGGCGACCTGCTCTATCGCGGTGACACCGCGCCGGCCGAAGAGAAAGCCCGGCTGCCGCCGGTGTTCGAGCTCGCCTGGAACCACACCACGCTGCGCGGGCTCAAGGTCGATCCGACCATCACCTACCTGCAGACCCAGTATCCCGATCTCGCGCATGTCAAATGGGCCATCGACACGTTCGGCGACGAGCTGCCCATGCACATCGAGATGAACCGCTTCGATGGCCGCATCATCTTCTCGGGGCTGCCGGTGGTGCGCTACACCTCCGAGGAGCGGCTCGAGGAGATCATCCGCCTGCACGAGGAGAACGGCTGCCTGGTGTTCAACCCGCACCGCTACACGCTGGAGGAAGGCGGCATGAAGCAGACCGACCGGGCGCAGCTCGCCTTCAAGAAGGAGGCCGATCCCAAGGGCGTCCTCAACCCCGGCAAGATGGTGGCCTGGGACGATCCGGATTTCGATTTCGAGTCGGGACGCAACTGGCTGTTCACCGGGCTGCACACGCTGGGCGCCGCCTGATGCGGGTGCTCGTCGTCCATGCGCACCCGGTTGAGACCAGTTTCAACCGGGCGCTGTTCTCGGCCGCCTGCGAGGCGCTGACCGCCAAAGGCCACACGGTCGATGCCATGAACCTCTACGACGAGGACTTCCAGGCGGTGATGAGCCGCGAGGAGCGGCTCAACTACCACGACATCCCGGGCAACCTGACGCCGGAGGTGAAGCCCTATGTCGACCGGGTGCGCGCCGCCGAGGCGGCGGTGTTCGTCCACCCGGTGTGGAACTACGGCTATCCGGCGATCCTCAAGGGCTTCTTCGACCGCATCTTCCTGCCCGGCGTCAGCTTCATCCTCGTGGGGGGCAACGGCACCGACAAGGGCAAGCTCGTCACCAACATGAAGAACATCCGGAAGGTCGCCTACATCACCACCTATGGCGGCGACCGCTTCCGCACCTGGATCATGGGCGATCCGCCGCGGCGCCTCGCCATGCGCTGGGCCTGGGTGACCTTCGGCACGCTGCTGCCGCCCAAGTACCTGGCCCTCTACGACATGAACAACCAGACCGAGGCCGGCCTCAAGGGCTTCATCGACAAGGTGAAGCGCGAAATGGGCAAGTTCTAGCCGCCCTCCGCGCCTGCGTGTCCGACCGGCCTCCTGCGGCCGGAGGCGGCGGATCGCCGGGGCCGGCTGCGCTCAGTGCCCCCTGCCGCGTCCGCCCCTGTCGCCGTCGTGACCCCTGTCGCCGCGATCGTCGCCCCGGTCATGGCCGCGACCGGGATCGGAGTGATCGCCGTCGTCGTGATGGCCATTGTCGTGGTGATCGTCGTGGTGATCGTCGTGATGATGGTGATCGTCCTCGGGCGGCGGTGGCGGTGGTGGTGGCGGTGGTGGCGGCGGTGGCGGTGGTGGCGGCTCGCAGCTGCCCGGCTCGGCGCAGGGGTCGACCGGCGGCACCACCACGGGAACCGGCTGCTGTTCCGCCTGCTCCTCGGCGACCGTCTGCTTGAGGCAGTTCTCGGCATAGCGCACGCGGAAATCGCGCAGCAGCGGCTTTTGCGAGCTGGCGTAGCGGAACTTGGCGCGCAACTCCTTGCGTTCCTCGGCGCCCACCTTGCCCGAGAGCCCGATGATCTGGGATTGCCGCAGCTCGTACTGGCCCACCTCGCAGGTATCGTCCAGCGTCACGCAGTCGGCCCGCTGGGCGCACAGGATCGCCTCGCCGTGGAACAGCAGGACGCTGGTCGTCTCCTTGTCCACCGTGAAATCGAACGCCGTGCCGCGCACCCCGATGGTGCCGGTCGGCGTGGTGATGCTGTAGCGGTCCTTGGGCGCGTTGCCGGTGACGAAGCGGAAGGTGCCGGCCAGCGCATTGACGGCGAGCTTGCCGGCCGAGCCGTCCGAGCGCAGCAGGTAATCCTCGAGCACCAGCGTCGAGTTCGGCCCGACCACCAGTTCGGTGCTGTCGGCGAACTTCACCTGCACCAGCCCGGTGGCATCGGTCTCCACCTTGTCGCCGATGAACAGGTCGGCGCCCACCGTCAGCATCCGCACCTGCCGCCCGGTCTGCGCCGTCGCGCCCGCATCGACCCCCAGCGCCGCCCCGTCCGCCGCGACGGCAAGACCGGACGTCACGAGGCCCAAGACAAACGCAAGTATTCCAAGAACACGCCTGGACATGGTTGCACCCCCATCCCAAGCGACAATAGACGCACATTTCCCCGGCGCCGTGCAAACGAAATTAACAAAGGGTAAACGGGGGGCGACCTCTGCTCGCGCGGGGGATTGGCCGGGGCCCGAGCATTTCGCGCCGTCGTCCCTGCCGCCGGGCCATCCGAGCGCCCTGGCAAGCCGCCACTCCACACGGGGCCGACAGGCCACCATCGCGTCGGCCCCGTTCCCTCGGAGACCATCACTTCACCTGCGTTCGATCGTTCCGAGGCGCGCGACTTCAAGTGCCAGAGGCAACCCGCCGAATTCTGCGATTTGGCGACCGACATGCGGGGACTTATTGCCCACTCTGCCGACAAGCGGTTCGATGTTCTGGATTTACTGTCCCCTGCCCCTTCGATAATCTTGCTCCAAAGACTGTCCGCGCGGTCTGGGGGGAAAGATGCGAACTGTCGGCCGACCGTCTGGCGGAACCGGACATGTCGACATGCGCCCGGAGTTGTCCGCGACCGCGCCGGTGGACAAGGCCTTCCTCGGCTACTCCGACACCGGCGAGGCCGGCACACCTCCGTGGCAGGTGACCGAAGCGAGCTTCCTGGTCATCGGCCTCACCTGGCCGGAAGCCGTGATCCGGGAGTTCCTGCCCGCCGAACTGACCCCAACGCCAGACTTCAGAGGCATCGCCTACATCTTCGGATCGGACCAGCCCGGGCCGCTGTCGCCCTACAGCTGTTGCTTCCTCGCGATCGAGGTCGAGGGCCACGACTCGCCCGATGGTTCCCGCGCCTACTACATCGTCACCGGCCACATCTCGCGCCGCGGCGAGGCGGTGCGGCGGCAGATCAACGCCAATTTCCTGCCTGGCGGGTCGCGGCAGTGGGCCGAGGGCGAAGTCCTCGCCGGTGCCGGGGGGCCAGCGGGCGCCGATGGCATGCGAATGCGGCTGCGGCCAACCGGAGAGGTTGCCTACGGCACCAACGGCGTTCACAATTTCATCGGCAGCGACCCCGCCGGCGGCGGGCTGCAGGTCTACTCCGTGGCCTTCACCGGCGACTTCGAGGTGGCCGAACCGCTGGCTCTGGACATTCTCGATGACGCGACCGAGCAGATGCGCCCGCTGCGTCCCCGCGCCCTGACGTGGGGCCTTCGGGCGCCGGGCCTGACTGTCACATACAGCCCGCCGCGCAGGATTGGCGATCGGGCGGCGATCCAGAACGAAGCCGCCCGGGTGACGCTGCTCGAGGTCTTCTCCCACCTGGGCAAGCCGGCAGTGGTCGCCGACCGCGATCTCAAGGTGCGCTACGCGACGCGCCAGGCAGAGGCGTTGCGTGGCGATGGCGGTCTGCTGCATGGCGATCTGCTCCGCTGTCGACGTCCGGAGGACCAGGCTGCGCTGCGCGAGATCGTCGCCGCGGCCAGTGACCGCGCCGAGGGCGCGTTCGATCTGCCGCCGATAGCGATCGAACTGCCTGACGGCGCGCGCCTGCTGGCTCGGGCGATGCCGCTCGACCCGACGCTCACCGGCGGGCCGGCGGCGCTGCTCCTGTTCAGCGACCCGGCACGGCCGGCCAGGGGCAATACGGCTCGCTCCCTGCAACTGCTGGGATTGACCCCTGCCGAGGCGCGAATTGCTGCGCTCGTGGGTGCGGGGGAGCCCCCGCGCAAGGCGGCGGCGGCGCTCGGCATCACCGAGCACACCATCCGCTCGTCGCTCAAGGTGATCTACGACAAGCTGGCCGTGAACAAGCAGACCGAACTCGCGGGCATCGTGGCACGGCTCGAGGGGGTGGGCTGAGGCCCTCACCGTTGGCAACCGCGCGGGTGGATTCGGCGACCGGCCTCCCCGGCCGCCGAGTTGGTTCGCTCCTACCGCACGTGCCGAGGGCTCTCCGAGCCGCTCGGGTGCACCCCGTCCGGTCAGGGCCTCAGTCGGCCATCGTTGCGACGTGGTCGAACACAGCGTAGCCGGGCGCGGTGCCATCCGGGTTGATGTTGATGATCACCGCTCGGTAGGGCGCCTTTGCCGAGACGGTCTCGAACTTGCCCGTGCCGCCGTGCCAGTCCAGCTCGCAATCGCTGCCCCAGATGGCGCCCGGAGGTGGCGTATCGGGTGCTCCGCACGTCCAGCTGATGAAGATCTGGTCGCCGGCCAGATCGCGCGCGGTGCAGTAGCCGCCTGCGGCGAGGCCGATATCGTTGAACCCCGGGCAGACAAAGGTGGCAAGGTGGAACGGCCCGCTGCCCGTTTCGTCCTGGTAGCTGCCCGAGAACTCTCCGACGAAGTAGCTGCGGCCATTTTCGACCGTGTAGGTCTTGCCGACGGCAAGGAAGCTGAGAATGCCCTTGAGATGGACTTCCTCGGCCGCTGCCCCGGCGACGAGGCCCGCCGACAGCGCAAGCGCCGCGGTTGCCGTACGAATGATACCCTTCATGATGTCTCCTCCGTTCTGGGGCGTGACGCTGCCCGGCGCCGCGACGCATTTGACCCGTCCAGGGTTCGCGGATGCTTCAGGATCAACGATGCGCAGGGGGAGCCTCGACCAGCCGATGCCGGCCCACATCCCGAAATTGCGGGGTGCACGGCAGGTCGGCCGATGGGACGGGGCGATCAGCTAGAGGCGTGCTGGGAAGTCGCGGACAAGAAGGCGCAGGGGTTCCTAGGATTCGACACCTTTTGACGCCAACGAACTGGCCAGTATTCGGCGCGGATGCCCAGGATGCCGATCGCCTGCCCGAGAGGTGTCAGCCGTTGCTCTCTTGTCGCAGCAGACCGCGCTGTCTGGCATCGGCGCGCCATAGTTTGCGACGCACTCCCTCAGGCTCAAGGTGTCGATACTTGCCACCCGAGAACTTGGGCCAGTCGAGGGCAAGGCCGCTTCGGACGAGTTCGGCCGCCAAGTCTCGTCCATCGGGCAAGTAGCAGTCCGCGACCAGGCGGTCATACGACAACTCAGGTCTGATGTGGGCCATCACGATCTGGCCCTTGCATAGCTGGACCAGCGCCCACTTCGACTGTTTGCCGTACGGATGATCGAGTTCTGGCGCGTCGATCCCG
>NZ_JAYRYM010000121.1:0-11635 GCF_041917035.1 Devosia sp. | reverse complement strand
GCGACCCGATCTGCAGGGCCTCGAGGCCAGCCTCAACCGCCTCGAAGCCGAGGCGCAGACGTTGAGCCGCATCCTCGATCATGGCGGGGCCCGCCGGTGGCCGGCAATCGCCGATCTGCTGACGGTCGTCCCTGGCTACGAGACCGCCCTCGGCGCGGCGCTCGGGGACGATCTCGAGGCGTCGAGCGATGACCGGGCGCCGCTGCACTTCAGCGCGGTGACGGGCACCGAAGATCCCACCCTGCCCGCCGGAGTCGAGCCGCTCTCGCGATACGTTTCGGGCAGCCCCCTGCTGGCGCGTCGGCTGGCACAGGTCGGTCTGGTCGAAGCCGCCGCCGCCCGCGCGCTTTGCGCCGCACTGCGCCCCGGACAGCGGCTGGTCAGCCGCGAGGGTGCGCTCTGGCGCTGGGACGGCCTCGTCGCCGCCGCCGACGCGCCGACCGCCGCGGCCGAACGGCTGGCGCAGCGCAACCGGCTCGCCGAGTTGAGCGCCGAGATCGAGGCGGCCCGCGCCGAACGCAACCGTCGGCGCGCCGACGCCGCCGGTCTCGCCGAGGCGCTTGCCGCGGCACGGTCCGCCGAGAAGGCGCGGCGCGAGGCCTGGCGCGTGGCGCAGCGCGACATTGCCCTGGCCCAGGCGGAACTCGACACGGCGCAGCGCGCGCTCGGCGAGCTGGCCACCCGCCGGGCGGCTCTCGAGGAGACACGCGCCCGGCTGTCCACGGGCCTTGCCGAGGCGGCGGCAACGGTGGTCGAGGCCGAACGGGGGCTCGCCGGTCTCGCCGACGAGGCCGACGCCGCCACGCTCGCCGTGACTCGCCAGTCCGCACTCGCCGAGCTGCGACGCGCGGCCGAGGCAGCACGGCTGCATCTGGGCCAGTTCGAGTCGGTCGCCCGGCTGCGCGACGGCCGACTGGCCCAGCTGGCGCGCGATGCCGAGGCCTGGCAGCGCCGGCGCGACGGTGCCGCGGGGCAACTGGCAACGCTCGAGTCGCGCGCCGCAGAGGTCGCTGCCCAGCTTGCCGGGCTCGATGCCTCGCCCGAGGGGCTGGTGGACCGCCGGCGCGAACTCGACCGGCAGATCGCCGCGGCGCGCGAGGTGCACAAGGCGGCCACCGATGCCCTCGCGCTCGGCAGCGAGCGACACCGCGAGGCGGATCGGGCGCAGCGCCTCGCCGCCGAGGCCCTGGCCGGGTTCCGTGCCGAGCTGGCGCGGCTCGATGAGCGGATCAGCGGGCTCACCGCCCAGCGCCACCAGATCGAGCGGACCGTTCACGAGACGCTCGGCATCGCCGCGGCTCAGACGGCGCAGCTCGCCGGCATCCGTCCCGAACACGCCCTGCCACAGGAATCGCAGGTCGAGCAGCAGGTGGAGCGGCTCAAGGCCGAGCGCGAACGGCTGGGCGGGGTCAATCTGGGCGCCGAGGCGGAGGCCGAGGAGGTGCGCGAGAAGCTCGAGCTGATGGTCACCGATCGCGACGACCTGATCGCGGCCATTGCCAAGCTCCGGGCCGGCATCCAGAGCCTCAACCGCGAGGGCCGCTCGCGGCTCAGCGAGGCCTTCGACAAGGTCAACGTCTACTTCCAGGAGCTGTTCACCTCGCTGTTCGGCGGCGGCACGGCGGAACTGCAGTTCGTCGAGAGCGAGGATCCGCTCGAGGCCGGGCTCGAGATCATCGCCCGTCCGCCCGGCAAGAAGCCGACGACGATGACGCTGCTCTCAGGCGGCGAGCAGGCGCTCACCGCGATGAGCCTGATCTTCGCGGTATTCCTGACCAACCCGGCGCCGATCTGCGTGCTCGACGAGGTCGATGCGCCACTCGACGATGCCAATGTCGAGCGCTTCTGCAATCTGCTCGATTCAATGACCGCCCGCACCGAGACCCGCTTCCTCGTCATCACGCACAACCCGATCACCATGGCGCGCGTCGACCGGCTGTTCGGCGTCACCATGGCCGAACGCGGCGTTTCCCAGCTGGTCTCGGTCGACCTCAAGGGTGCCGTGGACGTTGTGCGGGCGGCAAGCTGACCGGGCCAGTCGGCGGGCGGGAGCCCGGCCGTTTCCGACACCGCCGGATCGTGTTCGGCCCGGGTGCCGCCCCGCGGGCGCGTCGGGCATTGCAGGAGTCGCGGATGACTCAATGTCACATCCACTCCCGCCGCACAAAACTCTCGTTTTTTCAGCGCCTTAGCTGTCCGTTCTCAGCCTTGACACTGCTGGGGGTCGCCACTATGTTGCCGGCGACTTCAAGGGGCTCCATTTCCAGTTTTGCCCGGAGGCGTTAGGGGAAGCGGGATGAACCAATCGCGCGACACCAGGCGTCCCCAGAGCGATGGCAAGCGTGAACCCCTGACTTCGGATCTCGCGGCGCGGATCGCGCGGGCCAGGGCCGAAGCAAATGGCGCGGACGACAAGGTGACCACCACCGCCGTCCGCGACATGAGTGGCCTCAGCCGCGGCCTGCGGCTCGGGTCGGAATTCATTGCGGCCATCCTGGTCGGCGCGGGTATGGGTTACCTGCTCGATCTGTGGCTCGGCACCGGCCCATGGGCGATGCTGGTGATGCTGATGGTCGGTTTCGCGGCGGGCGTGCTCAACGTCGTCCGTTCGGCGGCCGAAATGAACCGGGCGGCGCCGCCGCCCACGGCCGCGATGCGCGTGCCGGACGACGAAGACGACGAGTGAAGGCGCAAGCCTCAAGGGAACCATAGTTGGCCGATCCGAACAAAGTCGACCCGATCCACCAGTTCCAGATCACCGATATCGTCTCGCTCGGCGAGGGCGGGGTCTCCTTCACCAACTCGGCGCTGTTCATGGTCCTCACGGTGGGTGCCATCGCGGCCTACCTGATCATGTCGACGCAGAAGCGCAGCCTGGTCCCCAACCGCGTGCAGTTGGTGTCCGAGATGCTCTACGAGTTCGTTGCCAAGATGGTATCGGACTCGGCTGGCAAGGCTGGAATGAAGTTCTTCCCGTTCGTGTTCTCGCTGTTCATGTTCGTGCTCGTGGCCAACATGTTCGGCATGATCCCGTTCTTCTTCACCGTGACCAGCCACATCATCATCACCTTCGCGCTGGCGATGCTGGTGTTCCTCGTGGTCATCGTCTACGGCTTCATCAAGAACGGGCCGAAGTTCCTCAAGCTGTTCGTACCGTCGGGAGTGCCCGGCTACGTGCTGCCGATCGTGGTGCCGATCGAGGTTGTGTCCTTCCTCTCGCGCCCGATTTCGCTCAGCGTTCGTCTGTTCGCCAACATCCTGGCCGGCCATATCACCCTCAAGGTGTTTGCCGGCTTCATCGTGACGCTGGGCGGCCTCGGCTTCCTGGGCTGGCTCGGGGCGCTGCTGCCGCTGGTCATGACCGTCGCGATTACGGCGCTGGAGTTCCTCGTCGCGGCTCTGCAGGCCTATGTGTTTGCGGTGCTGACCTCGATGTACATCAACGATGCGATCCACCCGTCGCATTGAGTTTTCACCCCCATCGGCCCGCCGCTGACGGCAGGCCACAGCAGTTCTCAAAGGAGACTAGTAATGGACGCTGAAGCAGCAAAGCTCATCGGTGCTGGTATCGCCGCGGTTGGTATGGCCGGCGCCGCCATCGGCGTGGGCAATATTTTCGGCAGCTTCCTGTCGGGCGCCCTGCGCAACCCGGCCGCTGCCCAGGGCCAGTTCGGCAACCTGATCTTCGGCTTCGCCGTGACCGAAGCTCTCGGCATCTTCTCGTTCCTCATCGCGCTGCTGCTGCTGTTCGCAGTCTGATTTCGCGAAGGGCGGCCCCGGCCGCCGGGACCGACCGATTGACGGCCCCGGATGATCGTCCGGGGCCATTGCGGCCGTAAAGGGTATCGAGATGGCGGGTTCAACCCAAGACATCATCGTTCTGGCGCAGGCCGAAGCCGGCGATGCGCTGCAGCAGGGCGAAGTCGTCGCCGCGCCTGCCGACGAGCACGCGGCCGAGGCCGGTGGCGAGCATGCCGCCACGGACGCGCATGGCGCGACCGAGACACATGCCGGCACGGAAGCGCATTCCGAGGTGTTCCCGCCCTTCGACGGGGCGACCTTCGGTGGGCAGCTGCTGTGGCTGGCCATCACCTTCGGGGCGCTTTACCTGCTGATGAGCCGGGTCGCGTTGCCGCGCATCGGGGGTATCCTCGAGACCCGGCGCACCCGCATCGAGGGCGACCTCAAGGAGGCCGAGCGGCTCCGTCAGGAGACCGAGAAGGCCGCCGCCGCTTACGAGGCGGCGCTGGCCGAGGCGCGCAAGAACGCCCATGCCATCGCCGAGGAGACTCGCGCGGGGATCAAGGCCGACATCGAAGGCCGCCGGGCCGACGTCGAGGCGGGGCTCGCCAAGCGCGTGGCCGAGGCCGAGGGCCGGATCCAGGCCGACAAGGATGCAGCGCTGGCCAATGTCGGCAGCATCGCAGCCGAGACGGCGCAGGTGCTGGTGGCCAAGATCGCCGGCAGCGTCAGCGCCGCCGAAGCCAAGGCGGCCGTTGCCGCCGTCAGCAAGGAGTAAGGTCGATGTGGAGCTTCGGGTACGACGCCACGACCGGCGCCACCATCTGGGCCACCATCGCGCTCGTCATCTTCATCGGCATCGCGATCTACTTCGGCATCCACAAGACCATCGCCAAGATGCTCGACGACAGGATCAAGCAGATCGAGACCGATCTGGCCGAGGCGGAGGCGCTGCGCGCCGAGGCCAAGGCCCTGCTCGACGACTACGCGCGTCGTCGCGAGGAAGCGCAGAAGGAAGCCGAGGGCATCGTCACCGCCGCCCGCGAGGAAGCCTTCCGCCTCACCGCCGACGCCAAGGCGGCGCTCGAGGCCATGGTCGCCCGGCGCGAGAAGGCCGTGGCCGACAAGATCGCCCAGGCGGAAGCCCAGGCCGTTGCCGAGGTTCGCGCCCGTTCCGCCGACTTGGCGGTCGAGGCGGCGCGGGTTCTGCTCACCAAGCAGATGACCGAAAAGAGCGGCGCGCTGATCGAGCAGTCGATCAAGGACGTGGCGGCACGCCTGAACTGAGCTTCGGCTCTTCGCTGACCGAACGAATGCCCGCGAAAGCGGGCATTTTCGTTTGTGCACGGCCCTCGCCCGGCAGTGCGCGGCACCCCCTCCCCCGAGGGGAGAGGGTGCGGGTGCTCACTACTCCGCCGCCTGCGGCAGGGCGGTCTTCCGCTCCCATTTGAGCACCGGCTGGCGAGCGGCGCGCGTTTCGTCGAGGCGACGACGCGGGGCGCGTGTCGGGGCGGCAGTGAACCGGACGGCGTTACCGGCACGTGCGTCGTTCGCCAGGTCCAGCATGGTGTCGCAGAAGGTGTCGAGCGTCTGCTTGCTCTCGCTCTCGGTCGGCTCGATCAGCATGGCGCCATGCACCACCAGCGGGAAGTACATGGTCATGGGGTGGAAGCCTTCGTCGATCATCGCCTTGGCGAAGTCGAGGGTCGAGACGCCGGTGCCGGCGAGGAAGCTGTCGTCGAACAGGGCCTCGTGCATGCAGGGCTGGCCGGGGAACGGTATCGAGAAGACCCGACCGAGCCGGGCCTTGACGTAGTTGGCGTTGAGCACGGCATCCTTGGCCGCTTGCGCCAGGCCGTCGCCGCCATGGCTCAGCATGTAGGTCAGCGCCCTTACATACATACCCATCTGGCCGTGAAAGGCGGTGATGCGGCCAAGGTGATCGGCCTCGGCATGCTCGGTGAGGTCGAGCGAACTGCCGTTGCGACGGATGAAGGGCACCGGCGCGAAGGGCGCCAGCGCCTCCGAGAGCACCACCGGACCGGCCCCCGGCCCACCGCCGCCATGCGGGGTCGAGAAGGTCTTGTGCAGGTTGATGTGCATGGCATCGATGCCCAGGTCGCCGGGCCGCACCACGCCCATGATGGCGTTGAAGTTCGCCCCGTCGCAGTAGAAGAAGGCTCCGGCCGCGTGCACGGCCGCCGCGATCTCGATCACTTCGGGCTCGAACAGCCCACACGTATTGGGGTTGGTCAGCATGATCGCGGCGACGTCGGGGCTCAGCGCCGCCTTCACCGCCTCGACATCCACCGTGCCGTCGTCGCGGGCCGGCACGGGCTTCACCGTGTAGCCGAGAAAGGCCGCCGTCGCCGGATTGGTGCCATGGGCGCTCTCGGGCACCAGCACCACCTTGCGGTGGCCCTGCCCGGCCGCCTCCTGCGCCGCCTTGATCGCCATCATGCCGCACATCTCGCCATGCGCGCCGGCCTTGGGGCTCAGGGCAACGGCAGCGGTGTTGGTCAGCGTCATCAGCCAGTGCGCGAGTTCGTCCATCACGGCGAGCGCCCCTTGGACCGTGGCGACCGGGGCCAGCGGATGGATATCGGCAAAGCCGGGCAGCCGGGCCACCTTTTCGTTGAGGCGCGGGTTGTGCTTCATCGTGCACGAGCCGAGCGGATACATGCCACTATCGATCGAGTAGTTGAGCCGGCTGAGCCGCACATAGTGCCGCAGCGCCTCAGGCTCGGTCAAACCGGCGAGATCGATCGGGCTGTGCCGCTCGAAGCCGCCGAGGAAGCCGGCATCGATCTCGACCTCAGGCAGGTCGACGCCCGAGTGTTCGGTGTCGCCGATCTCGAACAGCAGTGGCTCGGCGGGCAGCAAAGAGGAGCCGGTGCGGGCAACGCCGGCGGTCCCGGTTCCGGTCGGGCGTCCTTGCGTGTTCATGCTCATTTCAGCGCCTCCTCGAGGGCTTCGGTCAGGGCCGAGATATCGGCCTTGGTGGTCAGTTCGGTGGCGGCGAGGACGATCAGGCTGTCGACCCTGGGATCTCCCGGTTCCAGCCGGCTGACCGGCAAGCCGGCAAGGATGCCTCGTGCGGCCAGGCGCTCGATGACCGGGGCCGCCGGCCGACCGATGTCGATGGTCATCTCGTTGAAGAAACTCTTGTTGAGCAGCCGGACGCCGGGCGTGGCCGAAAGTGCCCGTGCCAGCGCGATGGCGTTGGCGTGGTTGAGCCGCGCCAGCCTCCTCAACCCCGATTCGCCGAGCAACGACAGGTGGATCGAGAAGGCCAGCGCGCACAGGCCGGCATTGGTGCAGATGTTGGAGGTCGCCTTTTCGCGACGGATGTGCTGCTCACGGGTCGACAGCGTCAGCACGAAGCCGCGCGTGCCGTCGGCGTCAACGGTTTCGCCGCACAGTCGCCCGGGCATCTGCCGGATGAATTCCTTGCGCGTCGCCATCAGCCCCACATGAGGACCACCGTAGTTCAGGGCGTTGCCGATCGACTGCCCCTCGCACACCACGATGTCGGCGCCGAGTGTGCCGGGCGCTTCGATCAGCCCGAGCGAGATCACCTCGGTTACCACCACGATCAGCAGCGCCCCGGCGGCGTGTGCAGCATCGGCCGCCGCCTTCAGGTTGCGCAGGTGGCCGTAGAAGTCAGGGGTCTGGACGACGATAGCGGCCGTCTCGACATCGATGCGGTTGAGGATGTCGCCCTGCCCTTCCGGCGAGGCCGGCAGGCAGACGAGATCGGGCCCATCGCCAAGGTATGTCCTGACCACGTCGCGATAGTGCGGATGCAGCCCGCCCGAGAGCACGATGCGGTTGCGCCGCGTCAGCCGACGCGCCATCAGCACTGCTTCGGCGGTGGCGGTCGAGCCGTCATACATCGAGGCGTTGGCCACTTCCATGCCGGTCAGGTGCGCCACCTGGGTCTGGAACTCGAACAGCATCTGGAGCGTCCCCTGCGAGACCTCCGGCTGGTATGGCGTATAGGCGGTCAGCCATTCGGAACGCTGGATCAGGTGGTCCACACTCGCTGGCACGTGATGCCGATAGGCTCCGGCACCGATGAAGAACGGCCCGTCGCCAGCCGCGTGGTTGCGTGCCGCGAGCGCCTTCATATGCGCTTCGACGAGGAACTCGGGGGCATGACGCGGCAGGTCGACCGACTCGGTCAGCAGCGCTGATTTCGGTACCCGCGCAAACAGGTCCGCGGTGGTCTCGACGCCGATCACCGAGAGCATGTCGGCCCGCTCGTGGTCGGAATGGGGGAGGTATCTCATGTCGAATGCATGTCCGTCTTCTGGGCAGTTGGGGGGTCCCCCCTCCCGGCCTCCCCCACAAGGGGGGAGGTGAAGGTCCGCGGCCTTGGCACAATCGCGCCAGGTTCACCGGTCGGCACCTCCCCCCTTCTGGGGGAGGTTGGGAGGGGGGGCATCAATCGTCAGTCGGTCATTGCCGCATAGGCCGCTGCGTCCATCAGGCCATCGAGTTCGGCCGGGTTGTCGATGGCGAGCCTGTAGATCCAGCCGTCCGTCTCCGGGGCAGAGTTGATCAGTCCCGGGTCGCCCGACAGTGCCTCGTTGACCGCCGTCACGGTGCCGGAAACCGGGGCGTAGATCTCGGAGGCCGCCTTGACCGACTCGACCACCGCCGCTTCGTCACCCTGCCTGAGCTTCTGGCCGACCTTGGGCAACTCGACGAAGACGATGTCGCCCAGTTGCTCCTGCGCATAGGGCGTGATGCCGACAGTGCCGTCGGCGGTGATGTATTCGTGGTCCTTGGTGAACTTGATCATGAGCTGGCCTTCCGGACATAGCGATGGGGAACGAAGGGTGTGGGAACGACGGTTGCCGCTTGCGTGCGCCCGCGCACCAGGACGCTGAGGCGCGTCCCCGGCGCTGCGAAATCGGGCGGCACGAAGCCGATGGCAATGGCGCGGCCGAGCGAGGGAGAAAAGCCGCCGGAGGTCACCTGACCGATACTCGTGCCGGCGGCGTCGACGATCTCGGCGCCCTCGCGAGCCGGTGCGCCCTCGACCTCGAGGCCGACACGGACGCGGCCCAGTACGCCGCCTAGTTCAGCGAGGATGCGGGTTGCGCCGGGGAAGTCGGCGCGTTCGCGGCGGCGCCGCGAGATGGCGAAATTGAGCCCGGCCTCGACCGGCGAAATCGTCTCGTCGAGGTCGTGGCCGTAGAGCGGCAGGCCGGCCTCGAGCCTCAGGCTGTCACGGGCGCCTAGCCCGATCGGCCTGACGCGCGGATCGGCGAGTAGCAGGTCCCAGAGCGCCTCGGCATGCTCGGGATCGACGAGGATCTCGAAACCATCCTCGCCGGTATATCCCGAGCGCGAGATCACCAGATGCGTCTCGCGCCAGGCGAAGGAGCCATAGTGCATGAAGCCCAGTTCGGGTGCGCCGGGCACCAGGGTGCGGATCACCTCCGCGGCCTCAGGCCCCTGCAGCGCCAGCAGCGCGCAGTGGTCGGAGCGGTTGAGCGTGGCCCTGCCGGCTGCCGCCGAGGCGATGCGCTGGAAGTCGGCCTCCTTGGTACCAGCATTGACCACGATATAGAGCGCCCCGCCCCAGCCCTCGGCCGCCGGACGCGCGATCATCAGGTCGTCATGCGTGCCGCCCGCCTCGTTGAGCAGCAGCGTGTAGCGCACCTGACCCGGCTTCAGTCCCTTGATGTCACCGCAGCAGAGCGGTTCCACAACCGCGGCGATGGCGGCGTGGTCGGCCTCGCCGTCGCCGGACTTCCGGTCGAGCACGAGAAAGCTCGGGCCCATGTGCGAGACGTCGAACAGGCCGGCGTGCTCGCGGGTCCATTTGTGCTCGGCAATGATGCCGGTCGGATACTGCACCGGCAGCGAGTAGCCGGAGAATGGTACCATGCGGCCGCCTGCTGCGAGGTGGCGGTCGTTGAGGACGACGGTTTTCAGATCTGCGTCTGGCGCACTGGCCATGGGACACCCGGGGTTTGTTGCACAGCAACGCGCGAGCGCAAGCCCCCGCGCGTTCGTGCCCCCCCTGTCCGCTAACCTGAGAGATTTCCTTGCCGCCTATGGGCAAGTTGCTCCTTCGGTGAGGCGCTTTCCTCGGCTGGCATGGTCCCGAAATCAGTCATTCGGGGTGCTGTCGAGGGCCTGCTTTCCAGAGTTCAGTCCGACTGCGGTCCGTTGGCCTGAGAGTTTCCGGGGCGGTTGCTCCTTCGGCGCCGGCCCCCTTTCGAGGTCCGGACTCTCCCGCAGTCGAGGGAAGCTAAGCCGCGTTTGCGGGCGGAAGTCAACCACCTCGCCCATCCGCCACCGTCGGCGCGCAACTAACTGTCGAAGCCGACCCAGATGACGATCTGTTCGCCGCCCGTATAGGGAATGGCGACATTCTCCACCACCTTGACGAACTCGGTCGACTGCGCGGGCGGCAGCACCGACACCGGGATCTCGTACTTTTCCGAGAACATCGCGACATTGTCGCGCTCGACGGCGAAGCGGATCGGGACGGTGATCTCGGTCTGATTGCCGGATGGCCCGAGCAGCAGCCGGCCGACGACGCCCATCTTCACCGTGATCAGGCCGTTTGAGACCACACAGTTGCGCGACTGCTTGTCGATCACCGCCTGGTAGTTGAGGTCGCGCGGATTCCCGACCTTGCCCTTGCCGTAGTAGAACAGCGCCTCGCCGCCCGCCCGCACCTTGATCGGCGGGCATTCAGTGGCGATCGCCGGCAGCGCGCTGGTGGCAGCGGTGTTCAGTTCCGCCTTGGTCGGGCTGGCATTCTGCAGCGAGGCGCCGCCCGAGGGGGCTGGGGCGAACATATTGCCCATCGAGCAGCCGGCAAGGGCGATCGCGAAGCCGCCAACGGCGAGCAGCCGCAGGCCGGTCGCCACGTTCATCTCACTGCGCTGCGCCATCGTCACGCACTCACCGGTTGACGCGCCTCGAGGGTCATCAGCACCGCCGGAGCACCGCTGACCGTCACCCCCGCGACGTCCTGCACGAAGACATCCTTAACCATACCCGCTTCGATGATCATGGCAAACCGGGCAAATCGCTTTCCCATGCCCGCAATCAGCTTCGACAGGCCCATCGCATCGGCCAGCAGCGCATCGCCATCGGCGAGGAAGTCGACCTTGCCCAGGGCATCCGACCGCTCGGCCCAGGCCTTGACCACGTGATGGTCGTTGACCGCGCCGCAGACGATCCGGGTGACCCCGAGTGCGGCGAGCTTCTTCACGTTGGTGACGAAGCCCGGCAGGTGGCTGGTGTCGCAGGTCGGAGTGAAAGCCCCAGGCACGCCGAAGAACACCACCCGCCCGATGCCGAGCACGGCGTCGGAGGTGGTATCACTGATGCCGTTCTGGTCGACGAGCTTGGTCGGGACCGATGGGATCCTGTCGCCGGCTTTGATCATGGAAGTGGTCTGCCCTGCCTTGTTTCGCACGCTCCCGCCCTGGGGAGCGCCGGACCATAGATCACTGGCCCGCTGCCGTCGACCCGGCCGGCGCAATGGTGCGGGACAGTGCGAACGGTCCCATCTCGGTCATGAAGGTCAACTGCACGGACCGTCCCGTCACATCCGCCTCCGCCGCTCCCCCGAGCAGCGGCAAGAGCACTAGGGAGCCATCCCGGCTTTTTTGCGGCGCACCAAAGAGTTGGCCCTCGACACCGGCATCGGCGATGATCGAGAGCGGGTCGATCCGATCATCGCCCAGTCGCACTGCGAGGGCGTGCGCCCCGGCATCGTAGCCCACCCACCCCACCGGCTGGCGCGGGTCGGTCCAGTCCATCGGGGTCAGCGCAACAGCCTGTGCGACCCTCAGTCCCTGCCCGCGGTCAGGCCGAGCGAAGGTCAGCGGCAGGCTGAACCGCGCTGAAACCGGCACGC
>NZ_JAYRYM010000120.1:0-11730 GCF_041917035.1 Devosia sp. | reverse complement strand
ATGACGGGCGGCGGCGTGGACCATGCCATCGAACTCGCCGGTTCCGTGGCGGCGCTGCAGCTTGGCTACCAGATCATCCGGCGCGGCGGGGAACTGACCACGGGCGGATTGCCGCCTCCCCAGGCAACGCTGGCCATCCCCGCCGTCAACCTCGTGGCGGACGAGAAGACGGTGCGCGGGAGCTACCTGGGCTCGTGCGTACCGTCGCGCGACATTCCCCGCTTCATCCGCATGTTCCAGCGGGGGCTGCTGCCGGTGGACAGACTGCTCAGCAGAACCCTCCCGCTCGCAGAAATCAACCAAGGGTTCGACCTCCTGCGGGAAGGCAGGCTGGTTCGCGGGGTCGTCATGATTTAGCTGCCGGACAGGCGCCACGGCCCGCCCCACCTTCGCAGGGAATGCGTGCGCCCTTGTGGACCTGGTGTTCCATGCCGGAGGCACGCAAGCGCCGGGTTTCCCTGCGCCGCCGATCTGGTCGAAAGGCTCTTTGACAGCCGAGTGAGGGGGCGGTAAGCGAATCCCATCCAGCCAACGGGTATCCTGCAATGAGCGTGTCGCGGACCTCTCAATTTCGGCCTGCCGAGCACGCCGCGGGCAGGGTCATGGATGGCGAGCTCGTCGTCATCAATTTCCACTCGGGGCTGTACTACTCGTCGGTGGGGGTGGGCACCATCATTTGGCAGCTGATGGATGCGGGGCATAGTCCGGGCGCCATTGCCGCCACCATCGCCGACGAAATGCGGGTAGCCCTTGAGGGGGTCGAAGCCGACGTTGACGGCTTCATCGACCAGCTGCTCACCGCCGGCCTCATCGAGGCAGCGGAACGGTCCGTCCAGCCGCTCGGCGTCGATGTCGCCTTCTCCTACGCGCCACCCACTCTCACCGCCTTCGACGACCTCGAAAAGTCCTTCGCGCTGGACCCACCGCTGCAGGCCTGACCGGCGGATGCGTGCCAGGCTCCCGACGGTTTCGTGCATCATCCCGGTCCACAATGGTGCAGGGTTCATCGCCCAGGCCATCGAGAGCGTTCTGTCCCAGCAGGGGGCGGAACTCGAGGTAATCGTCATCGATGATGGCTCCACCGATGGTTCCGGCGATGTCGCGGCCGGCTTTGCCGGCGTCGCCGTGCACCGCAGGCCGCAAGGTGGAGTCGCATCGGCCCGAAACGCGGGACTGGCGCTCGCGACTGGGGACTACATCGCGTTCCTCGATGCCGACGACCTGTGGCTCCCCGGCAAGTTGGCTGCCCAGCTCGCTGCCATCGGCGACGCCGACTATGCCATCAGCAACGTGCGCCACGTGAGAACCGGGCCTGACGGCCACCTGCCCCCCGATCTCGGCGCGAGCGATGGCGACGAGAAGCTCGGCCAGCTGATGCAGTGTCTGCTGGCGCGCCGTCGCGCCTTCGAGAGCGTGGGCCCGCTCGATACCCGCACCACCACCCGCGCCAATCAGGACTGGTTCCTTCGCGCCGACGAAGCCGGCCTTCGGCGGGTCATCGTCGGTGACGTGCTCACCATCCGACGCATCCACGGCGCCAACCACAGCCTGCGTCAGGGGCATCAGGTGGCGGACGACTTCCTCGCAATCGCCAAGCGGGCACTCGATCGCAAGCGCCTCGCCGGCCTCGCTATTGCCGACTCACCGCTGCCTGCCTTCGAGCAGGCTGCCGCCCGTGCCTCCGAAACGGAGTTGCGCATCGCCATCGGTCCGGTCCGCATCCGCGTTCGCGTTGCGGCGCCTGCTCTGGCCGAGCGCCTGTTGGCGCCACTGCGCCACATCTCCGTCGAGCCTGATGGAGGCGCGCCCGATCTCACGCTGTGCGCCTGGAGCGTCGCAGAAACGGGAATCGCCCCTCCGGTCGGCGTCGCCTGGACCTACGATGACCCGCTCGAGTGGTTCCGCCCCGCCGATGGAATGATCGTTTCGTGCCTGCCGAGCGCCGAGCAACTGCAGCGCATCTCCCTTGCCCGCCCTTTCCAGTGGGCGCTTGTCGCTGCCCTTGCCAGACTGGGCCTTCCGGCCCTCCACGGCGCGCTGATATCCGCGCCAGATTCGAACAAGGGCCTGCTGCTGGTGGGTCCCAACGGCAGCGGCAAGTCCACCACCTGCCTCAGCGCTCTAGAGGCGGGGTTTGGACTCGCCGGAGAGGACGTGATCGTCACCGAACGCACGCCTTCCGTTATTCTCGGCCACTCGCTCTACTGCAGCTGCAACCTGACGCGACAGACTGCAGCCGCGTTTAGCAACCTGCCGGGCCCACTCGTCCAGCCGCATGGTGCAGCGCCGGACGCCAAGTCGATCCTGATCCTGCCGCCGGACGGTCCCGGTTGTCCCATGCGCCGCAGCTTGCCCATTGCCGCGCTGGTCTTCACCGTCATCACCGGGAAGCCTGGCCCCAGTCGCTTCACGCGGATCTCGACTGAGGATGCCCGCGAGCGCTTCGCTTCGGCTCTGCGCCAGTCGAGGAAACTGGTCGATCTGCACCGGCAGGCCCACCAGGATGCGGCGCTGCCGCTCGTTGACGAGTTGCCGGCTTTTCGGCTCGACCTCGGCACCGACCTGAGGCTCATCCCCGATGCCCTCCGTGCCCTCTCCCGGGGTCTCCCATGACAGGTTCGCCGCACCTCCGCGACTTCGGCCATGAGCCGGATCCGGACCTGCTCGACCTGCTGCGGACCCTGGCGAATGTCGCGTCCGGCACGGATGCCGGGCGCAACCTCGTCATTGCTGCAGCGGCCGGAAACGTCGACAAGGGCATCCAGAAGCTGCTTCCCCTGGTCCGCGGCAGTGCCGAGCTCTTTCCGCAGCTACCCGCCGAGGCCCAGCGCGGCATCGAGAGACGCTACCTCAAGGCCCGCAACGCCTTCGTTCGCCTCGACGCCACCGCGCGTACATTGGCCACAGCCCTTGCCGAAGCGGGCATCCCGGCGCTCTTCCTCAAGGGGTTTGCCCTTGCATGCCGCTTCTATCCGAGCCCGGCCCAGCGCCCCATGGGTGACCTCGACCTGGCGGTGCCCCACCAGCACTACGAGCGCGCCGCCGACGTCCTGCAGCACCTTGGTTTCGTCGAGGCCCGGCCGTTGAGCGAACACCGGCGCGCCATCGCCGGCCTCAGCACGCATGCCTTCCCCTTCCGTAGCGACGCGCGCCAGGTCAATCTGGACCTGCACTACAACATCCTCAACTGCTCGCTGTGGGAGGGCGCCGACGATGGCTTCTGGGCGGCCGCCGAGCCTCTGGGCCAGCCAGGCTTCGGCTCGGCGCTGACCCTTGCACCCGAACATCACCTGTTTCACGCCTGCATCCACGGCTATTCACGCAGCCTGCTGCAACTGTCGATCCGCTGGATGCTTGACGCCCATTTCCTGCTGGCTCGCTCCGGGCCCGGCTTCCGCTGGTCACTCGTCGAGACCGAGGCGACTCGCCATCGCTGCGGCCCCTTGCTCGCCTCTGCGCTCGCCTATCTCGCCGACAATCTCGCCTCGCCCATCCCAACTGATGTTCTCGAACGTCTCTCTGCGCAGGACATGCCGCCGTTCGACCGTGCCTTCTTTCGCGATACTGCCCAACTCGCCGAGGCGGCCGGTTTCGGTCGCCGCATCGCCATTGCCTGGAATGCCTGTCAGCGTCAGGTCGGACACCGATTCGCCACGCCGGTGCCCTTCATCCGGCAGATGGCCCGGCGCTGGGGCGTCACCTCGCCTCGCCAACTCGTCGCCGAGGCGACGCGGCACCTGAGCGAACCCTCGTTCATGCGCCAGAAGCGCCGACGGTCCACGCCGGGCGCGCGCTGATGCAGCCCGAACAAGCTCTCCTGAGACTGTGTGCCGGCCCGCCCGCCGACCGCCCCGCCGCGTGGGAGCGCTGGATTGCCGCCCTGCCGAGGCCAGAAGGAGACTCCGAACCCTATCCCGCCCGATGGCGCGACCTGCTGCCCCTTGCCGCGTTCCGCCAACGCGAACACGGCCTTTCCGGCCCTGACTGGCTGCTGAGCCGTCTCCGCACCGCCGCTGTGCTCGAGCAGCGCCGCCTCGTCGCCGTCGAGGACGCAGCCGCCGACATCCTCGCAAATCCCGTCATCGCTGAGCAGGATCCGCTGATGCTGGGTGGACTCGGGCTCGGGCAGGCCGTCTACCCGATCCCCTCCGCACGCCACACCGGCATTCTCACCCTGCTCCTCCGTCCGGGAACAAGGCTTCGACCATTGATGTACGCCCTCGTCGCGCTGGGCTTTCGCACCCGCGAGGCAGGCTGGCGCAGCTGGCACCTGCCGTTCCAATCCTACGCCCGCCTGCGCGTCTCGCACCCCTCGGCAATGAAGCTCCTGCTGCTGAGCGCTCCGTCCTGGCGTTCCGCCGATCCGTTGTGCCACGCCACGCTCAAGCGGCGCGGTGCGGCCGTGGTCGCTGGCAACGCCCGCTTCCTCGCACCCGCGCTCACGGACGCCCTCATGCTGACAAATCTCCGCCTCACCGGCGAGAGCCCCGCCAGTCTGGTCACGCAGGTCGACGCCGAGTTGCTGCGGCAGGCCATCCAGACCGGCGCCCCCGCCACAGCGGAGGCCGGCGATGCCCCGTGACCCCTGGGCCGTCCTTCGATCCACCGTCAGGGCGATACCTGGCGCCCGCGCGCTTGCGCGCTGGGTACTTGCCCGCTTCAACCCCGACATCCAGGCCGAACGGCGCCTGCGCCAAGATCCTCGCCTCTATCAGCCGGGCGGGCGCACGCAGCTGAACCGGTATCCGCACCTGTTCGGCGCCTTGCGCGATGCGCTGGCCGACCTGTCCTCGCCTGAGATTCTCTCCTATGGCTGCTCGACAGGCGAGGAAATCCTGTCGCTGCAGTCTCTCATCCCGGGCGCCCGGCTGGCCGGGATCGACATAAACGCTCGCCGCATCAGGGTCGCCCGCCGCAAAATCGCCGACGCCTCCGTTCGGCTTTGGACGGCCGGCAGCATCGGCGAAACCGAGGCCGGACGCTTTGACGCCATCACCTGCCTCAGCGTTCTGCACCGGCCCGAAACCATTCATGACTGGCCGGCCGATCCCACGCCCTACATGACGTTTGCCACCTTCGAGACGGCCATTCTCGACCTCGATGCGCATTTGAAACCGGGGGGATTCCTGCTGCTCGACCATCTCTCGTTCTGTTTCGCGGACACCTCCGTGGCGAGCAACTACACCCCGGTTCGCATCGATGGCGTCCAGCCCGGTCCGCGCAAGCGCTATGACCGCAACAACCAACCGATCCTCGTGCAGTCGGACGAGCATGTCTCGCTCTGGCGCAAGGCGCCCTGACCTGGTGAAAAACATGTCCGATCCGGAAAACCGCCTGCAGATCGTCCTGTGGAAGTGGGCCAACCCCAAGAAGCTGCACATCCTTTTCGATTTCTCCGCAGAGGCGGTGAACCGGCTGTATCGTCAGCTTCAGGCCAACCTCACCATTCCACATGATGTGGTGTGCATCACCGACAACCCTTCCGGGATTGACAGCGGCATCCGGGTGGTGCCGCTGTGGAGCGAGCATGCCGACATGGGCGGCTGCTACCGCCGGCTTCGACTGTTCGGTCCGGACGCTGCCCGGCTCGTTGGGCCGCGCTTTGCCTGGATCGACCTCGACAGCGTTGTCGTCGGTTCCATGGACGCGGTGCTCGGCCGCCCGGAAGACATCGTCCTCTACCGCTCCAACTCGGTGGCCCTGCAGCCCTACAATGGCTCGATGGTGTTGATGAATGCCAACGCCCGCCCCGAGGTGTGGAGCCGTTTCGATCCCGGCACTGCCCCGTCCATGGCAGCGGCCGCTGGCTTCACCGGAACGGATCAGGCCTGGATGGCGTATGTCCTGGGCCCCGGCGAGGCCGTATGGACCAGGGATGACGGCGTCATGCACTTCCGTCTCGACTGCACGCCCGATCTCCCGGGCCACTCGCGCATCGTGTTCTTCCCCGGCGCCGCAAAGATGCACCTCCCGACGACGCGCAGGGTGGCTCCCTGGATCGACCAGCGCTTTCCGATCGAGGGGCCGCAGTGAGCCATGGGCCCGCTCAACGCCTGGTACCCTCCGCCTCAGCTGTCCGGCCGGCCCGCGCAAGCCTTCCCCGGAGGATCAGCGCAGCCTGAGGGTCAGGCCGGTGATGTCGTCCGACTGCTGCGCGCCATCCGCAAAGGCGTCGACCTGGCGAAACATCTCCGAGAGCAGCGCGGCGGGTGACGCATCCGCTGTCTCGTCCAGCATGGCCTCCAGTCGAGCCGTGCCGAACTCCTCCCGAGCTGGGTTCATTGCCTCCGTGACGCCGTCAGTGAACAGAACGAGCGTGTCGCCCCTGCCAAGCCTGGCCCTCGCGCTGCGTGCCGGGCGGTCCGGCATGAGACCGATGGGAATTCCCGTTGCCGGAAGCTTCTGCCGCTCGCCACCCGAGATGATGTACGGCGGGTTGTGCCCGCAGTTTCCGTACTCGAGCTCCCCGCTGTGCACGTCGACCACGGCGAAGAACAGCGTGGCGAACATCGAGGCGTCGTTGCGGCGGCAGAGGTTGGCATTGGCCTTGGCCAGGATGGCCGCGACATCCTGCTCCTCGGCAGCGGCGCTGCGCAGGGTCGTGATTGTCACGGCCATGAACAGGCTCGCCGGGATGCCCTTGCCGCAGACGTCGCCTATGGCGATGGCCACGCGGCTCTCATCGATCGGGAAATAGTCATAGAAGTCGCCGCCCACGTCGCTGGCAGGGCGCATGTCCGCCCTCAGGTCCAGTGCGGCACCGATCGACTTCAGTGCGTCGCGATCCGGCAGGAAGGAGCGCTGGATCAGGGCAGCGCTGGCGAGCTCGTCGCTCTGGCGGCGCTTGTCGATGATCTGCTCGGCAAATCGCCTGAACGCAGTGCCGAAGGTCACGAGCTGAGGGGAGGGGTGCACGAGATCCTCGAGAATCCGGGCATCGAACTCACGGCGCTCGAGTGCCGACAGTGCATTCCCATACAGGCTCATTGCCCGATTCATGCCGTCGAGTTGGCGACCGAGCTGGCCGATCACCGACAACAGGAAGTCCGGGGCTGCCTCCCCTACGTTAATGAGTTGGCTGCGGGAAAGTCGGTACACGGACAGCGGCGTCGTCGCTTCGATTGTCGCAGTGCGGGGAAAGGCTGCCAGCACACCGAGCTCGCCGATCAGCCGGGGAGCCTCGAGAGAGGCGAGTTGTGTCCGTCCGTAGTCGGATTCCGCGAACACCGCCACCGTGCCCTCGGCCAGAAACAGGGCGAACTCGCTCACGTCGCCTTGCCGGATCAGCACGGCCCCGACATCGTGTCGCTCAGGCTCCAGTCTTGACAGCAGTTCATCCAGAGCCCGGATGCCGACATCGACCGTCCTCGTGGGAGCGTAGGTGGTCATGCTCGGCCTTCGGCTCGGAGTGACGGTCTCTGTCATGCGTCTGCCGAAGACCTGGTCGGTTCGGACCGCAAAAAGTTGACAACCACTCGATTGCCCATCGGCAGCGGCTCGTATCGCATGGTGTTGCTGAAGCTGCGGATCAGTTGCATGCCCAGCCCGCCCGGCACCACCTCGTCGAGCGGCTGACGGATCGGCTTTGCCGGCGCCAGCGAAACGTTGAATGTACGCCCGTTGTCCTCGATCGTCAGGTCGACGGCGCCGCCGGCAATCTGCACACCGACCTCGACCGAGAGCGGTTCCGCCGGCTCGGCGGCATGATCATCCACAGGCCGGGGCGGCCGCCCGTGGCGCACCACGTTGATGAACAACTCCTCGAGGCAGACTTCCAGGGCGAAAGTCAGGTCCTTGCCGAGGTGCTCCCGCTCGGCTAGGTCGCGCAGCCATTGCGCAGCACCGCAGGCGCCATCGATCGTTCCCGGGAATGTCGACCGATGGCTCATCGTGGGGCGCTCATCCTGCCTCAGGCGAGAACGACTCTCTCGGCTTCGCTGTCACTCGTCGTGATCGGGATTATCGTATCTATGCCACTGGAGCGCAGCACCTGTTCCACATTGGCGGTCGGCGAAAGCAGCACCATTCCGCCATTCTTGGCGCGCAGCGCCTTGCAGGTGGTCACCAGCGTCCGGATGCCGAGCGAGGCGAGGAACTCGAGCTCGGCGAGATCGACAATCAGGCGGTCGGTCTGTTGGGCGATCTCGGCAAACGCCGGATCGGCCTTGAGCGCACCCGAAACGTCCATGCGTCCATGCAGTTCAATGCGGATGACGCCATTGCCGGCATCCACGACCTTCCAGTCCATCAAGCACTCCCGCGCGTAGGCGATCCCGGGCAGCTCCCTGCCCCGGGTCCATCACCACCTATGGCCAGACAAATGTAACGATCAGATGACAGTCGGGTCTCGCGCCAACGTGCTCTGCGCTCGGGTCGGCAAGCGGCGCGAGTGCAACAGGCTATGGCAAAGCCCTCGCCGCCTGCGCCGACAGATCGGTCCGGGACCATTCGCCACCGCGGGCCAGCATCCTGGCCGTGTCCGCAGCGTCGATCGCGCGTTCGAAGTAGTAGCCCTGAAGTTCGTCGCAGCCGTACGAGGTGAGCAGCGCCGCCTGTTCCTCGTCTTCCACACCCTCGGCCACGACTTTCGCGTTCAGCGCGTGTCCGACGTCGAGGATCCAGCGCACGAGTTGCCTTGCGGACTCCGACACGGCCAGAGGCGCGGTGAATTGCCTGTCGATCTTCAGCTTGCTCGGTCGCAGCCTGAGCAGCGCAAGCAGCGAGGCCCGGCCGGTACCAAAATCATCGATCTCGATATCCACTCCAAGTTCGCGGATCTGGTCGAGGTTCCACGCCACCACGTCATCGAGATTGTCGAGGTGGATCGACTCGAGCAGCTCGAAGGCAAGCTGGCCGGGCGGAATCTGCAATTGCTGTATCTGCCGCGGCAATGCGGGATCCCGAAGGCGAAGGGCCGAAACATTGACGGATACACGGGGGACGCTCAGTCCGCGAGCCCGCCAGTCGCTGATCTGGGAGACAGTCCTGGTCAGCACCTGACTGTCGATCAGCGCCACCAGGCCCAGTTCTTCGGCGACGGGCAAGAACTCCCCCGGCACCATCAGGCCGCGTTCCGGATGATTCCATCGCACCAGCGCTTCAAGGCCGCAGATCTGGCGTGATCGGGCATCGACCTTGGGCTGGAAATAGGGAACGAACTCCCCGCGCTCGAGGCCGCGCCGCAATTGATCGGCGAGCAGTTTGGACTGCGTGAAGCTCTGCTTCATGGCCTCGTCATAGTGCGTGATCCGCGCCCGCCCGCTCGTCTTCGAAGCGTGCAGTGCGAGATCGGCATTGACCATCAGGCGCGGCACGTCGATCTCGGGTCCCCTTTCGCATGCAATGCCGATGCTGCTGTCGATGACTGACTCCGCCCCATCGTGCAGCAGGGGTTTTCGAAGTCGGCTGGCGAGGCGCCGGGCAAGTCCGTTCAACCGACGCCGATCCTTGGCCTCGCTGGTGACCACCACGAACTCGTCGCCGCCGATGCGCGCCACGAAATCACCGGGTCCGACCCCGGCGGCGAGGATCTGCGCCGTATGGACCAGCATCAGATCGCCCACCGAGTGACCGAGCGTGTCGTTGACCTGCTTGAACCGGTCCAGATCGATGTGAAGCATGCCGAGCGTCCGTCCGTTAGTGCGGCATTCCTGGCGCCGGCGCTCCAGTTCCCGCTCGAGATACCGGCGGTTGGCCAGTCCGGTGAGCGCATCGTGGAGAGCATCGTGCTCGACCTGCGTTTCGATGGCGCGCCGCTCGGTGACGTCCTCATGCGTCACCACGACTCCGCCATTGCGCATGGGCGACGAAACGACCCGCAGGTACCTGCCGTCGGGGCACTGGATCAGCTGTTCGGACTTGCGTCCGTCGTGCGCGACAAACGGATTGTCGCGTGCTGCGCTTTGCGGGACGGCGCCGGCTTCCAGCATGCGGTGGACAAGAACCTCGCGATCCATGCCGAACTCGGCCAGCCTCGGCGGTAGCCGATACAGCTTTTCGAAGAACCCGTTGCACATGACCATCCGCCCCTCTCCATCGAACATGGTGACGCCCTGGTTCATGTGATCGAGAACGGCCTGCAGCTGCTCCTTCTGCCGTTCGAGCCGGAGGTTCTGCTCCCTGATCTCGGTGATGTCGTCATGCGTGGCCACCCAGCCGCCACCGGGAGCCGGCATGTGCATGGAGTAGATCAGACGACCGGACGCAAGCCGCACTTCATTGCCGAGCGGCTCACCCTGGGCCATCCGCTGAACGATGCGCGCCTCGAGGTCAGCGGGCTCGCCGTCGAAATTGCCGGCGCCCTTCTGGATGCTGAGGATGTCGGCCAGCCGCATCCCGGTCGAAAGCGACTTCGGCGGCATGCCGAACAGCTCGCCATACTTCTGGTTCCACAGCATGAGACGTGACTCGGAGTCGAACAGGGACAGGCCCTGCGCCATGGCGCCCAGCGTGGCCTCGAGCCGGTTTCTCGAAGCCGCCAGTTCTCGCAACTTGGAGAGGAAGAAGTAGGTCAGGGGGGTGGCCAGCACGATCGGCAGGGCGATATCGGTCGTGATCGAGCGCAATCGTGCGGCATCGGACAGAAGGTGAAAGTTGAAGGAGTCGACGAAAAGCGCAGCGGCGACGCAGAACGCGGTGCTCAGGACCGTGCCGACGAGTACCCTCGTGCGGCCCGTTGCCGAAAAGTCCAACTGCATCGCGCGACTCGCCTCCTTGTCAGGTCGTGACGTCGGATGCTCGAGCCAGCCTTGAGACCAGGGCGGCCCGAGGCGGTAGCATCGCCGCCGAGCATTCAACGTAGCCCGAAGACGCTCGATGTTCGCGCATGATCACCAATCAAAAATTAAGTTCACGTCGTGAAGTTTGTAACGGGTCCGTGAACGGTCGTCGTGCGTGAGACGGACCAGCGGCCGAGGTTACTCGTCTTCCCCTGGCCCGGCACCGCTGGCCTGTGCACAGGTACGCTTTGCCCAGCCATGGATGGCGCGGTGGCAGGCAGCACGGGTGCACGTCCGGGGCGCAGCCGACGGCCTCCGACGGCTTGACGCTCGCACCCGAACGAAGCCAACTGGACGCCAAACGGGGAGGGTTCGGGTGAAAAGCTTGGTTCGGTTTGCCGCTGGTGCAGTTCTGGCGCTGCTCGTCACCGTGCCGGCTTCGACTGCCAGGTCCCAGGATGCGCTGGCTTCGTCGCCTGGGGAGGACGTGGTCGTCCTCGATGAATCTCTCGAGCCTTGGGTGACATCGGCCTACTGGGCGGCGGCGCTGTGCTACCAGACCATCGGCCAGCTGATCAACGAGCACGCCGTGTTCACCGACCCCAACCGACTGGCCAATGCGCAGAAGCTGCGCGACGCCCTGGGGGCGCTGATCGACGCCAACCGCACCGAGATGTTCGCCAAGGGCCTCAGTTTCGAGCAATCGCAGGCCATCGACGGCTACTTCTACCAGTTCACGCAACCCAAGACCGCCCGCTACGTAGCGACCCGACAGGCCGATGCCTTGGCGATCGATTTGCGCAAGTGCCCCGCGGCAGTCCAGGGTTTGCAGCTTCAGCTCGGCGAGGCCGGCCGCTAGTGTCCGCAAGGGTGAGGGCCATTTCTAGTGACCTCGATCCATGGGCTTGGCAGAAAGGCGTCTTGCTCGACGTAGCCGGCCTGGCAAGCCGACGTCAGCGTCACGCCGCATAGATGTTGGGCAACGTCACGAGAAGCCCAACCCTTGACGCCC
>NZ_JAYRYM010000119.1:0-11787 GCF_041917035.1 Devosia sp. | reverse complement strand
TAGGCTGCGGCCATCTGCTTGCCGGCCTGGTAGTAGGCCGGAAACTCCGCCTCGAGCTGTCGGACGGCATCGGCGATGACCGTCTGGTCGTGTTCGAGCGCGATGCTGCGCGCCAGCTCCGCATCGGCGGCGAACTTCCTGGAATAGTCCTCGGCCAGCGCGAATCCGTCATCGAGCCCGTCGAGGCCGCGCGTCGCGGAGATATCGGTGAGCCACTGCTGCACCTGCACGATGTCGAACTGCACGTCCTTGACCGCCGCGGTCAGGTCGCGGCTTGCCGCCAGCTCGTCGAGCGCCTTGTCGATCACCGTCGTCGCCAGGTGCGAATCGGCTTCCGAACTCAGATGGTTGACCACCGCCACCGCGACGGTCGTCAACGCGATGATGGTCCCGGCAATGATGGTGAACCGGCTGAGTTTCACTTGGCTTTCCTCGTCGAACAGCTTCCCGTCGAATAGGTTACGACTCAGAAGTTAACTTGCCGTTGGAGGGTCGGAAGGTTTGCGCCAGGTCGGCGCAAACTCTTTCTAGAATTCGTTCCAGTCCGCGCTGATCGCGGCATTCCCCTTGCTGAGATAGGCGGTACGGGCCGGCCGGGGGCTCGCCGAACGCACCGGCTTTCGGACGTCCTCGGCCTCGCCGACCTTGAACACGGCGACCACGCGGTCGAGCTCGGTCGCCTGCGCCTCGGTCTGCTCGATTGCTGCATTGGTCTCTTCCACCAGCGCCGCATTGTGCTGGGTCATCTCGTCCATGGTGCGGACCGCGATGTTGACCTCCTCGATGGCGGACGCCTGGCTGCGGCTCTCCCGCGCAATGCCCTGCAGCAGATCATAGTTGGTGCGGGCGCCGTGCAGCATCGCCTCGAGCTTGCCGGCCGCCTCGGCAACCAGCCGCGAGCCGCCGCTGACCTCGGTCGCCGACTGCTCGATCAGCGCCTTGACCTCGCTCGAGGCGCTGGCCGCCGATTGCGCGAGACGCCGCACTTCGACCGCCACTACCGCAAAGCCCTTGCCGGCATCGCCGGCGCGGGCCGCCTCGACCGAGGCGTTGAGGGCCAGCAGGTTGGTCTGGAAGGCGATGTCGTCGATCAGCCCGATGATATTGGAGATCTTGGCAGAGGAGGCCGTGATCCGCTCCATCGCGGCGGTGGCGTTCTGCATCACTTCGCCGCCGGCCTCGGCGGTACGCGACACCTCCGCGGCATTGCTGCTCGCCGACTCGGCGCGCTTGGCGTTGTCGAGCACGGTGGTCGCCAGTTGCTCCATGGTGGCGGAGGTCTCCTCGATCGTCGCCGCCTGCTTGGTGGTGCGCTCGCTGAGGTCGTTGGCGCCCGACAGCAGTTCGCCGGTCGCCGTCTTCAGCGCATGCGAGGTCGTCCGCAACTGTCCGATCACCTCGGCCAGCCGGTCGCCGACCGCGTTGGTGTCCTCGCTCAGTTGCCGAAGCGCCCCGCCATAGCTGCCGCGCATGCGCTGCGTCAGGTCGGCCTGGGCGAGGGCCGACAGCACCGCGCCGGTTTCGCTGATCGACTGGTCGATCGTCACCATCACCCGGTTCACCGTCGCCGCGAGCCGCACGAGGTCGGCGTCCGCATAGGTTCCTTCGACGCGGCGCGAGAAGTCGCCATTGGCCGCCGCCTCCGCCACCGCCTCGATCTCTTCGTTGAGGGTCGCGGCCGCCTCGGCGCGATCCGCGGTCTGCCGCGCCGTGGCTTCCGCGGCTCCGTTCATCTGCCGGCGCTCGACGAGCACGTCGCGGAAACTCGACAGCACCCCGGCGAGATTGGCCATCTCGCTGATCAGCGGCTTGCCGGAGAACGCGGCATCGAGATCGCCCGAGGAGAGTCGGCTGAAGCCGCCGGTGAGGCCGGCGAGCGGCCTGAGGAACAGGATATTGGACAGAACCAGGGTCGCGATGGCGACCAGCACCACCATGGCAAGTCCGCCCCAGCTGGCCAGGTCCGACATGCTGGAGACCGCCTGCGACTCGGCGATCACCCGGCTATTGGCCGCTTCGATCGCATCGCTGACCGCGCTCATGCGGTCCTCGAGCGCCTTGAAGGCCGTGTCGAAGTCGCCGATCGAGGACTTGGCGTCGCCCAGCTTGCCGCCGGCCACGGCCCCGACAATGTACTCGGCCGATTTCAGGTAGGCTTCGAGTGGTGTCGCGACCTCCGCCAGGCGATCGCGCACGTCCTGCGGAAGCTCGAGATCGGACTGCGCGGCGATCGCGGCGCGCATGGCGTCGCCGTACTCGACCACCTCCGCCAGCGTCTCCTCGGCCATCGTGGCATCGAAGTTCACCCCGGCATACATCGAGCGGAAGACTACGCCGCGCAAACCGTCATGCAGCATGTCCGCCGTCATCTGGTCGCGCAGCGAACTCATCATCGTCTGCGAGTCGCGCCCGGTCTGCTTGAAGCTCGAGGTCACCGCCAGCGTCATGGCGGCGAACATCAGGCCTACCGCGACCAGGAGCACTCCCAGCGCCACGATCGTCACTCGGGTCGGCAACCCGTTGCGCAGCAGCCCCGCACGGATGCTGTTCTGAAAATTCATTTTCTGTCCCCAAAGGCGATCTGCGGCGCCCATCGGGCCTGCCGCTTCATGGCCACAGTGTCTAGACTTACGGTTAAGTTGGAGTGAATACTGTAGTCCTGCATTCCCGGCACACTAGAATTCGGACCAGTCTTCGTGCCGGGGCGCCGCGTTACTGACGTGCGACCTTGCCGGGACAGGGTGGGACGGCCGAAGCGGCCGGGAAAGGGCAGCCGGCACGGGACCGGGCCGCGCCGATGAACGTGCCGGGGACTGCTCCGCCACCGTGAACACCGCTACGATCCGATCAAGGTCGTTGGCCTGGCCCTCGGTCTGCTCGATCGCCGCATTGGTCTGCTCGACCAGAGCGGCATTGTGCTGGGTCATCTCGTCCATCTGGCGGACGGCGGTGTTGACTTCCTCGATCGCGCCGGCCTGATCGCGGCTGTCGCGGGCGATGTCTTCGAGCATCTGTCGATTGCCGCGCACCGCCTCGAGCATGGCTTCGAGCCGGCCCGCGGCAGCGGCCACCAGCCTGGTGCCACCGCTCACTTCGGTGGCCGATTGTTCGATCAGCGCCTTCACCTCGCTCGACGCCTCGGCGGCCGACTGGGCCAGCCGCCGAACCTCGATCGCGACCACTGCGAAGCCCTTGCCGGCCTCTCCGGCGCGTGCTGCCTCGACCGAGGCGTTGAGGGCCAGCAGATTGGTCTGGAAGGCGATATCGTCGATCAGCCCGATGATGCTGGAGATCTTGGCCGACGAGTCGGTGATCCGGCCCATGGCGTCGTTGGCCTGCCGCATCACCTCGCCGCCCTCTTCGGCGGTGCTGGTGACCTGCTGAGCATTCTTCGAGGCCTCGGAGGCACGATCGGCATTGCGCAACACGGTCTGCGCCAGCTGTTCCATCGCCGCGGACGTCTGCTCGATGGTTGCCGCCTGCCGTGTTGTGCGCTCGCTGAGATCATTGGCGCCCGACAGGATCTCGCCGGTCGCCGTCTTGAGATCGGTGGAGGTCTTTCGCAGCTGTCCGACGATATCGCTGAGCTTGTCGGCAACAGTGTTGGTGCTGTCCTTGAGGCGCGCGAACGCGCCCTGATACCGACCCTGCATGCGCTGCGTCAGGTCGGCAGCGGCAAGGGCGGACAGGACCGTCTCGGTTTCCGAGACGGAGTTGTCGACCGTCTCGAGCAGGGCGTTGACGCTGTCGGCGAGTCCCTTGATCTCGGCGTCGGGAAAGTCCGCCTGCACCCGTGCCGAGAGATCCCCGGCCTCGGCCGAGCCGACCGCCGCTCCGAACGCATCCTGCAGTTCGCGCATCATCGCGTGCCGCCGCTCCGCATCGGCGACGATGCGCTGCGCCTCTGCCTCGGTCATGTTGCGAACCTTGAGCGAGTTCGCCCTGAACACTTCGATGGCCCGCGCCAGGTCGCCCAGTTCGTCCCCGCGCCTGCCGCCTGCGACCGCCACCTCGAGGTCGCCCTCGGCAAGTGCGGTCGCCGCGTGGGCAAGGCGACCCATCGGGCGAGTGACCCGGAACACGATCAGCAGCGCCAGGCCCACCAGCGCCACGAGGGCGATGGCGAGGCCGATCACGGCATTGAGCGTCTGCTGTCCGATGATCTCGGCCTGGTGCACCGACAGGTCCCAGGCCATGGCGAAGGCACCCACCAGGGCATTGTCCTTGCCGAAGAATACCGGCACGGCCGCATAGTGCACGTCGCCCTCGGTGCGCGACACCAGCCCGCCAGCCGTCATCGCCTCGACGGCCGCTGCGGCGGCAACGCTCGCGGCGGCCTCGCCGCCGTCCGCAAGCAGTGTCGCCCCCTGCCCGTCGAGCACAACGGCCGCCGCAAAGCCGAACTGCGGCTTGCCCTTGTAGACCTCGAGATCCGGCGTGACTGCGTCGATCTTGGCAAACTTGATGCTCCCGGCATACTTGATGCCGAGGACGTCGATCAGTTCGTTCTGCTGCGTCACCAGCGTCTGCTGCACCGTGCGCATGTTGCTGAGCCCCGCCAGCAGCATGGTCAGCACCACCACCAGCAGCAGTGTCAGGGCCGTCGGGATGAGGATTGCGGAAGTGAGCTTGAGACGTAAGCGCATGGTGAGCGGCCTGTGGACGTTGGACCGACCCCCGCACCGCGAGGGCCGGCATTGGCTTGGGACTAGAGCAGCGACAGGTCGACGCCCGCGGTGATCGAGCCGATCGGCTGGCCGGTCGCCGGGTCGGTGATGGTGATGCTGACCTGGCTCTGGTAGGTCTGGGTGCTCTCGTCGAGTTCGACTTCACCGAGGAACACCGCGTCGGCGCCAACGCTGAAGGTCTGGCTGAACTTGTCCTCGTCGCCCTGCCAGTAGTCGGAGGTGACCGTCGACTGCGCGGCATTGAGCCCCAAAGCGTCGGTGGCAAAGATCTCGGTGAACAGCCCGGCGCTGTCCGCCTGCACCGACGCAAGATAGGCCGAAGCCTCGCTGCCCAGCGTCGCATCGATCAGCGGCTTGTCCGCCGCGTCGACCTCGGCCCGCCACTGCTTGTCGAGACTGTCGATCCTGGCCGCGTCGTAGCCGGCCGTCTGCGCGTTCTGCGCGGCAATGGCGGCGATCAGCACCGGGCTCTGCGCGATTTCGCGCAGCTTTGCGTTGGCCAGCTCGGTCAGCGGCGCAGCGTACTCATTGTCCTGCGCGAAGGCGGAAACCGACAGCGCCAGGATCGAGGCGGCCGCTACAAGATGCACTTTGAACGTCACTTCGCTTCTCCTCACTTGCGACCCGGTGGGTCGGCTGACCTAGAACTCCGACCACGCGTCGGTCTTGATGGCTGCGCTGCCCCGGCTGAGGTAGCTCCTGGCGGCGGACCTGACCTTTTCCTGCAGCGCCTTGATGCCGCCTCTGGCCGACCGCGCCATGCTTCGAGCGGTATCGGTCTCCGGCACGCGGTGCCCATCGACGGTGAACACGGCGACGATCCGGTCGAGTTCGTTCGCCTGCGCCTCGGTCTGCTCGATCGCTGCATTGGTCTCTTCCACCAGTGCGGCATTGTGCTGCGTCATCTCGTCCATCTGCCGCACCGCGGCATTGACCTCCTCGATGGCCGAGGCCTGCTCGCGGCTTTCGCGCGCGATGTCCTGCAGCATCTGGCGATTGCCGCGCACGGCCTCGAGCATCGTCTCGAGCTTGCCGGCGGCCTCGGCCACCAGCCGCGTGCCGCCGCTGACCTCGGTGGCCGATTGCTCGATCAAGGCCTTGACCTCCGAGGAGGCGCTGGCCGCCGACTGCGCGAGACGGCGCACTTCGACGGCGACGACGGCGAAGCCCTTGCCAGCGTCGCCGGCCCGCGCCGCCTCGACCGAGGCATTGAGGGCAAGCAGGTTGGTCTGAAACGCGATAAGGTCGATCAGACCGATGATGTTGGAGATCTTGGCCGACGAATCGGTGATGCGGCCCATGGCGTCATTGGCCCGGCGCATGACATCGCCGCCGTCCTCGGCCGCGCTCGTCACCTGTGCCGCGTTCTCCGAGGCCCCGGTGGCGCGCTCGGCATTGGCGAGCACCGTCTGGGCCAGTTGCTCCATGGCCGCCGAGGTCTCCTCGATCGTCGCCGCCTGCTTGGTGGTGCGCTCGGAGAGGTCATTGGCGCCCGAGAGAATCTCGCCGGTGGCGGTCTTCAGGTCGAACGAGGTCTTCTTGAGTTGGCCGACAATGTCGGAGAGGCGGTCGGCGACAGTATTGGCATTGTCCCGCAGGTCGGCAAACGCGCCCTCGTAGCTTCCTTGCATGCGGCGGCCGAGATCGGCCTGCGCCAGCGCCGCGAAGACCTCGCCCGCCTCGCTGAGGCCGTCGGCGACGGTGTCCATGAGCTTGTTGAAGTCGGCGGCGATGCGGGCAATGTCGGCGTCGGCGAACTGCTGCTCGATCCGCTTGCCGAGGTCGCCCCGCAACGTCGCCGCCACAACGCTCTCGAAGGCGCTCTGGAAGCTCTCCATGGTCCGCGCCCGTTCGGCGGCCTTGGCGTGCCGGGCCCGCTCGTCCTCGCTCATCTGCGCGACGCGGATGGCGTTCTCCTTGAACACCTGCACCGCCGCGGCCATCTGCCCGATCTCGTTGCTTTCCCCGGCATAGGGTACCTCGGCGGCAAGGTCCCCCTCGGCGAGGCGACGCATCGTCTCAGTGACGTTGCCGATCGGTCGGCTGATATGGCGGGTACCGACGAAAGCGGCGGTCGCCACGCCGGCGACGAGGCCGAGCAGTGTAACGCCGGCAACCAGCGGCCTGAGCATGGCCTCGAACGCATCGAGTTCGGCCTTGACCCTCGCGAACTCGGCCTGGTCGCCCTGCACCACGGCATCGATCTCGGCCTGGTAGGCCTTGCGGTTGGCCCGGTTCTCCTCGTTGTTGCCCTGCGCGTTGGCATCGGCGGGATCGAGCTTACCGAGCCGTGCCGTCTCGGTGCGGAAGCTGCGGAATTCGGCGGCCCGCGCCACCATCCGGTCGAACGCCTCTATCTGTGCCGGCGCGACGATGGCGCGCCACTGCGCCAGATGCGCATCGATCGCATCCAGCGACTTGACGATGCCGTCGGCAAACGGGGCAGCCTGCTCGACCGTGTCCGAGGCGTAGATGCCGCGCGAGTCCATTACCACGGCGGTCACCAGCCGGTTGAGCCGCTCGCCGTTGAAGGCCCGCGCCGATGCCGCCTCCAGTTGCTGCACGCGGTCGGCGAAGCTGGCGGTGAAATACACGGCCATGCCGCCGACGATCGCGACGACGAGACCCATGACGGCAACAATGACAAACAGTCGGGTACGTATCTTCATAGTCGTGAAATATCCGATAGGGAAAAGGTGAAGTGGCGCATGGAGCGCGACCGGTCCGCGCCCGGCGAGGGGCCGGCGTCGAAGCGTCTCGATGTGCGGTACAGGTTCATGCAGTCCAACCAGTCGGCGGCGGCTGTCCATGCCGGCGCGTCGTGTCAAGGCCACTGCATTCCCACCCTGTCGTATACGGGGACGGGCTTAAGTTTCAGTGAAGGTTCGGGACTTGGAGTTAGTCCGGCCAAACGCCAACGGGCGCCTCTGGGGCGCCCGTCGCGGTCGTCGATGAAGTTGGGGATCGCCTAGTGGGCGGCGGCACCGGCACCGCTGCCCGCCTCGAGCAGCAGATTGCGCCAGCCGTCGATCTCGTTCTGCAGCCGCGCCTCTTCGTCGGCCGTGGCGGCCGCTTGCTTGGCGGTGAGCCCGGCCGCGATCAGCGCATCGATCTTGGCGCGATCGAAGTCGGCGATCGACTGCGCCTCTTCGGCGAGGATGGTCAGGCTCTCGGGGGCCACGTCGGCAAAGCCCCCCCGGACATAGTAGACATGGCTCACTCCGGCCATGTCCACCACCGTCACGAAGCCCGACCTGAGCGTGGTCATCAGCGGGGCATGGTCGCCCAGCACCGTGAAATATCCATCCGCACCCGGGACGGTCACCGACCGGACGGTCTGCGAGAACAGCAGCTTCTCGGGAGAGACGATTTCGAGCTTGGTGCCTTCGGCCATGGTCCTGCCTTCGGAAGTTGCCGGGCCCGCCCCGCGGGCGAGCCCTGTTTCATGTCACGTCGATCACGCCGCGGCAGCGAGCTTCTGGGCCTTCTTGACCGCGTCGTCCATGGTGCCGACCATGTAGAAGGCGGCCTCCGGCAGATGGTCGTACTTGCCCTCGACGAGGTCCTTGAATCCCTTGATGGTGTCTTCGAGCTGCACGAACACGCCCGGTGCACCGGTGAAGGCCTCCGCCACGTGGAACGGCTGGCTCATGAACCGCTCGACCTTGCGGGCGCGGGCCACGGTCAGCTTGTCCTCTTCGCTCAGTTCGTCCATGCCCAGGATGGCGATGATGTCCTGCAGGGCCTTGTAGCGCTGCAGGATCTGCTGCACCTGGCGGGCGGTGTTGTAGTGATCCTCGCCGACGATGTTCGCCGACAGCATGCGCGAGGTCGAATCCAGCGGATCCACCGCCGGATAGATGCCCTTCTCGGAGATGGCGCGGTTGAGCACCGTCGTCGCGTCGAGGTGGGCGAACGAGGTCGCCGGCGCCGGGTCGGTCAGGTCGTCGGCGGGCACGTAGATGGCCTGCACCGAGGTGATCGAGCCCTTGTCGGTGGTGGTGATGCGCTCCTGCAGCGCCCCCATGTCGGTGGCCAGCGTCGGCTGGTAGCCCACCGCCGAGGGAATGCGGCCGAGCAGAGCCGACATCTCGGCGCCCGCCTGGGTGAAGCGGAAGATGTTGTCGACGAAGAACAGCACGTCCTGGCCCTGGTCGCGGAAGTGCTCGGCGACGGTCAGGCCGGAAAGCGCCACGCGGGCACGCGCCCCCGGAGGCTCGTTCATCTGGCCGAACACCAGGGCGCACTTAGAACCGGCGGTCGAGCCGTTGTTCTCGTGCGGGTCCTTGTTCACGCCCGATTCGATCATCTCGTGATAGAGGTCGTTGCCCTCGCGGGTGCGCTCGCCGACACCGGCGAACACCGAGTAGCCGCCATGGGCCTTGGCGACGTTGTTGATCAGTTCCTGGATCAGCACCGTCTTGCCGACGCCGGCGCCGCCGAACAGTCCGATCTTGCCGCCGCGCGCATAGGGGGCCAGCAGGTCCACCACCTTGATGCCGGTGACGAGAATCTGTGCCTCGGAAGCCTGCTCGGTGAACGAGGGGGCATCCTGGTGGATGACGCGGCGCGAGGCGGTGACCACCGGGCCGGCCTCGTCGATCGCCTCGCCGATCACGTTCATGATGCGCCCGAGCGTCTCGTCGCCCACCGGCACCGAGATCGCGGCGCCCGTGTCGGTGACCGGGGCACCGCGCACCAGGCCCTCGGTGGTGTCCATGGCGATGGTGCGCACGGCGTTCTCGCCCAGGTGCTGCGCCACTTCCAGCACCAGACGGTTGCCGTTGTTGTCGACTTCGAGCGCGTTCAGGATCGCCGGCAGGTGACCGTCGAAGGTCACGTCCACCACGGCGCCGATCACCTGCGATACCTTGCCCATCGCCACGCCGGTGGCAGCAGCTGCGGGAGTGCTCGAAGCGGCCTTGCGGGCCGGGGCCTTCTTGGCGGCGGGAGCCTTTTCGGTCGCCGGGGCGGTTGCTGCGGTCGCTGCGCGGGCCATGATTTACCTCGTTCCTGCTAGAGCGCTTCCGCGCCCGATATGATTTCGATGAGTTCTTTGGTGATCTGGGCCTGGCGCTGCCGGTTGTAGGTCAGCGTCAGCCGCTTGATCATGTCGCCGGCATTGCGCGTGGCGTTGTCCATGGCGCTCATCTGCGCCCCGAAGAACGACGCATTGTTCTCGAGCAGCGCCCGGAACACCTGCACCGAGATATTGCGGGGCAGCAGATCCTCGAGGATCGCTTCCTCGTCGGGTTCGTATTCGTAGCTGACCGAGGCACCGGCGGCCGGCGCCTCGAACTTGGCCGGGATCAGCTGCTGCGCCGTCGGAATCTGCGCGATCACCGAGCGAAAGCGCGCATAGAACAGCGTCGCCACGTCGAACTCGCCGGCCGCGTACATGGCGAGGATCTTCTCGCCCACCATGGATGCGTTGACATAGCCCAGCTGCCGCACCTCGCGGAACGAGATCGCCTCGACGATCTTGTCGCCCAGCGTGCGCTTGAGAATGTCGTTGCCCTTGCGGCCGACGGTCAGGATCTTGACCGTCTTGCCCTCGCCAAGCAGCTTCAGCGCCGTCTCGCGCGCCAGCCGCGCGATCGAGGAATTGAAGCCCCCGGCAAGGCCGCGCTCGCCGGTCGCGACGACCAGCAGGTGCACCTGGTCGCGGCCGTTGCCGGCCAGCAGCGCCGGCGCATCGGTGCGCCCGGCATAGGCCGCTCCCAGCGACGCCAGCACATTGCCCATGCGTTCGGCATAGGGGCGGGCCGCCTCGGCGGCTTCCTGGGCTCGCCGCAGCTTGGCCGCGGCCACCATCTGCATGGCCTTGGTGATCTTCTGGGTCGACTTGACCGAGGTGATCCGGTTCTTGAGGTCCTTTAGCGAGGGCATCGGGCCGCTCTTGCTCCTGCTGCGCGGCCCCGTGAGGACCGCGCGTCATTGGAAGGTGTTACGAGAACGTCTTCTTGAAGGCGTCGATCGCCGCCTTCAGCCGGACGCGCAGGTCGTCCGACAGCGCCTTCTCCTTGGCGATCGCCGTAAGGATATCCGCATGCTTGGAGCGCAGTGCCCCGAGCAGCGCCGTCTCGAAAGCGCCGACCTTGTTGACCGGCAGGTCGTCCAGATAGCCCTGGCCGCCGGCAAAGATCACCGCCACTTCCTCTTCCGGCTTCAGCGGCGAGAACTGCGGCTGCTTCAGGAGCTCGGTGAGGCGGGCGCCGCGGTTGAGCAGGCGCTGCGTCGCCGCGTCGAGATCCGATCCGAACTGGGCGAAAGCCGCCATTTCGCGATACTGGCTGAGCTCGCCCTTGAGCGAACCGGCCACCTGCTTCATCGCCTTGATCTGCGCGTTGCCGCCCACGCGGCTGACCGAAATGCCGACATTCACCGCCGGGCGGATGCCCTGGAAGAACAGGTTGGTCTCGAGGAAGATCTGCCCGTCGGTGATCGAGATCACGTTTGTCGGGATATAGGCGGACACGTCGTTGGCCTGCGTCTCGATGACCGGCAGCGCGGTGAGCGAACCGAGGCCATGATCCTCGTTCAGCTTGGCGGCGCGCTCGAGCAGGCGGCTGTGCAGGTAGAACACGTCGCCCGGATAGGCTTCGCGGCCCGGCGGACGGCGCAGCAGCAGCGACATCTGGCGATAGGCGACGGCCTGCTTGGTCAGGTCGTCATAGGCGATCACGGCATGCATGCCGTTGTCGCGGAAATACTCGCCGATGGCGGCGCCGGTCATCGGCGCGAGGAACTGCATCGGCGCCGGGTCGGATGCGGTGGCGGCGACGACGATCGAGTATTCGAGCGCGCCGGCATCTTCCAGCACCTTGACGAACTGTGCCACGGTCGAGCGCTTCTGGCCGACGGCGACATAGATGCAGTAGAGCTTCTCGCTCTCGGGCGCATTGGAGGCGTGCGCCGGCTTCTGGTTGAGGAAGGTGTCGAGGATCACCGCGGTCTTGCCGGTCTGGCGATCGCCGATGATCAGCTCGCGCTGGCCGCGGCCGATCGGGATCAGCGCGTCGATGGCCTTGAGGCCGGTCGACATCGGCTCGTGCACCGACTTGCGCGGCAGGATGCCGGGGGCCTTGACGTCGACGCG
>NZ_JAYRYM010000118.1:0-11795 GCF_041917035.1 Devosia sp. | reverse complement strand
GACGAGATGACCCAGCACAACGCGGCGCTGGTCGAACAGACCAATGCGGCGATCGAGCAGACCGAGTCCCAGGCGGCAGAGCTCGACCGGATCGTCGAAGTGTTCAGGATCGCCGACGGCGAGGTCCCCGGCGGACGCCCGGTGGAGGCGCCGCGCGGCATCAGGGGATTGCAGCAGAAGGTCAAGACCGCGGCCCGCTCGTATCTGAGCGGCGGCAACGCGGCGATCGACAGGGACTGGTCCGAGTTCTAGCCGCAAGTCCGGCGGCGGCGACAGGGGAGCATGCCTATGTCCTCGAACGCGAGACGTCTCCTCGCGGCGCTTGGAGCGGCGCTGCTGCCGATCGTGGCGGGTCTCGTCCTGCTTTGGCAGACCGATATCGAGGCCGAGCGCTGGCGGGGCGAGGCGACCGGCCTGAGCTATGCGGGGCTGGTGCTGCCCGAACTGGTCGGGCTTGCCCGTGACGGCAACCTGCCGGAGGCGATCGACCCCAGCCTGGGCGAGGTTGCCGGAATAGCGGCACCGCGCCTCGGCACCGGCGCCCTGCAGGCCGCGTATGAGTCGCTCAGGTCGGAACTGGCGAGCGGCGCCTTTCCGGCGGCGGCGCGGCACGCGGCCGCGGCCCTGGTCGAACGCATCCACGCGGCATCCGGTCTGGCCTCGGAGTGGTCGGACAACCCGGCGGCGAGGTCGCTGGTCGACGTGCCACAGGCGGCCAATGCCGCGCCGCTGGTGCCGGCCCTGCTCGGGGCCTCGCGTTATGCCGCAAGCGTGTCGCCGACCGAGGCTGGCCGCGTCGGGTCCGCGCTGGACGATTTCCGCCGGGCAGCGGCGGTGGAAGGGCTGCCGGCATGGGCCGAGCAGGCCCGCTATGCACAGGCGGTGCAGGACTTTGCCGCGGCAGTCGAAACCGCGATCGCCGCACTCGGCGATCCAGTTCGCCGGGCCGACATCGACTGGGGTGGCCTCGACGCGCTGCATGACGGCTTCCAGACTGCGGCGCTCGAACTGGGCAGGTCGGCCGAAGCCAGGATGCGCCAGGTGCTGGAGGGGCAGGTCGGCGGGGCAGGCTTCAGGATGCTGGTCGGCTCGGGCGTGGCCGCCATCCTGGCCCTCGGGCTGGGGATCTGGGTCCACCGCAGCCTCGGCCCGCGCCGGCCTGCCGCCCGCAAGGACCGCAAGCGTGACGAATTCGAGCCCGGTCGGCGCCAAGTTGACGTGGACTTAACCGAAAGCGGTTCAGCATCCGGGAAATTGATAAGATTGCGGAGTTGGGCTTTCATCATGCGTTTACGATCCCTGTCCCTCAAGGTGGCATTGCTGAGCATAGGCTCGCTGGCGGTCATCTTCGCCATTGGCATGTTCCTGCTGGTCGGCCGTGTCAGCGACACGATCGGCGCGCAGACGCGGGCTTTCCAGGCCGAGACCACCGAGTCGATTTCCCGCCAGGTCATGCAGTACCTGGACGCCGCGGAGGGTGCGGCCGAGGGCCTGGTCACCTCGCTCGAGGCGATGCGCGGCAGCGGCGTCACGGACCGGGCGGTCTACGACGCGGTGATCCGGCGCTTCCTTGAGGAGAACCCCGACCTGCTCGGCACCTGGTCCGGCTGGGAGCCCAACGCGCTCGACGGCAACGATGCGGCCCATGCCAACGCAGCGGGCCATGATGCCAGCGGCCGCTACGTGCCCTACTGGAACCGTGGCGGCGGCCAGATCGCGGTGGAGCCGCTGATCGACTACGACAAGGAAGGGCCGGGCGACTACTACCAGTTGCCCAAGAAGCTGGGTCGCGCCGTCGCCATCGAGCCATACATGTACGCGATCGGCGGCAAGGACGTGCTCATCATGTCCTTCGGCCTGCCGATCACCGTCGATGGCAAGTATGTCGGCACCGGCGGCGTGGATGTCTCGCTGGCCGAGCTCAACGCCCGCCTGTCGACGCTGAAGCCCTTCGAGACCGGACATGTCGAGTTGATCAGCTCGAGTGGCATCGTTGTGGCCAGCCCGCATGCGGCGCATGTCGGCAAGCCGCTCGATGCCGGCGATCCGATCCAGGCGGTCGTCGGCAAGGCCCTGGCCGGAGAGCTTGCCGAACTGGACGCACTCAGCGAGACCGGCGTTGCCGAGCGCAGCATTGCCGTCCCGTTCAATGTCGGCGGCACCGAGGATCGGTGGGTCATCGTCTCTTCGGTGCCCGTCGCGACCCTCGAGGCCGCGGTCGCGGAAGGCCGCTGGACGGTTGCCGTGACGTCGGTGCTGTGTGTGCTTCTCGCCGGTGCGGTGCTGTTCGCGTTGATCCGCCTGATGGTGGGCCGTCCGCTGGGCCGCCTCGGCGCCACTGTCGACACCATGGCAGGGGGCAACTACGAGGTCGCGATCGAGGGGACCAGCCGCGTCGACGAGATCGGCAAGCTGGCCCGCGCGCTCGAGGTCTTCCGCGACAACGGCAAGAAGGTCGCCGCGATGACCGATGCGGAGGCGGCGCGGATCGTCGCCGATCAGCAGGCGCGGTCGGCGATGATGCATGAGCTGCAGCAGGCCTTCGGCCAGGTCGTCGACTCGGCCGTCGCGGGCGATTTCGGCAAGCGGGTCGAGACGGAGTTCCCCGACCCTGAACTGAATGCCATCGCGACATCGATCAACAACCTGGTGGCCACGGTGGATCGCGGCCTGGGCGAGACCGGTCAGGTGCTGGCCGCGCTGGCCGAAACGGATCTGACGCAGCGCGTGCAGGGAGACTACGAGGGGGCGTTCGCCCGACTCAAGACCGACACCAACCGGGTGGCGGACAAGCTGGGCGAGATCGTCGGCCAGCTCAAGGAGACGTCGCGCTCGCTGAAGACGGCGACGTCCGAAATCCTGTCGGGGGCAAACGACCTCAGCGAACGCACCACCAAGCAGGCGGCGACGATCGAGGAGACGTCGGCGGCGATGGAGCAGCTGGCCCAGACGGTGCTGCACAATGCCGAGCGAGCCAAGCAGGCGAGCCAGGTCGCAGGCACGGTGACGCGCACGGCCGAGGAAGGCGGGGCGGTGATGACCGACGCCAACGAGGCCATGGAGCGGATCTCGAACTCCTCGTCCAAGATCTCCAACATCATCGGCCTGATCGACGACATCGCCTTCCAGACCAACCTGCTCGCCCTCAATGCGTCGGTCGAGGCGGCACGGGCCGGCGATGCCGGCAAGGGCTTCGCCGTGGTAGCGGTCGAAGTCCGCCGTCTCGCCCAGTCGGCGGCCAGCGCCTCGAGCGAGGTCAAGGTGCTGATCGAGCAGAGCGGGGTCGAGGTCAAGACCGGCTCCAGGCTGGTGGCCGACGCGGCGGCGCGGCTGACCGCCATGGTCGAGTCGGCGCGCTCCTCGAGCGGGCTGATGGACGGCATCGCCAAGGAAAGCCGGGAGCAGGCCTCCTCGATCGAGGAAGTCAACACGGCGGTGCGGCAACTCGACGAGGCCACCCAGCACAATGCGGCGCTGGTCGAGGAGATCAACGCCGCCATCGAGCAGACCGAAGCACAGGCGAGCGAACTCGATCGCATCGTCGACATCTTCAATACCAGTGCGACCGCTCCCGCCCGGACGCCGGCGGCGCAGGCGCCGCGCGGCGGCATCAGAGCGTTGCAGGACAAGGTCAAGACCGCGGCACGGTCCTATCTCAGCCGCGGCAATGCCGCTGTCGACCGGGACTGGTCGGAATTCTGACCGTGCGCAAAGAACCCTGACACTCGATGTCAGGTAAGCCATGCGAGAACCCTCTCAGCGACCAGCAGAGAGGGTTCTTCAGCATGTCGACCAGGGTTCAGCAGAGCATCGAGATCGTCACGTTCCGGCTTGCCGGGGGGAGCGCGGACGCGTTCGTCGCGGCAAACGCGTTGGTCAACGAGTGGCTGCGACAACAGCCCGGCTTCGTCTGGCGGCAACTGGCCGAACAGCAGGACGGCAGCTTCGTTGATGTGGTGCTGTGGCAATCGCACGATGCGGCGCTGGCGGCCGGCGCCAAAATGATGGAGGAAATGGCGCAGAGCCCGGCCATGACCATGATCGACCCGGCCGGCCTGGAGATGAAGCATGCCCGCATCCGCGTCTCGGTCGGCTGAATTGGTCGCCGACCTCGTCACCTTGCTCCGGCCGCTGCCCGAGCCAGTCGCGGAACTGGCCAGCCGGCTGGCGCTGCTGCTGCTCGCCATGCGCCCGGACCTCGAGGCCAAGGCGCGGCTCGGCTGGGGCTCGGTCAACTACCGGCACCCGAGGGCAGGCTTCATCTGCGCCGTGTTCCCGATGCAGGACCACGTTTCCCTGGTGTTCGAACATGGCCGTCAGCTCAGCTCTCCCCTGCTCGAGGGGGACGGCAAGCAGGTGCGGTTCATCCGCCTCGTTCCGGGCGCTCCGATCCCCGAGGACGACCTCGCCATCCTCATCGCCGAGGCCATTGCGCTGAAAGCGTGAGCCGTGTGAAAGGTGGGGCCATGCGGGGAGGGCTGCAATGGCACGCATCGGTCTGGTTGCGCATGACGACAGGAAGGACGAACTGGTCGCCTGGGCCTTGCGCAACCGTGACACGCTCGCTCGGCACGAATTGTGGGGTACCGGCACCTCGGGCGGCCGGGTAGAGGAGGGCACCGGCCTCACGGTGGCGCGATTGCTCAGCGGGCCGCTCGGCGGCGACGCGCAACTGGGCGCTATGATCGCCGAGGGACGGCTCGACGCCCTGGTGTTCTTTCAGGATCCGCTGACGGCGATGCCGCACGATGTCGACATCAAGTCTCTCACCCGGCTCGCGACGCTCTACGACATCCTGTTTGCGCCCAATCGCCGGACCGCCGATGCCATCCTTGCGGCGATCTGACCATATGGTCAAAACCGCGCCGAGGCGCTAGAAGCCGCGCCGGCTGGCGGCTGTTTGGTTGACCCTCACCCGTGCATGTGCGCAGATGGCCGGAAAATGACGGCTGCTGGCCGACGGAAGAACACGATTTACGAGGACGGGGGCGGGGTGTCCTTCGACGCAGTCATCGACGTCAGGAACGTCAGCAAACGCTTTGGCGGGCTCCAGGCCGTCAGGAACTGCTCCCTCAGTGTGGAGCGCGGGTCGATCACCGGGCTGATCGGCCCGAACGGGGCCGGCAAATCGACCCTGTTCAACCTCGTTGCGGGCAATATCGCGCCGGACAGCGGACGGATTGTCTTCGACGGCCATGACGTCACCGGGCTCAGGCCGCACCAGCTGTTTCACCGCGGCATGCTGCGCACCTTCCAGATCGCGCACGAGTTCTCCAACATGACGGCGCTCGAGAACCTGATGATGGTTCCGCCCGGGCAACCGGGGGAAAGCCTCGTCAGGACCTGGTTCGCCCCCCGGGCGGTGCGGACGGCTGAGCACGCGGTTCGCCAGAAGGCCCTCGATGTCATCGAGTTCCTCAAGCTGTCCCACGTGAAGCACGAACTCGCTGGTAACCTGTCGGGCGGCCAGAAGAAGCTGCTCGAACTCGGGCGCACCATGATGGTGGACGCCAAGGTCGTTCTGCTCGACGAGGTGGCGGCCGGCGTCAACCGTACGCTGCTGCAGGACCTCGCCGCCAATATCGAGCGGATGAACCGGGAACTGGGCTACACCTTCTTCGTCATCGAGCACGACATGGACCTGATCGGCCGGCTGTGCGACCCGGTGATCGTCATGGCACAGGGTGAAAAGATCGCCGAGGGGCCGATGAGCGAGATCCGCGCCAACCCGGAGATCGTCGAGGCCTATTTCGGCGCTCCGGTGGAGGCGGCGTGATGGGCCTGCTCGAGATCACCGACCTCGTCGGCGGCTATGGCGGGGCGCCGATCCTCAACGGGGTCAACCTCGCCATCGAGCAGTCGGATATCGGCGTCATCGTCGGGCCGAACGGGGCGGGAAAATCGACGACGCTGAAGGCCATTTTCGGCCTGGTGAAGGTCACCGGGGGTGCGATCCGCTTCGGCGGCGAGGAAATCCAGAACGCGCTGCCGGATCGACTGGTGCCCAGGGGGCTGAGCTTCGTACCGCAGGAGAAGAACGTCTTCACCTCGATGAGCGTCGAGGAGAACCTCGAGATGGGGGCGTTCACGCGGCGCGACGATTTCAGCGGCACGCTGAACTGGGTCTACGAGATGTTCCCGGTGCTGCGCGAGAAGCGGCGGCAGCCGGCGGGCGAACTGTCGGGCGGCCAGCGGCAGATGGTGGCGATGGGGCGGGCGCTGATGAGTCAGCCCAAGCTGCTGCTGCTCGACGAGCCGTCGGCCGGGCTCTCGCCCCGCTATGTGCTCGAGATCTTCGAGCAGATCGTCAAGGTCAACAAGGCCGGCGTCGCCATCCTGATGGTGGAGCAGAACGCCCGACAGGCGCTGGCCTTCGCCTCGCGCGGGTTCGTCCTCGCCACCGGAAGGAATCGCTTCACCGGCACGGGTCGGGAACTCATCGCCGACCCCGAGGTCGCCAAGAGTTTCCTCGGGGGCTGATGCGATGAACGAACTGATCTTCTTTTTCAACAACGTCGTCGTCGCCGGCATCGTCCTGGGCTCGATCTATGCGGTCGGTGCCATCGGCGTGACGCTGATCTTCGGCATCCTGCGCTTTGCGCATTTCGCGCATGGCGACATGATGACGATGGGTGCCTTCATCGCCTTCCTCCTCGCCATGGGTGCGACGGCGCTCGGCATCACCACGCCGCTGGTGCCCACCGGATTCCTGGTGCTCCCGATCGCGATGATCCTTGCCGCGGTGCTGGCGCTCGGGCTCGACAAGGGGTTCTACGCGCCGTTGCGCAAGCGCGGGGCGCGGCCGGTGACGCTGCTGATCGCCTCGATCGGCGTGACGCTGATCATCCAGGGCCTGATCCGACTGTTCTTCGGCTCGGGCACCTGGAGCTTTTTCGAGGTCGAGACCAAGCAGCTGATCCGCATCCCGGTGCCGATCGAGGGGGTGACGCGAACCATCAACTTCACCCAGCCGCAACTGCTGATGGTGGCGTGCACTGCGATTGCGGTTCTGGCCCTGCATCTGTTTCTCACCCGTTCGCGGCTGGGCAAGGCGATGCGCGCCATGGCCGACAATGCCGATCTGGCACAGGTCTCGGGCATCAATACCAAGCTGGTGGTGCGCGTCACCTGGGTGATCGCGGGGTCGCTTGCCGCGATGGCCGGGACCATGCTGGCGCTCGATGTGTCGCTGAAGCCCGATCTCGCCTTCAACATCGTCCTGCCGATCTTTGCGGCCGCGATCGTGGGTGGGCTGGGGCAGTCCTACGGGGCGATCGCCGGCGGGTTCCTGATCGGCTTCGCCGAGACTCTGTCGATCTTCAACTGGTCGGTCCTGCTTCGCCCGGTGGCCGGCGCCATCCCGTTCGAGGTGCCGGCGACGATGGCGATCGTGCCCACCGAGTACAAGCTGACCGTGGCCTTCGTCATTCTGGTCGTGGTGCTGCTCTGGCGACCGACGGGCATCTTCAAGGGGGCCTCGTCATGACGCTGCAGCGCACCCTGACCCTGTTCGCCGGCCTGTTCGTGCTGTTCACGGTGATCGGGCTGTTCCTCGGCTCGGCCAATATCTCGCTGCTGCTGGTGCAGAGCTTCGCCTATGCGCTGATCGCGTTGGGCCTCAACATCCAGTGGGGGTATGGCGGGCTGTTCAACTTCGGCATCATGGGCATGCTGATGCTGGGTGGAGCGGCAGTCACCTTCGTGTCGTTCCCGGTCAATGCCGCGTTCTGGGGCTCGGACGGACCGTGGCTGCTAGGTCGGGCTCTGCTCGCCTTCGGCGGCGGGTTTGCCCTCGTCTGGGGCGCGCGGCACGTCGACCGGATCGGGGTGCGCGGCGGCTGGAAGACGGCGCTGACGGTGGTGGCCTGGATCCTTGCCTACATCCTCTATCGGAGCCAGATCGATCCTGCCGCTGCCTATATCGAGAAGGAAGGCGGCGGCTGGATCGGCGGACTCGGACTGCACCCGGTGCTGGGCTGGGCGTTCGGCGGCGTGCTGGCGGCCGGCGTTGCCTTCATCGTCGGCAAGATCTGCCTCGGGCTGCGGACCGACTACCTCGCCATCGCCACCATCGGCATTTCGGAGATCATCCGGGCGCTGCTCAAGAACATGGACTGGCTGACCCGCGGGACGCTGACCGTGTCGCCGGTCCCCTGGCCGACGCCGATTCCGCAGGACCTGCAGACGCAAGGCGTCAGCATCGCGGATTCCTTCGTCTATGCCCGTCTGGGTTTCCTCGGGCTCGCCGTCGTCATCCTCGCCGTCGCGTTCTATTTCGTGCAGCGCGCCTATGGCGGACCCTGGGGTCGGATGATGCGGGCCATCCGCGACAATCACATCGCCGCAGCCTCGATGGGCAAGAACGTCACGCGCCGGCAACTCGAGATCTTCATCCTCGGTTCGGTGCTGATGGGGATCGGCGGCGCCATGCTGGTGAGTTTCCAGCAAATCTACGATCCGGGGGCGTACCAGCCGATCAACCACACGTTTCTCATCTGGGTGATGGTGATCGTCGGCGGCGCCGGCAACAACTGGGGGGCGGTGTTCGGCGCGCTGCTGATCTACATCACCTGGATGGTGTCGGACCCGGTGGCGCAGTGGCTGTTCAATGCCATTTCCGGCTGGTCGACAGATATGGGCTGGGGGGCGATTCCCGAGATTCAGTCCCGCGCCAGCCAGATGCGTGTGTTCGTCCTCGGCGTGGTCATCACCATAGCGCTGCGCTACGCACCGCGCGGGCTGATCCCGGAAGTGGTGAAACGGGAAGCCTAGGCAGCTAGGCAATCGAAGCGAGCAGCGCCCGCGCTGCCCGCTGCAGATCCCGCTCGATATTGGGCCGGAAGGCGGCGAACTCCTCCCGCGCCAAGACGCGCGCCGCGGCAGGGGAGGGGCGGGCACTCGGCCACATGCCGGCCACCAGCGTTCCGATCATCGAGATCGCCCACAGGCAATCGGCGACGCTTGCTTGCGGCAGCTTCTGCTGCAGCGCCCCGGCGAGGCGGGCGGTCAGCGTCCCCATGGTGCGCTTAGTGCGCACAATGGTCTCTTCGGACACATTGGATTCGAGCACGCCGGCCAGGATCGCGGTCAGCTGACCCAACCGCGGCCGGGTGCTGAACTCGCGTGCGATGATGTCGGCAAGGGCCACCGCATCGCCCTCCGTCGCGGCCTCGAACCGTGCGCAGAAGACCGGCACCATCCGGTCCATCTCGCTGAGGAACAGCTCGAGCAGCACCTGCTCGCGGCTCTCGAAATAGCGGTAGACGTTGGACTTGGTGAAGCCGGCCCTGGCGGCGATGGCGTTCAGCCCCGCGCCCATCGGACCTTCGGCGTCGAACAGCTCGGCCGCCGCCGCGAGCAGGGTCTCGCGACGAGCCTCGATCTCCTCGGGCTTGCGCGCCCGCTGGAAGCTCGGAATCTCGTTCATGCCATCCAGTCTACGCCGCCATGGCCCGCTCCGGGAAGCGCACGCCGGCCAGTTCTTCAGACGCGTCCCACAGCCGCCGCGAGACCGCGAGATCGACCGACCGGCGTGGCAGCGACGCCTCGCCGACCTCGCCGCGCAGCTCGAAGACGCCCTGCGGTCCGTAGTAGCCGCCGGGCTTTGCTGCCGGATCGGTCGCCGCGAACAGTGTCGGCAGCGCGCCCTGCGGCACCGGCTGAAACAGGAAGCCCAGGTGGCGCCAGGCGAATCCGCCGGCACTCGAAGCGCCCATGCCGTTGTTGATCAGGTTGGTGTGCGACACGCCCGGATGCGCCGCTATGCTGGCGATCCCCCAGCCGTTCGCGTCGCTCCGCCGCTGCAGTTCGAAGCCGAACATCAGGCAGGCGAGCTTGGTCTGGCTGTAGCTGGCCAGCGGGCTGTAGCTGCGCTCGGCCTGCAGGTTGTCGAAGTCGATCCTGCCTCGTCGCGCCGCCAGACTGGCCAGCGGCACCACGCGCCCGCGCGCCGCCGAAAGCAGTGGCAACAGCCGCGCCGTCAGGGCGAAATGGCCGAGATAGTTGGTCTCGAACTGCAGCTCGAGGCCGTCGCGCGTCACCTCGCGGGCAGGGGGCGCCATCACGCCGGCATTGTTGACGAGGATGTCGAGCGCCCGGTGCCGCGCCGCATACGCATCGGCGAAGGCCTTCACATCGCCGAGCCCGGAGAGATCGAGGTTCTCGTAGGAGGCCCTCGCCCCCGGCACCTCGGCCTTGATCCGCTCAAGCGCGTCGGCGCCCTTGGCCCGATTTCGCCCGGTGAGCACCACCTCGGCCCCGGCTCGCGCCAGCTCCAGTGCCGTCTCGTACCCCAACCCGCCGGTCGCCCCGGTCACGACCGCCAGCTTCCCCGCCTGGGATGGGATATCCTTCGTCGACCAGCTCATCTGCCTGCCTTGTAAGAGAACGATGGTCTCCAAATAAGAGAACACTGGTCTTCTGTCAAGGCGGGCAAACAGAAAGGCCCGGGATCGCTCCCGGGCCTCCGACTTCAGGTATGTGGCGAAGCTTACTTCACCGGGCCCTTCTCGACGAACTTTCCGTCTTCGACAGCGAGCTCGACGATGATGCCGTCGACGTCGCCGGCGGCGTCGAAGTCGGCGGGGCCGCCGGCGCCTTCATAGTCGATGTCGGTGCCGGCCTTGATCAGCTCGAGCGCCTTGGCCCACTCGCCGGGCAGGATCTTCTCGCCCGGCGCCGAGGCCACTTCGCGCAGCGCGGCCGAGAGGCCTTCGCGCTTGGCCGAACCGTTCTTCTCGACGGCGAGGGCGAGCAGGAACGCAGCGTCATAGGCCTGCGGCGCGTAGGTCGCGGCAGGGTCCTGGCCGGCGTCGGTGGCGAGCTTCTTGTAGATCTCGGCCGAGTCGCCGACATAGGCGCCGGCGCGGGTGGCGATGATCTTGCCGTTGACCGCATCGGCGGGCAGGCCGGCCACCAGGTCGTCACCGACCATGCCGTCGCCGCCGACGAACGCGGTGAACTCGCCACCCTCGATCGCCTGCTGCAGGATGGTCTTGCCCGAGCCCGAGGCGTAGGCGAGGATCACGAGGTTCTGCGAGCCGCCCGAGGACAGCTGGCCGAGTTCGGCGCGGTAGTCGGCCTTGCCGTCCTCGTGCGCGACATTGGCGGTGACGTTGCCGCCGCCGGCCGTGTACTGCGCGACGAAGACGTCGGCGAGACCCTTGCCGTAGTCATTGTTGACGTAGGTGACGGCCACGTCCTTGATGCCCTTCTGCAGCAGCAGGTCGGCAAGCTTGACACCCTGGAAGGCGTCGGACGGAGTGGTGCGGTAGACGAGGTCGTTGTCCTCGAGCGTGGTGAGCGCCGGGGCCGAAGCCGACGGCGAGATCTGCACGACGCCGCCCGGGATGCCGGCCGCGGTGGCCGCGCCGATGGTGGCGCCGGTACAGAAGGCGCCGACCATGGCGGTCACCTGGTCGGTGTTGACCAGCTTGTCGGCGGCCGGGCCGGCGACCGATGGGTCGCAGGCGGAGTCGCCGGTGACGGAGACGATCTTGCCGCCGCCCAGAATGCCGCCCTGGGCATTGACGTGGTCGAAGGCGAGTTGCGCGCCGGCGACGATCGGCGGCGCCAGGCTTTCGATCGGGCCGGTGACGTCGCCAAGGATGCCCAGCTTGACGTCTTCGGCGAGCGCCGGAACGGCGAGGCCGAGCACCATGGCGCCGATGGCTAGCCCGAGGATGGAGTGAGTTCTGTTCATGATGTCCCTCAATCGTGTTGCCGCCCGGTGGCGCCGTTCTCTAGGGCGGCGCCTGCTGGCCGGACAACAGTGGATGGGGGCACGATCCGTGCCC
>NZ_JAYRYM010000117.1:0-11841 GCF_041917035.1 Devosia sp. | reverse complement strand
AAGCGACGACGGCGCGACGGCCGTCCGTCTCGACGTCTCGCCGCAGCGTCGTCACCTCGGCAACCAGGTCGTCCAGCCTCAGCGTCAGGGTCCCATGCTCGATCCCCGTAGGATGGACGGCCACCCCTGCTCGCGACGCTCGATGCGCGACTTCATCTGGGGTCAGTTCAGTGGCCAAATCCACGTCGTTGCCCAGATGCTCGATGCCCAGCAGGGTATCGCGCACGATGCCGCCAACGGCCCGGGTGCGACGCTGGGCACCATCGAGCATCGCCAGCAGACGCTGCGTCTCCGGGCGCATCAGCCATTCGGCGCCGCGCAGGCGATCGAGAATGTTGCGTTGCGAACTCAACCGGTCTCCGGCCCGAGGGCGATGTCGTGGAAGCGGCGCGTAAGGTTGGCGGTTATTCCCCATATGACAAGCCCGGCATGTGTGATCTGCCAGGTCGTGTGCTCCTGTTCGCCGCGCCGCACGCTGAATGTCGTGAAGCTGGCGGGCGAAAGGAGATAGTCGAGGGGCACTTCGAACACCGAACGCACCTCGCTGGGATTGGGAACGAACGGGGCACGCGGGGTGATGGCCGCCACCACCGGCGTGATCAGGTAGTTGGTGCCGGTGTAGTAGAGCGGCAGATACCCCAGAACGCGGGCGTCATCCCGCACCAACCCCACCTCCTCGCCCGCCTCGCGCAACGCCGCGTCCGCGGCGTCCTGGTCCGTCGGGTCGATCTTGCCGCCCGGAAAGGCAATCTGGCCCGAATGCGATCGCAGGCTCGGGGAACGCTCGGTGTACAGGACCGAGAGCCCTGCCGACCGGCGCACAAGCGCGATCAAGACGGCCGCCGGCACAGGCGGCCGATCATGCGCCACGTCAGGCAGCCAGTCCGGCGTCAGGGAATGGATGCCATCAAAAGCCTGCGGACGGCGCAGCAGGCGCCCCGCGATCCGTGCGATGAGTCCGTCCTCGTCCAGGTGCCGCTCCGCTTCAGGAACGCCGGCCCGCTCCAAACGCCCTGATGGGACCTGAAAGCCGGCTGGCCAGGCTCTGGTCGTCAGCGTAGACCAGCACACGGTTCGGGTCGACTGGTCCCGGAAAGACAATGGCGCCGGGGACAGTTGGAACCCAGCCCAGGGGGCCGTAGTAGTCCTGATCGCCAACCAGCAGCACGAATTCGCCCTCGCCGCGCTCCAGCGCCCTGCGGGTCACCTCGCGGGCGAGCAGCTTGCCGGCACCCCGCTTGCGGAAATCCGGATGAGTCGCGAGCGGACCCAGCAGGTAGCCGTCCACTCCGCCGACACTGATCGGCGTCATCCACACCGAACCGCAGGGCACGCCGCCTACCTCGGCGATCAGGCTGAGCGAGGTGTCGATCGGAAACCGCTCGCGCACCCGGAACGCCGTACGGGCGAACCGACCGGGGCCGAAGGCCATGGCCTGCAGCTCCTCAACGAAACGGTCGTCGGCAGTTGTTGCGACCCGAACGGTCGGAGAGGTGGCGTGAACCGGGGCTGCCTCGGCAGCAGAGGAAGCGGCAATCATGAGACGAATCCAGGGGCATGAGACAGGGACATGCATGCCGGCCCGAGCGGGCCAGCGTCCGACCGGTTAGGGTCGTCGTGTCGTCTGATATGCCTTCACCATCCTGGACGCCTCCTGACGTCTGTGGTCGCAATAGCATCAGGATGGGCGACCAGTCCATGGCAAATCATGGTGAACGGCCGCCGATGGGTGCTCCGTGTTGCCCACCTGCGGGCCGCCAAGGCGCTGACCGCTACCAGCGATGCCCCGCGCGTGCCGCTCCGCCGATCTCCGCAATGCGCCGAGCCGTGCCCGGTTCCACATCCTGCGGCAGGCCGTCGACATCGAACCAGGCGATCTCGGCGATCTCGGCGTTGCGACCGATGTCGCGGTCGTGGCGAAACGAGCGGCAGACGAAGAAGGCCAGGTGGTCCCGGTTCGTCGCTTCGTGAACGTTGTGGTAGAGGCCGAAAAACTCGAGCGGCGCAACAGGCGCAAGTCCCGTCTCCTCGACCATCTCCCTTGCCGCCGCCTCTGCCGCCGCCTCGCCCGGCTCGACGCCACCGCCCGGGAAATGCCATCCCGGCAGGTAGGTATGACGGATCAACAATACCCGGCCGTCAGCAAGAACGGCCACCCGGGCCCCCAGCACCATCCTGCGGCGCAGGCCCACGACAAACAGGTGCACGAAGGTTCGAAGACGCTGCCAGTGCGACATGGATGACGGGGCCGGCGGCGAACCGGGCGGTTTTGGAGCTATGGGCATTTACACCATTTTCTTGCCGCTTCCCTCGTGGCATTACGCCGATAGATGATCACCCTTGCCCACCTTTCCGATGTCCATCTGGCGCCGCTGCCGCCCGTGCGGCTGCGCGACCTCGCCAGCAAGCGGATTACCGGGTATCTCAACTGGAAGATCAAGCGAGAGCACACTCTCGCCGGCGATGGGTTGGTCAAGCTGGTGCGGCATATGCGGGGGCAGTCTCCCGACTTCACCGCCATCACCGGGGACCTGGTCAACCTGGCCCTCGATGCCGAGATCAACACCGCGCACAATTGGCTCGAGACCATCGGCCCCCCCGAGGTGGTGTGCGTGTCGCCCGGCAACCACGATGCCTACATCGGTGGGCAGCTCGAGAAGGCGATGGCGCGCTGGGGAGGCTACATCAGCGGCGAAACCGTCGACTCGGCCCCGTTCCCGTTCGTCCGCCGCATCGGCGAAGTGGCAATCGTCAGTTGCAGCAGCGCAGTACCCACCGCGCCCGGAATGGCACTGGGACGCTTCGACGCCGAGCAGGGCGAACGGCTGGGGCGTATCCTGCGCCTGCTCGGCGAGGGCGGCTACTTCCGGGTCGTGATGATCCACCACCCGCCGAATCAGGAGCAGGCCCATCCCCGGCTGGGGCTCTACGGCGCGCGCCTGTTCCGCGCCGCCGTCGCCGCCCACGGCGCCGAACTGATCCTGCACGGGCATACCCATCAGTCCACCATCTACGCGGTCCCGGGACCACGTGGTGACGTCCCGGTGGTGGGCGTGGCCGCGGCCGGCGCCGCCCAGGGCGGCGACACGGGGGGGCACGATCCGGCGCGCTACAACCTGTTCAGCATACAGCGCCTCGGAACTGCCTGGCAGTGCACGCTTCGCGAGTTTGGATTCCAGCGCCTCTCTACCGATATCGTGCTCCGACTGAGCCTGAGGATCTACTAGCGTGGACGAACAGTTCAGCATCGAGCAACCGGCCTTCGACAGCTCCCGGGGTGTCGCTGCGTTCGGCTACCGGCTCGGCGACCTCCGTTTCGTCGAGACGTTGACCTTTCCGGCCGGCTTCGACCCGACCGTGGCAAGTGCACCTTCCTTCTCCCGGCTGCTCGGCCTGACGGCGATGGTGCTGGGCGTTAGCTATTTCAAGCTGAAGGCCCCGCTCGTCATCACGACGCCCCTCGCGCTCACGGAACGTGAGCGCGAGCTCGTGCTCGACGTCTACGAGAACGGCCTCGGCGAGTTCTACGCGCGCAATGCACTGAAGCGCTTCGGCCGCATCGTGCTGGAGGCCGGCGCCGCAGCAGACGACGCCGTCGAGGCCCCCAGGCTGGTCGATCGCGTCCTGCTGCCGATCGGCGGCGGCAAGGACTCGCTGGTCAGTCTCCAGCTGCTGGAAGCTGCGGGCGTGGACCTCACCCCTTTTGCGGTCAACCCGAAGGGACCGATCCTTGGCTCCGTCGACAAGATCGGGCGTGTCCCGATCTATGTGGCGCGCCGGCTCGATCCGGAGATGATCCGGCTCGGCAAGCTGCCTGGCTACTACAACGGCCATGTGCCCTCGACGGCGATCAACTCGATGATCGCGGCGCTCACCGCGCTGCTCTTCTCCTATCGCCGTATCGTGCTCTCCAATGAGAGGTCGGCCAGCGAGGGCAATGTCGCGTTCGACGGACGCGAGGCCAACCACCAACACTCCAAATCAATGGCGTTCGAGCGACTGATCGCCGAGGCGCTGGCCGCCGCAACCGGCGGCGCGCTCGGCTACTTCTCCCTCCTCCGCCCCTACTCGGAAGCGCGTATCGCCGCGCTTTTCGCACGCCAGACCCGCTTCGACCGGGTATTCTCGAGCTGCAACGAGAACTTCAAGCTGGCCGGCCACGACGGCCCGCTCTGGTGCGGGAGATGCCCGAAGTGTCACTTCGTCTTCCTGATCCTCGCCCCGGTGATGGACAAGGCGCGGCTGATCGAGATCTTCGGTCAGAACCTGCTGGACCAGGCCAGGCACGAGCGCTCGTTTCGGGAACTGACCGGCCTCGCCGGCCAGAAGCCCTGGGAGTGCGTCGGTGAGATCGAGGAGGCGGCCGCGTGCCTCTACACTCTGACGTCGCGGCCGGAGTGGGCGGATGCAGCGATCGTCAGCCGGCTGAGGTCGGATCTGCTGGCGCAGTTCGGCGCCCCGCGACTGGAGGCCGCGCTTGCCGAACTGAACCACGATGCGACAGAACATCTGATCCCGGATGACATTGTCCAGCGAGTCGCCCCCCATGCTCTTTGAAGAACCCGTCCTGCTCTACGGCGCCGGTCGTGAAGCCCGTTCCACCCGGGCCTTCATCCGGGCCCGCTCGCCGGACACCAAGGTCTTCGTGACTGTCGACAGCGGCGATGCCGACATCGAGGACGCCGAATTCATCGCCCCCGCCGACCTGGCGCTTGCGATGGAGCAACATCGCTTCGCGACCATCGTGAAGAGCCCGGGGGTCTCGCGCTACCGCCCGATCTTTGCCATGGCGCGCGAGGCCGGCATCGCGGTCACGTCCAACCTGAACCTCTGGGGGGAGGCCTTTCGCGACGGTCGCAAGGTGATCGCCATTACCGGGACCAAGGGCAAATCCACGACCGCGACCCTGGTGCACCTGATGCTGGTCGAATCGGGCATCGATGCCGGCCTGGCCGGCAATGTCGGGCTCGCTCCGCTAGACATCGCCGACAAGCATGCGGTGGTGGTCTTCGAGTTGTCCAGCTACCAGACGGCAGACATGGCCTTCACTCCGGACTTGGCCGCCGTGACCAATCTCACCCCGGAACATACCGACTGGCACAGAAGCGTCGAGCGCTACTACAGCGACAAGCTCAACCTCATCGACCGCGATGCGCCGTTTCCGGTGGCCCTGGGACGCGGCGCGATCGACCATCCGCTGGTGATCGCCGCCCTGCGCGACGGTCATCGACTGATCCCGGCAATCGCCCCATTCCTGAGAGACCGCATCGCCACTGCCGTGGGCCGCTCGCGACTGAAGGGGGAACACAACCTCGACAACGCCCTGCTGGCCGCGCAGGTGGCGATGAAGGCAGAGGCCGACATCGAGGCGGTCATTCGTGGCATCGGACGGTTCCGCCCCCTGCCGCATCGACTCGAGGAGCATCAGGTCGCCGGAATCACTATCGTCGACGACTCGATCTCGACCACGCCCGAGGCGACCAAGGCAGCCCTCGCCGCCTACGAGGGCGGGCGGCTCGCCCTCATCGCTGGCGGCCACGAGCGCCATCAGGACTACGCCGAACTGGCGCGGCTCCTCGCGCCGCGCGGCGTGACCGTGCTCGTGTGCCTCCCGGTGACTGGCGACCGGCTCGCCACCCTGACCTATGCCGCCGCACCGGCCATCGAGGTCGTCGAAGCCGGGACGCTCGATGACGCGATGAAGGCCCTCGCGGCCCGCATCGGAAAGTTCGACACGATCATCCTGTCGCCCGGCGCACCGAGTTATGGTCAACTCGAGGCCGCCGGCAGGCCTTTCCGCAACTTCGAGGAGCGGGGCGACGCCTTCGTCCGGCTCGCCGGAAACTACCTGGTCGGCCGGGGCTAGCTGGGCGCATCCCGCGGGTTGACAATGACCCGCCCGGCAATGCCCCCCTTGAGCATGGTCTGAGCCAGCGCCGGCAGGTCCGCCAGGCGTGCTTCGGTGACCATGGGTTCGTAGGCACTGGGCGAGAACAGCGTGGTGAGGCGGTCCCACGCGGCCTGACGCGACGCGAAGGGCTGCATCACCGTATCGATGCCGAGCAGGGAGATGTTGCGCAGGATGAAGGGGATGACGCTGGCCTCCCAGGTGCGGCCGGCGGCATTCCCGACCGCCGCGACAGCGCCGCCATAGCGGATCTTCTTGAGTACCTCACCCAGGAGTGGTCCGCCGACATTGTCGATCGCCGCACTCCAGGCTTCCTTGTCCAGCACCCGGCCGGTCGCGGCCAGCACCTCGTCACGCGTCACGATTCGGCTGGCCCCGAGCCTGGTCAGGCGCTCAGCGAGTTCGGGGCGGCCGGTCAGCGCCGCCACCCGATATCCCAGCTTGGCCAGCAGCATGACCGCGATGCTGCCGACGCCGCCGCCCGCTCCGGTGACCAGCACTTCGCCGTCTCCCGCTCTGCTGCCTTCCGCCTGCAGGCGGTTGATCGCCAGCATCGCCGCCAGTCCGGCCGTGCCCAGAACCATGGCGGTGCGGGTAGAGAAGCGCTTGGGCAGCGGAACAAGCCAGTCAGCGTCGACCCGGGCGCGTTGTGCGAACCCGCCCCATCGGATCTCGCCCACCCGCCAGCCGGTCAGCACCACCCCTTGACCGGGATGGTAGCGCGCGTCCGAACTCTCGACGACCCTCCCGGCGAAGTCCACGCCGCCTACATGCGGATAGGATTTGACCAGGTTGCCCAGTCCGCTGAGGCACAGGGCGTCCTTGTAGTTGAGACCGGCCCACTCGACCGCCACCTGCACATTGCCCGGCGGCAACGCACTCTCATCCACCGCCTCCACCGCACCGCCGATCGTTCCGTCGTCCAGCTTGCGGCTCACGTGGGCACTAAAGACCATTGCGGCTCCCGAGACAGTCGCGGCCATCGCCTAGTAGCGGCCGCCAAGTGCAGCCGGCGTCACCCCCGCGGCGGCGAGTTCCTTGCCGATCTGCTCGACAAGCGCGACGTCGGGGATTCGCTGGTGCAGTACCGGCAGGATACCGAAGCGGCGAAAGCGCGTCACCTCCAGCATCTGCGCCAGCGAACGATTCAGAACGTCCCTGGCATCAAGCCGATGCGCCGCGACCGTCGCGATCACCGCTCCGAGTTCGGAGTCGGTGGCTGCCAATTGCTCGCCATAGGCGATCGCGCTGTAGTCTTCGCCATTGCGCAGCGCGTCTACCGCCGGTGCCGCAAAGTACCAGGCCGGAGGGTCCAGTGCGTTCTCCGTCGCATGGCGGGCGAACGACAGGCCCTTTGTGGACGGGCCGGCCAGAACCAGAAACCTCGCGTAGCCCGCAAGAGCGTCGAGATTGGCTGGGTTGAGCTGGACGGCCGAGGCATAGGCGGCGTCGGCTTCGGCATGCCGCCCCCAGATCTCCAGCATGTGGGCGTAGAGTTCCCAGACAAAGCTCGACGTGGCACCCGCGGCAAGTGACCGCTCGAACAGCCGAGCGGCTTCCTGCATCGGCTCGGGATCGAAGCTGCCGGGCGCCTGAACCGCGCGCATGTCGTCCACGAGCAGCGCCCCGCCAATTGCCAGTAGAGTCGCCGAGCCCGCCTCGCGCTGCAACAGGCTTGAAACGCAGTCGCGGGCACGTGCCGCGTCATCGACCCGGCCGCTGTCGCGGTAGAGCCCGAACAGCAACTCGCACAAGTACTCCGTCTCGCTGCCGGCAAGGTCGGGGTGTAACTCGAGCCAGCGAAGCCCGTCCTGGTGCAACGGACCTCGCAGCGAGCCCAGTTGCTCGGCGAAGGCACGCGAGGTCTCGTCGACATTCTGCTCGGCGGAATCGTCCCTCAACTCCAGCGTCCTGGTCCACAGCGCGGGATCCGATCCGCTGCGTCTCAGACTCGCCGTGACCCTTGTCGAGCCGCTCTCCGCCCTGGCGATTCCGGTCAACTGATAGGCGGCACGTCCGGACTCCCCGGGATTGTCCGATGAGCCCTGCAGATACTCAGCAGAAATGGTGCTGAACAACTGCAGATCCGTGACGAGTTCGATCGCGAGACCCGCGACGCTGCGCCGCCCTGTCTCGTCCTCGGCAAGTGCCGTGAACTCCGAAACGGCAACCGAGGGACGTTCCGGAACGATCAGCCGGACCGGTCGCGGTTGCAGCACCTGGCCAAGCACCAGCACGATGACCAGGGCCACCGCCGCGACCGCCACCACCAGCAGTGCCTCCCCCAAGCGGCTCGGACGCGCCGGCGCAGCCTTTTCGGGGCCAGTCACGCCAATAGCGGGTGAGATCGCCGCGGCCGATTCTGCCAGGCTTCCGACCGGGCGATCGCTTCCGGGAAGGAACTCAGGGACGTAACGTCCTACCGGCAGGTAGATGCGCACATTGCTCGCTCCCCCCTCGCCCCGATAGTACTCGGCCAGCGCAGCACGTAGCCGCCCCGCCTGCACGCGGACGATCGGATCGGACTGGGGGTCGAAGGTCGGGGGACGTCCGAAGACGTCCACCGCAATAGAGTAGGCCTTGATCGAGCCTTCGTCGCCCCGCAGTTTGGCCTGCACTATGTGGTTGAGAAACCTGGAGAGTTGCGGCGAGCGAGCGAGACCCGGCCACGTCAGTAGGTCGGCCAGGGCAGTCTCGACGGCCTCCCGGGATGGCTCTCCTCCCGCCACTTCGCATCCTCGCCCCAACCACCGAAAATGCTGGCTGATTTACATGTTAAACGCAAGCGACGTTACAGCGCAGTTACAGGCGGTTGCCTTATGCCGGCACCGGCTCATCGGCATATGCAGTCGTGTCGAGACAAAGCGGCGGCGTTCGGGATCGTTCCCGAAGTATCCGTGAACGAGGCAGGTCGGAGACGCACCGAGAAGCCCGCGGCAAAAGCCGGTTTGAAGTTCGGGTCTGTGCCGCGCGGCGCGGCTGAAGGAGCCATATGAACGCGTTTGGTGGTGGCCAGCCATTCATGGTGCTGGTCGACGACGACTCTCATTCCGCCCGGCTGATGATCCGGGTGCTGCTTGCACACGGCGCGCCCTCCGTCAGTTGGATGGACACCGGCCCGGTCGGCGCCGAACGCATCGGTGCCCTGCTGGAGGACGCGCGGGCTGCTCTGCCGGGGCTGGTCATCGTCGACCTCAAGGCCTCGTCCTCGGCGACACACGAATTCATCGAGCGGCTGCGGGGCATGCGGAATGGCAGCGCACTGCTGATTGCCGCCATGGCGCCCTCGCTCGAGAAGGACGTTCGGGACCGGCTCCTGGCTTGCGGAGCGGATGCCGTGTTCGAACGCCATGCGGAAGTGGACTTCTATCGCCGTGAAGCCGCGGCGATCGTGAGTTTCTGGGTGCGCAATCAGCACCTGGAGGCGGTTGGCACGTAACTACTGCGTCCACAGGTTACGTGCCGGCGGGGAGCGCGTTGCTCTAGGCAGGCCACTGCCGATTGCATTCCCAAACGCGCTCCCCGTACCCCCGGGGCCCGGTGTTTCCCGGGGCCAAGTACCAGCGTCTAGCAAAGAGTTGCCGCCCGCGCTGTTTCCCTGCGGCGTGCGAGCGGCAGGGCCGGCACCCCAAGTCTGTCGGCCTGCCTGCCGGTCGTCGTGTCCCTCCCGCGACGGCCGGCAATAACCGCAGGACGGGGCGCGCCCTCCCGACGCTCCGTCCTGCGCCTTCTTTCTGTCTGCGCTGCCGGTTCACCGCACTTTCAGCTTGATCGGCCGGACGTGCGACGCCATGGTTCGGCGCATTCGTCGGAGGTTTCAGCATGTTGGGAAGGCTCTTCGTTCTGCTTGCCACGGGCGTGCTTCTGCAGCCGGCGTGGGCTCAGGAGGGGGACGGCGTCGATAGTTTCGTACTGCCGGCGTTCAGCGGAATTGCCGTTTCGCAGGCGCCTGAAGCCGGCTTGGGTGTCTGTTTCGGTCAGTTCTCCGAAGACGCCATCGCCTGTGCTGTTGCCCAGTGCATGGAACAGAGCGGACTGGGCGAAGAGGATTGCACGCCGAACCTCTGGTGCTACCCGCACGGCTGGGTTGCCGACATCTTCATGCAGCACGCCGAGGGCCCGCATTGGCACAAGTTCATCTGCGACCAGCCGGACGAGGCCAGCCTTTCTGCTGTCGTCGCCATCGAGTGCGACAAGGACTACCTGATCGCTTGTGAAGTAGTCCGGAGCTGGAATGCAGACGGCCAGCAGATCACCGGAGAAGGGGCAGACCCGCAATTGCCGTCGTTGGACACGGTCGAGGAGTAGTCGTCAGGCGGACTTGTGCTCGGGCAGGCCTGTCCGCTTGGTGTGCGCAAGCTCCTCGAGCTGTGCCTCGCTCATCGACTCTGTCTTCAACTGCGGTAGGTGTCGCGTCCCGGTCGCAGCAGCCGACGCGGCCCGCTCCCTTCCTCGGCCAGGCGGTCGCCGGGATTGATCAGCGGGCAGCTCTGCGTCGAAAGGCATCCGCAGCCGATGCAGCCGGTGAGTTCGTCCCGCATGCGGGACATCAGCACAATGCGGCGGTCGAGCCGCTCGTACCAGACCCGGGACAGAGCCAGCCAGTCCTCGGACGAAGGAACCTGGCCGACGGGTATCCGCGCGAGAGCTTCGGCGATCTCGGCCAGCGATATGCCCAGTTCCTGCCCCATCCGGATGATCGACAGCCGCCGCAGCACATCCCGTTCGTAGCGGCGTTGGTTGCCGGAGTTCCGATTGCTGCGGATCAGGCCCTTGCGCTCGTAGAAGTGCAGCGCCGAGACGGCGAGCCCACTGCGGCGCGCCACTTCACCAACAGTCAGTTCGCGCATGCCCGGCGTGCTTTTTCGCTTTACCTCAACCATGATTGAGGTTGTAGGTCTCCCGGCGCGGTGACGCAAGCCGACGATCCAGGGAGCAGCAGATGGCCGCAGAAGGCAACACGAACGGATGGGCCGAACTGGTCGCCGACGGCCGCGGCCTCGTCGTGGGCGTGTTCGCCGGCGGTGTCGGCCTGCAGGCGATGGAGACATTCATCGGCTCCACCTTGTTGCCCTCCGTCGTGCGCGAGATCGGCGGGCTGGAGCTGTTCGCCTGGAACACTACGGTATTCATCGTGGCGTCGATCGTCGCCGCGATCTTCGCCGCGGTGCGCCCCTTCGGCATCGGGCCGCGCGGCAGCTATGTCCTCGCCGCACTCGGGTTTGCCGTCGGAAGCCTCGCCTGCGGGGCGGCCGCCAACATGTGGATCATGCTGCTGGGTCGGGCCATCCAGGGCTTTGGTGCCGGACTGCTGACAGCAATGAGCTATGCGATGATCCGTCAGGTCTTCCCGCAGGCCCTGTGGGGGCGCGCCTTTGCACTGATTTCAAGCGTCTGGGGCGTGTCGACGCTGGTGGGACCGGCGGTCGGCGGCGTGTTCGCCGCGCTGGATGCCTGGCGCTGGGCATTCTGGATCCTGGTCCCCGCCGCCGGACTTCTCGGCCTGCTCGCCTACAGGATCCTGCCGCCGCGCAGCGACGAACGGGGCATGACCAGCTTCCCGGTCCTTCAGATCCTGCTGCTGACTGGCGCCGTTCTCGCCGTGTCGGTGGCCTCAATCCTGACCGGCAGCGCGTTGCTGCCTGCGTTGCTGGTCGGGTTCGCGGTGCTGGCGATCATCGCGCTGGGCGTGATCGACCAGTACCGCGAAAGTCGCCTGTTCCCGAAGGGTACCTTCTCGCCGGCGTCGCCGCTCGCGCCGCTGTTTGCCGCCATGCTCCTGCTCAACCTCGCCATCGTCTGCGACATGTTCGTACCGCTGTTCGTGCAGAACCTGCACGGGCAGACACCTCTCGTCGCCGGCTACATGGTGGCTCTGGTGGCCGTGGGCTGGAGTTCTGGATCGGTGGTCACCTCAAGCTGGAGCGGAGGGC
>NZ_JAYRYM010000116.1:0-11866 GCF_041917035.1 Devosia sp. | reverse complement strand
TTCCCAGCCGCGAGGCCGCGACTTATGGCTGATTTCTGAGGTTTCTCAATCGCCAGCGGTGTCTGGCGAACAGAGAGATGGTGCCCGGGACCGGAATCGAACCAGTGACACGCGGATTTTCAATCCGCTGCTCTACCAACTGAGCTACCCGGGCATGTCCGAACGCCCGGAGGGCGTCGAAGTCGGGCGGTTTATAGGGACCAAAACGGCATCGCGCAAGCGTCAATATCGCGGTGGCGACACCCGGCAAAGGGCTTCCGGCGGCGGCGCTAATCGCCGTCGCCGTCCGTCCCCGCATCGTCGCTCGGCGCCGCGTCGGCGGCCTCTCCAGTGGCGGCCGGAATGACATAGGCGCCGGAAAGCCAGCGGTTGAGATCGATATCGGCGCAGCGCGTCGAGCAGAACGGATGGGTGAGCTGGCTCGAGGGCCTGCCGCAGATCGGGCAGGGCCGGACCGGCCGCAGGCGGATGACGTTGTCGGCCATCAGACCGCGGTGAGGCTGGACTGATTCAGCCAGTTGAAGTGCACGGGATACCCCTCGCCGGCGAGCAGCGACACGGTTTCGTGCAGCGGCAGCCCGACGACCGCCGAGTAGGAACCCTGCAGCTTGATGACGAAGGCACCGGCAATGCCCTGGATGGCATAGCCGCCGGCCTTGTCGCGCCACTCGGCGCTGGCGAGGTAGGACTCGATCTCGCGCGCCGACAGGCGCTTGAAGCGCAGCCGGGTCTCGACGAGCCGCTTGCGCAGCGCACCCGAGGGGCTGAGCATGGTGACCGCGGTGAACACCCGGTGCGAGCGACCGGAGAGCGTGCGGAGACACTCGGAGGCCTCTTCCATGGTCTCGGCCTTGGGCAGGATGCGCCGGCCGACGGCGACGACCGTATCGGCCGAGAGCACCAGCGCATTGGCCGCGATGCCCATCGTGCGGGCCTTGTGCTGAGCCGTTATGGCCTTCTGGTCGGCGAGGCGCTGCGCCAGCTTGCGCGGCAGTTCACCCTTTTCCGGGGTCTCGTCGATATGGGCGGGAACGAGATGCTCGGGCTCGATGCCGATCTGGTTGAGCAGCGCCAGGCGTCGCGGCGAGGCGGAGGCCAGAATGAGTTCGGGACGACTTGCCATATCGAGCCTGATTCCGAGGCGATCTGCGCGGGCGGGCCACGGCCCGGATGTCCCTCGCGCGGCGCCTGCTACTTGAAGCGATAGGTGATGCGGCCCTTGGTCAGATCGTACGGCGTCATCTCGCACAGCACCTTGTCGCCGGCGAGCACGCGGATGCGGTTCTTGCGCATGCGGCCGGCGGTGTGGGCGATGATTTCGTGCTCGTTCTCGAGCTTCACCCTGAAGGTGGCATTGGGCAGCAATTCGGTGACGACGCCCGGAAACTCGAGCACTTCTTCCTTAGCCATACTCTCTCCTGAGACAGGCCCTCGAGAACTCGATACTGGCGATGTCGGGGGCGTGAATTGCGCGCAGCTATACTGGATGTCGCCGGCTTTGTGAACCACCGCCGAACGGGCCAGGCGATCGGCCCTGCCTCGGGCCCGGCGCCCGCCCGGAGCGACGGTCAGGCGGCTCGCGGCGCGCTGGCCAGCAGCCTGTCGAGCCGCTCCCGCACCTTGAGCTGCAAGGCATCGCGCAGGGACCTGTAGGCGCTCAGCACCGACTCGCGGTTGCCCTCCACCTCGGTGGGGTCGGGCATCGGCCAGTGTTCCAGGGCGCCCATCTCGAGACCCTGCCGCCGCACGGCCTCGGGCGCATCGTCCGACAAGGTGACGACCAGATCGAAGTGGTTGGCGACGAGTTCATCCATGGTGTGCGGGGTGTGCACCGACATGTCGATGCCGATCTCCTCCATCACCTCGTGCACGAAGCCGTCGGCCTTGCCCGAACGCACCCCGGCCGAGCGGACGATCAGCCGGCCGGGGAACATCCGGCGCGCCAGGGCCGCGGCCATCGGCGAGCGCACCGAATTCATCGAACAGACGAACAGCACGGTGGGCAGGGTCGATTCGCGCTCATCGATGCGGGAGGCGAAGGGCTGCACGGCGCAGATCAGGGTGAACAGCCGGCGGGCGGTGTTGAGATCCATCTCCAGCTTGTTGTCGAGGCGCGTGCGCAGCAGTTCGGCCGCTTCGTTGTGGAGTCCCCGGCGGGCCATGTCGACGGTCTCGATCTGATAGGTCGAGCCGGTCTTGATCGCATCGTAATAGCTGTCGCGGATGCGGAAATAGTCGCGGATCAGGCGGCGGAAGGGGGTGAGCGACAGGTAATGCGCCGCGACCGGCGCATAGGTCTCCGGGTTGCGCACGTCGAGCACGATGTAGTTGCCGACGATGGAGACGTGCAGCGCGAAGGGCCCGGTGGCCTGCACCCGCGCCGGCGCAAAGCGGTTCTCCTCGACCAGGTCGAAGATGGCGATGCGCCATTCGTGCACTTCGTCGGGATCGGCCGAGGTGATGGTGTTGGGATCGAGGGTGACGGCGACGATGCGGTCGAGCACCGGATCGAACTGTCGCGGAACGAGCGCCATCTAGCTGTTGAGCCTGATCGCCACGCTGCGACCGTGCGCGTCGAGGCCCTCGGTGCAGGCGAGCTCGATCGCGGCGGGCGCCAGCTCGGCGAGGGCCGCCGGGTCGCAGCCGAGGATGGAGGTGCGCTTCATGAAGTCGAGCACGCCGAGGCCGGACGCGAAGCGCGCCGAGCGTGCCGTGGGCAGCACGTGGTTGGAGCCGCCGACATAGTCCCCGATCGCCTCGGGCGTGTGGTGGCCGAGAAAGACGGCGCCGGCATTGCGGATGGACGGCAGCAGCGCCCCGGGATCATCGAGAGCGAGTTCCACATGCTCGGAGGCAATGCGGTTGGCGAGGTCGGCGGCCTCGGACAGCGAGGCAACGGTGATGACGGCGCCGAAAGCGTTCCACCCCTCGCGCGTTATCGCGGCCCGAGGCAGCAGGGCCATCTGGCGCTCGACCTCGCGTTCGACGCCATCGGCCAGCCCGGGTTCGGTGGTGACGAGGATGGACTGGGCCCCTCCCCCGTGCTCGGCCTGCGCCAGGAGGTCGGCGGCAACCCAGGCGGGATTGGCCGAGGCATCGGCGATGACCAGCACTTCCGAGGGACCGGCGATCATGTCGATGCCGACGGTCCCGAAGACCTGCCGCTTGGCGGCCGCGACATAGGCGTTGCCCGGACCGACGACCTTGTGCACCGGGGCAATGGTCTCGGTGCCGAACGCCAGCGCGCCGACCGCCTGGGCGCCGCCGATGCGGTAGATCTCGGTGATGCCGGCGATGCGGGCCGCACCCAGCACGGCATCGTTGACCGCGCCGCGCGGCGTCGGCACGACCATGGCGATCCGGCTCGCACCGGCGACGCGGGCCGGCACCGCATTCATCAGCACCGACGAGGGATAGGCGGCCAGCCCCCCCGGCACGTAGATGCCGACCGCCTCGATCGGCGTCCAGCGGGTGCCCAGGGTCACCCCGATGGCGTCGCGATAGAACTGATCGAGCGGCCGCTGCTTGTCGTGATGCGCCCGGATGCGATCGTGCGCCAGTTCGAGCGCCGCGCGGGTCGAGGGGGGAACGCGCGCGGCGGCGGCGTCAATCTCTTCGGCGGTGAAGGCCAGTGTCCGCGGGGTCAGCTGGAGGCCGTCGAAACGGGCCGTGCAATCGATGACCGCGGCGTCGCCCCGCCGACGGACATCGGCGAGGATCGCAGCGACGGCGGCGCCAACCTCCTCGGACGCCTCGCGCTTGGACTCGAGCAGCGCCTTGAAGGCCGCGGCGAAACCGGCGTCCCGGCTATCCAGCCGCAGCGGCATCAGCCGACGTGCTCGGGCTTGAGGCGGGCGGCCCAGGCCGCACCGAGATCCTGCAGGCGCGCTTCCAGCACCTCGACATCGAGCCGGATGGCGGCGCCGCCGGCGAAGACCAGGTCGATATGGCCACCCGGCGCCACCGCCTCGGTGAAGCGAATGGAGAGCAGCTCCAGAACGCCCTCCTGGGCGCTGAGATCGAAGCCGGCCGCCCGGACGCCCGTCACATGGTCGAAGTGCAGCGCGGCGCGCTTGCGCACCCCCGGCTGGCCGCGCGCCCTGCCATCCGCGTGCTCCCAGGCAAAACGGTTCATCATCAGGGCGAAGCGTCGATCGCCCCGGGCAAACGCCATGTCGCCCACCCGCACGATGGCATCCTGCGTGGTGGCGGACACGACATCGAGGTCCTCCGTGTCGAGCGCGATGAGCTTGAGATCAGACATTGGCAGTCCCGGTACCGTTGGCGTTGCCGCGTAGATGGGCGCCGCATCGACCATCTACAAGCTTGCGGCGACGCGGGCAATGCAGCGCCGGGCCTGCCGGCCGGCATGTCCGCTCCACGCGGCGCACTATGGCGATTCGTCGGGAACGTCGCCGTCCCGCCGCCCGGCATCGTCCGAAGCCTCCGACCTCTCCGGCTCGGCGGCGGCGGCCCGGGCGCGGGACTGCTCCTTGCGGCGCCTCAGGTTGTCACGCAGCCGTTCCGAAAGACGCTGGTGACGCTTTCCTGCCGACCCCGCATCCGTAACCATGTCGTGCCTCCCACGCTGCGCAGGCATCCGACGCGCGTTCCGCTCTGTTTGTGCCGCACGAGGCGCGGAGAAGTCCAGCGTCCCCGGTGCCCTCGCCTGCCGCACCGCAATGCTGCACCGACCGGCGCCGACTACGGCCCTGCCCCCGGCAGGACCAGAGGTCCACCGACACCCCGTTTTTTGCCTTGCGCGGGACAAGGGCCTGTGGCAGTAACCGCGCCGTCGCCGCGGCCAGCCGCGCCGATACCCATGCTGCAGTAGCTCAGTGGTAGAGCACTCCCTTGGTAAGGGAGAGGTCGAGAGTTCAATCCTCTCTTGCAGCACCATTCCTTCAAGGACTCAGCCATCCATTTTTGCCAGCGGACGCCGGCACCCGCACAGAGACGCACCCAAACCTCGTCATCCACCACGTAAAATGGCAGGTGCTCCTGCACCCTAGAGCGGCGGGCAACGCATTTCCGTACCCGGGCGACGATGCGAGCGTCGAGGCAGTGGGTGCTGGTCGGATCTGACTGGAACTCCGCGTCGATCAGGCGGAGGAGCGCGGGCCCCTCCTTGTCGACCGCGAAGCTGTCCTCGATCGCTCGCGCTGCTCGATCCAGTTGGTGCGGCTGCATTCAGACCTCCGCGGTGAACGCGCCATTGCCATACCCGACCTTGGTGCACACAAGGCATGTCTCGGGGATCGCGTGAAACGGGGCTCCGCCACCATCTCCCACATAAGGCGCTGAAACTGCTGAAAGGCCCGCATTTGCTGCGCCTCACTCGTTCCAGGTGGTCGATCGACAGCGGGCGTCAGACCTGGTCCGGCTCAAGGTCGAGGACGTCTGCTCTCGTAGGCTCGTGCGCGTCCTCTGGGTCTGCCAAGAGCATCTGCCCATTGCAGCAGCCTGTCATCGTCGGGGAAGCTGTTGGCATAGTGCAGAATGCCGCCCTCACCGCGCAGCAGGATTTCGGCATTCCAGGCTGCCGATGGCGGCCGCGGGTCGGAGGTTGAGTCAACGATCTCCAGGAACAGCGGGGCAATATCTCCCAGCGATTGCAGAAAGCGATCGGCCGCGGACAGACCGGCGCCCGGCAGCGGCGGGTGCGAACGCTTGGGCAGCCGCAGCAGCGCGGAAAGAACTTCGTCCATCGCGAGGGCGTTGCGAGACGGGTCGAATCGGCGCCTCGCTTCGGCGCGGGCGGCCTCCCCGATACGACGGCGGAGCGTTGTGTCCGCCGAGAGCAGCACGAGAATGCGGGCGAAGTCGGCGATGTCGCGGGCGATGAAGCCGGTGACTCCATGATCGATCCAGCCTGACGCCGCGGTACCTTCGAGGAGGACCGGCGGAACGCCGACCCACATCGCCTCCTGCAGCGCCTTCTCGCTCGTCACGTAGCTGCCGGGGGTGAGCGGGTAGGCGAAGATGTCTGCCTCGGCAAAGGCGTCGGCGATGTTCTCGACATGGCCGTGGAAGGTGACGCGCTCCAGCACATCGCACGCCGCTAGGGCACTCCTCAGGATCTCGAGGGTCGCGGCATCCGAATCTCCGAAGAGGTCAAACCGGATACCCGCGCCACTCGTCTGCGCGACGATGTCGGCAAAGTCCGGATGGAGCTTCGTCTCGAACATGCCTCCAAGATAGGCGATGCGTATGCCGTCGTGGGGCCTCGCGGCATAACCCGCCAGTCGGGTCATGTCCGCCAGGGCCGGGATGTGGGTGACATGGGCGTGTGAAGCAAGGACTGCTCCATGTCCTGGCGGCGCCGAGAGAATCCAGGCATCCGGGAATGCGACGAGATCGCCGAAGAGAACATGCGGAAGCGTGTTGCCGGCTATGGCCGACCGTACCAAGAACCGCGCGCTCGGGAGCGGCTTGCGCAGGAGATCGAGCAGCAGCGGGTGATTCCAGTAGGTGATCTCGACGATGTCGGCAGCCTCGATCTCGCCGGCCAGCCGGTCCGGGTCGGTATCCGTGACCAGGGCGATGCCCAGTCGGCGCGCCATGACGAGGAGCGGCGCGGAAACGGGTTTGTCGAGCACGACCACTCTGCGCTCTATGGCGCCTGAGCGGGCCCGGTCTTGCCTGGCGATTTCCAGGATGCCGCGCTCGGGGCCCCCACCGATCCAGCGCGGAATGATGTGCAGGACCTTCATGGACCATCGTGACGGCGTGCCCGCCGAATGAAGCGACGGGCGATGAGGAGCATTTCCACGCGGTAGGCCTCGACATCGGTTGAGAGGCTGCCAGCGCGAACGCCCTTCTCCAGCACGGTTTCCGGCAGAACGAGCAGCGGCCCCATCGCCTGCGACGCGCGCAGGATCCAGTCGCCATCGGCGCCGATCCGCAGGCTCTCGTCGAATGGTCCGACCCGCTCGAAGGCCTCCCTGCGCAGGAGAATGGCGCCGGGCGTATAGCCGGGGTGGATCGAGCCGGCCGTTCGCCGGGCCGGAGCGCCCGGTGCCGCCGCCTCGACGGAGACGAAGCTGACCTGCCCGGTCACGCCCCAGGCCGAGGCGTCGCGTCGCAGAGCCTCCAGACGCAGCGGGAGCGCGTCGCGTGTCCAGGCGTCATCGGCATCGCAAAATCCGATGAACTCAGAGGAAGCCGCGCGTATGCCTTCGTTGCGCGCCGCGGCAATCCCTCGTGACGTCTGCTGGAGTATCCTGAGGCCTGGCAATCCAGTTCGTCGTGCGGCGGCATGCTCGACCGTGCGGTCCTGAGAGCCGCCGTCCACCACAATCACCTCGAGATGCTCCGCGGCAAGGCGCTCCCGCGCTGCGATGAGACTGTCGAGTGCGGCGCCGATCGTCGCAGCGGCGTTCAAGCTGACGACAACGACGGAGATGCCGGCGGACGCGGTCACCGGCTCATCCCGACTGCAGTCGGTTCGTTACCGTCCGCGAGGGCGCGCCGCCACCTCTGGATGGCCGCAGCGTCAACCCCTTCGCCAGCGAGATGTTCGATCCAGCCGCGCGTTTCGCCCCCATGGCGGAATGGCAGAAGATGCAATCGCATCGCGCCGCCAAGCGGAAGTTCCTCGCGGCGAGCCAGCCGTCTTGCCATCGCGGGGTCGCGGGTGCGAACCAGAAGCTCGATCAGTACGCGGGCGCGGTCGAAGACCCGATCGTCATCGCCTGCCGGCAACTGGCGAAGGGGGGCGGGACCGAGCGAGCATTCGTTCGCGATGGAATCCTGGCCGGTCGGGCGCGGGAGAAAGAACAGCATGTCGTCGCCATCCTTGGTGATGGTCGCGTCGGGACCGAGACCCAGATTGTGCACGAGATTGACCGGAGAGACGATCGAAATGCGTCCGGACATCGCCATGCGCAACGACCATTCGACGTCCCACGACAGGGAGGGTACCGTGCGCGCCTGTTCAAGATAGAACGTGTAAAGCGCCCCGAGGGCCGGTTCGAAACCGCAGGCAGCCACATCAGCCGCCGCCATGCTGGCCGACCCGCCGACGAAGGTCTTCTGGACGGCCTGCCATTTGTGACGCCACGTTGCCCAGCCGTAGATGCCGCCGCGGCGGCTCGGAATCCCGGCGGTGAATGGCGCCACACGGTGCCACCGCACCAAGGGGTTGTGGCCAGAGAGCATCGCTACGTCGTCACGCTCCGCATACATGGAGAGCAGGCGACCGGCCCAGCTGAAGAAATACGGGTGAGCGTCGATGTCGTCTTCGAGTATGATGGCCTGGTCGACCAGTCCGAAGGCCCAGTCCAGCCCGCTCAGGATACGGCGACGGCACCCCAGGTTGCTTTCAGCATAGTCACGGTCGATCGAACAGTCCCAGTCGATCCGCTCGAATTCGGCGCGGGCCTGCGCGCAGGCCTGAACATCATCGCCATTGCCGGGTTTTGGTCCATCTGCAACGATCAAGATCCGGGCCGGCCTGATCTGACGCAGCCTGTCCACCACCTTGCGGGCGAGCCGTGGGCGATTGTAGATGATGCAGATCACCGGGGTATCGATCGCCAACTGACGATCCAGAGCCAGGCTTTCCGGCTGGAACGGACCTACCGGTCTCATGTCGTCGGTCCGCCCCTGGCGACGAGCTCGCGCAGGGCGCCATCGAGCCGGTCGAAATCCCAGCTGACGCGCATGCGCCAAGCGGGAACGGCGTGCGAGAGGTCGGCAAGGTTCCTGAGCCAGCCTGCCGACGGGCCATGAGCCTGGAGTGTCGGCGCGAGGGCCGACTGCCAGGGCACCAGTGCTTCACGACGGCTCAATGGTACCGGATTGTAGAGGCTACCCGCATCGGGCGAGATCCAGACCACGCTCACGAGGTGTGCCTCGGCTGCGATTTGGATGGTGGAAGGCAGGTGGCGCGCCTGCTTGCCGTGATGTGTGACCCCGAGATCGCGCCAATTGCGAGCCTCGAGCCGCGACAGGGACGTTTCGGTGACGATAGCCGTTGCATAGAGGCTAGCTGCCTTGACCTCGGAACCGTGGCGGTAGACGAAACAGCGGTCATCCGCCAGCAGGTTCCAGCCACGCTCGGCGAGCGCAAGCGCCGTCGTCGTCTTCCCGCTCCCGCTTTCCCCAAGGAGAATCAGGGCGCGATCACCAAGGGCGATCCCGCTGGCATGGACGGGAAGGACGTCCCGGCCGATCGCCCAGGCCGAAATGACCTCCACGCCCGGCCTGGCGCGCAGGCTGCCATCCAGCCCGTGCCCCTGCTCGAGCAGAACCGAGGCGACTGCGGCGTCGCGTCCCGAGACTGGATCCGGCGAGAGCAACTGGACATGACGCGGCTTTGCCGCGAGCCACACATGCGTGTCTCCCCGCCGTTGATGCGAGGAATCTCCGACCATGGTCCGCAGCGCGCTGTCTACGAAGCGCTTGTCAACGCGAAACGACACCGTCAGGCCCGCCGGCTCCCGATCCGCGTCGACCTGGCGGGCAAAGGCACCCGCGAGATGGGCGGCTTCCGGCTCGAACTCGAGGTCTATGGCATGGCCGGCAAGCCGGCTGCGCATCCGCGTCATGCCCGTCGTGGGATCCGGCACTCCCATCAACCGCGGCCGTCGAAGGGCCAGCCGCGTTTGGGGTCGACATCGTGGATGGGGTCCATCGTTATGATGTTGGTCATATCGTCATATTCGGTCAGGCGCAGTTCGCCGAGGACCGGAGGCCATGAGTCAGGTGCATCCTCCGGCGACGGCCCATCGGCGGAGAGGTCTTCCGTCATCAGACCCAGCGCGAGCAGTCGGTTCAGGAACGCCTCGGCCGCCGCGTGGTCCGCGCTGCCATAGCGCGACTGGATGGCCAGCATGATCGATTCCCGGGACTGCCCCCTCAGCACCCGCTCCCAAAGAATCGCGGCCCCCTCCTCCAGGAGGAAGAGCCGGCCTTGAAGCATGTCCATGACGATGATCTCGCCATCGAGAGGGTCGCTCAGGAACCTTGCCCCGTCGACGTCGAATCGAGCCATGTCTCGCGCACCGTGTTGCCAGACCATCGCGGCCCGAAGCTGGGAGGCGCGCGAAATCGAGTACCCTCCGGAGGTTTCCGGACGTAATGTCAGCGATATCAGGGAAGGTCGGACGTGATCAACGGCAACGATGCGACGCACACGCTGCTGTGCGCCTTTCTGACCGGCGGTCGCGGCGGCGACCGCACCCCACCAAGTACGGACGTACCAACGCCGCCGAGCGCGACAAGACCCTGCGTTCGGAACTGAGTGCCAAGATCCGCCGCAACGCAACGCAGACCCCTCGTTGAACCAGAGTCCATCGATGCAATCCGGACAGCGCCGCTATGCCCTCCTCGACGAACCGGCTTCGCTGGTGCTGCGCGCGCTTGCCTTGCACGGCCCCGACGCAGTAGACGCCTTCCGTCGCTGGCGCGCGCTGGTGAAGCTCGACGATGCCGGCAGGGCAGCGAGCCGGGTGATGCCGCTGCTGGTCGATCTGGTGCGGCGCGAGAACATCGATGATGACGACCTGCAACGCATGCAGGGCGTCGGCCGCCATATCTGGACGCAGAACGCGCTCAACGTTCGTATGCTGATCCTCGGCCTCGACGCCCTGGCAGCCGACGGGATCCGCCCGATGTTGCTGAAGGGCATGGCCCTGTTCATGCGAGCCCCGGATGTGAAGCGCAAGCGCGCCTCGACCGACAGCGACATCCTCGTGCCGCCGCAGCAACTGGCGCGAGCGGCGGGGGCGCTGAGCCGTGGGGGCTTCGAACCGAAAGGGTTCCGCTGGGAGGATTTCGGGCCCCCGTTGCTCGGCAGCGAAACGTCCGGTGCCGCGCTGCGCCTGCCGGGACAGGGGAGCCTTCTCGACCTGCACTGGCGTCCGCTTTCCTCCATCACCGACCCCGCCCTTGGCGAGGCATTCTTCGCCCGCGCCGAGCAACACACCCTGCAGGGGCGCACGGTGCTCCTGCCGAGCGCCACCGACCAGTTGTTCATGGCGCTGGCGCGGTGCGAACCATGGGACGCCGATGAATGCCTGACCCGCCTCGTCGAGGCGCATCTGCTGCTGTCCGCCGGGTCCGACGACGTTGACTGGCAAGCTCTTGCAACTCTCATCAGCACCTACCGGCTCGAAGCAGTCGCCCGGGCGTTCTTGGGTGACCTGGAATTGCACGCCGGGCTGAGACTTCCCGCAGGCTACCTGTCGCGTCTCGATACTGCGGTTGCGGCCGACAGGCGGGAGGAGTTGGAGATCCGCACCCTGTTGCCGACCAGCCGCACCGCGATGCAGAACTGGAAGTTGCGCCGGATGGACATGCAGGGCGGCCGCGACCAGGGTCAAACCGCGTTGCCGTCTCTCGCCGAGATGCAGTTGCGCGCCCTCGGACTCAACACAGCGACCGCTCCGCTCCTTTGGCGATCCTTACGTCGTCGTGTGCTTCCCAGCTCCGTCGAAGAGGTTCGCTTCCTCGAGGGCTTCACTTACCCAGAGGCAGAAGGCCGCTGGACCGTCGGGCACTGGTCTGCCCTGGCCGTGCCGCTCACCCCGGCTCAGCAGGCCGGCGAACCGGTGCGACTCAACGTCCATGCCTTTGGTATGGGCACGAGGCACCTGCGCGTTGGCGCCACCGGCGGACGCGAAACCCTCAGCCATGTTGTGGCTCCCGCCGACCCCAAACTGCGGCTGGAACTCCGGGTCAAGCCGCTGCCCGAGCTGGGGGGCGGCGGCCTGATTCTGCTCTGGCACCCCGATGCCCACTCTCCAAGCAGCCAGGGCCTGTCGAACGACAAGCGTCAGTTGGGGCTGTTCTTCCGGCGCCCCTGGGGGCTGCAGGGCCATCGGCCACCTTCGGGATCGGTAGCGCTGTACCGGGCGCTGCG
>NZ_JAYRYM010000115.1:0-11872 GCF_041917035.1 Devosia sp. | reverse complement strand
GGGGTCTCATCGGCGTCCTGCCCTTCTTCCGCTCACGACGTGGAACGGCATGTCGATCTCGATGCCGCCGGTCTCGATGTCGACGAATCCCAGCTCGGCCAGCAGTTCAGCATAGACCGACGGCGCCCGGTAGAAGCGCGAAAAGACGAGATTGGCGATCGTGCCGAAGGGCAGCGGCGCGGCCGGGGAGAAGCGGCCGCGCTCGACGATCAGCACCCGGCCTCCGGCCGGCAGGCTGTCGCGGGCCCGGGTCAGCAGGTGGCGCGCGTCGTCGAGGGGCCAATCGTGCAGTACCGACTTGAAGCAGACGGCGTCGTGACCGGCGGGCCAGGGATCGCGGCGCATGTCGGCCGCGACGAAGGCGACCCGCTCCGCCGCCGCATGGCCGGCCACATGCCGTCGCCCCAGTTCGACGACAACCGGCAGATCGAGAACCGTCGCCGAAAGGCCCGGGACCGCGGCGCACAGGGCGAGGGCGAAGGCGCCGCTATTGCCACCGACGTCGAGCAGCCGGGACACATCGTCGATCGGCAGCAGGGGTACGAGCAGCGGCGCCTCGTGCTCGGTGAGTGCGGTCGTGTAGTCCACCCAGCGGCGTGTCGCCGCGAGGTTGGCCTCGGTGACCTCGAGCGCCAGGTCATAGCGGAACAGCTCGAACACCCGGCCCGAGGCGACGTAGGCCGCGCTGTCGAACAGCATGGCGGGCAGGTGGTCAAGGACGTCGCGAGCGGCAAGATCGAGGAAGGCGAGCTTGCTCTCGAGCGCGTGCCGCCGCGGCAGCACCGCCCGGAATGCGGCGGAAAGGCCGACGGACTCCCCTCTTCGCTCGACGACGCCGCCCGCGGCGAGCAGCCCGCAGAGCGTCTCGACGCCGCCGACCTCCTGCCGGGCGGCCGCGGCAAGCTCGTGCAGGTCGAAAGCCCCCCGCGACAGGACATCGACCAGCCCGGCACGCAGGGCAAAGCGGAGTGCGGCGGCGCCGACAAAGCTCGCAAGGAAGGCGTCCTCGGGCGCGGGCCCGCTCACGGCAGGGCGAACTCGACGGCGCAGCGCTGCCCGGCGGGCAGGCCGCCATCCGGGTTGGGCAGATCGAGCCGCACCCCGAACGTGCCGCTGGCCGCATCGAACACCCGATCGACGACGCTCACCGTGGCGGGATAGGTTCCGGCGACGGGCTCGGCCAAGGTGACGATGGCGGCCATGCCCGATTGCACCTGGCCCCAGAAGGAGACCGGCAGAAAGGTCTCGACCCGCAGCGGATCGAGAGCCACGAGCGTTGCGACCGAAGCGCTCTGATCGATGAACTCGCCGGCGCTGAGCGAGCGTTCGGCAACATAGCCGGCGATCGGGGCCCGGATGGTGCGCCGCGCCAATTGCGCCAGCGAGCGCTCGAGTTCCAGCGCCGCAAGCCGCCGACGCTGCACCTGCAACTCGCGCTCGCGCTCGGCCAATTGCACCTCGGCCGCCAGTTGTTCCACCTGTTCGGTGGTGGCGACGCCCTTTTCCGCCAGGGCCCGGGCACGCGCCAGCCGGGTCTGCGCCAGCTCGAGGCGCGTCTGGGCGGCGTTGAGCTCCTCGCTCGAGTCCGCCTGCAGGCGATCGACCTCGACGGTGGCCTGATCGATGCCGGACTCGAGCCGCGCGATCTCCTGGCCGGCCTCGACGAAATCCCCGCGCTCGACCAGCACCTCGGCGAGGACCCCGGAGACGGGGCTGCCGAGCTTGATCTGCGCGGAGGGATCGATGACGCAATCGAACGGCTCGGCGGATGCCGGGGGCGCGGCGGCGAGGGCGAAGGCGAGGGCGAAAGCGAGGACGCAGGAGGGTTTCACGATCAGATTCCGAAGCGCGAGAGGAAGACCTGCCGGAGCGTGCGCAGCAGCCGGAAGGCAATGGGTTCGGTGCCGTGATCGAAGCGGACGTAGACACGCTCGCCCAGCCGATCGACAGGCCGGCCATCGGTGATCCGCAGATCGACGAAGAACAGCCCCTCGAGGGCACGGCCGCGCTGCGGATCGCGCGGATCGACGAGGATGTCGCCGCCGCCTTCGGTCGTCAGCGTCGCCGACGGGATGGCGGTCTGCGCCGCCGGCGCCTCGCGGAGCAGTTCGGCCGGCCGCACCGCGGCGAGCGCACCGGCAAAGCGTACCTCGATGGGCCCCCGGCGCAGTCGCACCAGGTCGATCTGGGCCTGCGAGACGACCACGCGCAGAACCGGATCGTCGGCGCCGACGACATAGCCGACGAGATCGCCCCGCCGCAGGTATTGCCCGACGAGGTCGGGACCGGCCAGCATCAGCCGGCCATCCGTCGGCGAGCGCAGCGAGAGCTCCGACTTGCGCTGCGCAAAGGCGGCGAGGCGGGCCTCGATATGGGCCAGCTGGCCCTCGATGAGGCGCACCTGCACCGGATCGAGAGCCCGCACCGCATCGAGCTGGGCGGCATACTCGGCCCGCTGCGCCGTCAGCACCGCAACCTGCGCATCGATGATCGGGTCTTCGAGTTCGAGCACTCCGGCACCCGGGCGCAGATCGGCACCGTCGAGCGCCGCGACGCGCTGCACGACGCCGTCGGTGCCGCTGCGCAGCAGCGACTGCTCGGGCACCCAGACGATCCCCTGAGCCACGGTGGCATAAGGCAGCGGCAGGGCGAACAGAGCGGCGAGCACAAGTCCGGCCACGCCCGCGACCATCGTCGCGGCCCGGAGTCGGCGTCCGCCCAGCCGCGGGCTGGAGGCGAGGTAGGCGATGCCCTTGCCGATCGGCCAGACGAAGCTCTGCCCGAGGGTCCAGAGCGCGATCAGCACGCCGACGAAGAACAGCTGCGTCGCCACGAAGCTGGCGATGCCGAGCGAGACGCCGACGCGGTAGATCGCGGCCAGAACCGCGTAGCCGAACAGCCAGGGCCGCTCGGAGTCGTGGGTCACCGGGCTCTCGCCATCCTCGAGCCCGAAGGCGCGATGCTGCAGCACGTGGAAGAAGTACTTGTTGGCGCGGGTTGCGAGGTTGGGAATCTCGATCAGATCGGCGAAGATGTAGTAGCCGTCGAAGCGCAGCAGCGGATTGCCGTTGAACAGCAGCGTCGAGACACCGCCGATCAGCATGACGTTGAAGGCGACAGCGCGGACCAGTCCGGGCTCGGCATTGACCCAGACGATCATGGCGACGGCGGCGGCGGCCAGCTCGACCATGATGCCGGCGCCCCCGACGACGATGCGCCGCCACTTCTCCCGGAAGGCGGAGGACGCCGATGCATCGACATAGGGCACCGGGATCAGCACCAGCAGCATGATGCCGAACTCGTGCAGTTCGCCGCCCCAGACCTTGGTGGCGGAGGCATGGCCCATCTCGTGCAGCAGCTTGATGAGCGGATACACGAGCGCGAGCAGCACGAGGTTCTGCGTGGTCAGCGCCTCGGTGACGACATCGACCGTCAGCTCCTGCCAGTGCAGCACGGCCAGCACCAGCCCGGCGAGAACCAGCCCGAGCCAGACGAGCAGGCCCCCGAGCGAGTAGACGATCCTGAACACCGGGACCAGCGCATCGAGGAACCGGTCGGGATCGAGCAGCGGCAGCCGCAGGGCGAGCGGGTTGCGCAGGCGCTGCATGACGCTGCGCTGCGCCTGTTCCGTGGCCCGGTCGCCCAGCTCACCGAGATCGGGCGGGGCCTCGCCGATCAGCAGGTCGGCGGCGTGCAGCTGGCCGAGCAGCTGTATCACCTGGTCCTGAGTCGGCGGCTCGTCCTCGGAGCGCTCCGCCACGGCCTGCCAGATGTCGCGCACGGTGCGGCGCCCATCCATGAGATTGAGCATCAGGTTGGCAGCCGGCGAGATGCGATGGAAGCGCCCGCTCTGGCGATCCTGCAGGATGTACCACGGCTCCCCGCGGAAGCGCTGGCGGTGAATCTGCGCATGCGGCCGGAGGCGCGGCGTGAGGTCCGCGACACGGTACCAGTTGGGACTGAAGGGCGAGCCGGCCATGGCTGCCTCAGCGCAACCACTGCCAGGTGGCGACCTGCACCCAGTCGAGGAAGGGTCGCGCCCAAATCCAGGCCAGCGAGCGCGTATCGACGGCGATCTTGGCGACGCCATCCATGCCGGGGCGCAGCCGGTCCGGGGCACCGGTCATCCGCCCCTCGACGCGGAACACCGTGCGGCCATCGCGGGCCTCGGCCACCGGCGTGATCTTGTCGACCACGAAGGGGAACGACTGCTCGGGAATGGCAGCGAACAGCACCGCCCCCTCCTGGCCGACCCGGACATCGCCGATCTGGGACTGATCGACGGCGAGGTTGACCCGGTAGGCATCGAGCGGGGCGACTTCGAACAGGGTCTGCCCACGCGACACGGCCGCGCCGATCGACTGGCTGAGGTCGCCGGCGGTGACCAGTGCCGCGAAGGGCGCCTTCAGCTGCAGCCGCCCCAGCTGCTCGTCGACCAGCCGGATCTGCGCGTCGGCTTCGTCGATCTGGGCCCGGCTGGTGGCCAGCGCCGAGCGGTCGCGGGCAGCGAAGGCGCGATCGTACTCGATCTGGCGCTGCTGCCGCTCGGTGGCCCAGCGCAGGCGCTCCAGCGTCAGATCGCCGTCATCGAGCGCGGCGAGCAGTCCCCCCTCCTCGACCCGGTCGCCGGCCCGAACCGGCGCGGACTTGACGAAGCCATCGAGCGGCGCGACCACGGCGCGGCGCACCATGCCCTCGAGGCCGGCCTTTGCCGTGACCTCATAGGCCCCGGTGGCGAGCGACAGAAATGCGGCCACGATCAAGAGGGCCGCCGCCGTGGCCTTGAGCACGGCGTGGCCGGGGCCGAACAGCCGGCGCGCCACGCCAGCCGCGGCGTCGGCGAGCTTGAAGCCGATCCAGCGATCGTTGAGGCGGCGCTCCTCGAGCACCGGCCCCAGCGCGGCGGTCACGGCATTGAGGATTTCGACCTCGGAGGCCTCGAAGGGATGGTCGGCGGGCCGCTCGAACACCACCGCGCCGACGAACTCGTCCCGTACAAGCATGGGAACGGTGAGCACCCGCGCACTCGCCGCCTCCTCGACCAATTCGCCATGGGCCCGCGTCGCCAGCGGCGCATCGCCCTCCGCCGGAGGGAAGGCGACGACGGCGCGCTGATCGATGGCCTCGTCCATGGCGGCGCCAAGCCGGCGCACCAGCAGCATCTGCTTGCCGAAGCTGGCACTGTGCGAGATGGCGATGACCTTTGCCGTCCCGCGTCGCAGGACACCGATCGACACGCGATCGCAGTCGAAGGCCAGCGCGAGATGGGTCGCGGCAGCGAGCGCCGCGGCCTGGTAGCGCTCCTCGTCGAGCGTGACGGCCAGCAGCTCGAGAACCGCCGCATTGCGGGCCAGTTCGGCCTCCGCATCGCCCAGCGCCTGGCGCGAGGCGCGGTCCCTCAGGTAGGCGGTGCCCCATTGCAGCTGCCGCATGGCCTGCGCGGCGTCCGACTTGCACAGGATGGCCGTCGCGCCGAGCGTCCGCTCGCCGAGCGTGATCGGATAGGCGACGGCGCCGGAACCGCTCTGCGTCATGCCGACGACGCCGCGCCGCTGCCGAATGGCCAGTTCGGCAAGCCGATGCAGCATGGGATCGGACGGCCGGTCCGCCGGCACGACGGCCGCGGGAACCAGCTTTTCCTCGCTGCCCTTGAGCAGGACGACTCCGGCGGCGTCCGGGGAGATCAACCTCGCCTGCAGCACCAGCCACGGCTTGCTGGCCTGTTCGAGCCCCTCGGCCTCGCGCAGCGCTTTCCAGACGGCATCCTCGGCAGGCGCGGCGGCCTGCGGACGCTGCAGCGGAATGGCATTCCCATGCACGGCGGCGCTCTCAGCCATGGTGCCCTCGCGCCGGCCCGGCGTTCACCCGCGGCCTCAGGACCGCTCGACGGTCAACACGCCGTGCCGCTGCTCGTACTCGCGAAGCACGCCGCCCAGGACCACCCAGAGGCGCTTGGCCGCGTGCGGCGTGAGGATGATGCGGTTGGACAGCTCGACGGCCACGCGCGGGTCCGCCGTCAGGTTCCAGGTCTGGTTGGTGCCGAAGAAGAGATCGACCTGCTCGCGCGTCGACTGCACGTTGACCACGTTGGCGAAGTGGGTCGCCATGTTGCGATCGATCCACTCCACCGACTTCTCGGCCGCCCGCGCCGACTCGTCTGCCACCGAGTCCGCGCCGCTCGCTTCACTTGCCATGGCTTCCGCCTAGAACAGGAAGGCCATGCCGACCCGCGCGGACAGCGAGCTCGGCTTGATGTAGAGCGGATTGAGCACCGTGTCGTTGAAGCGGTATTCCTCGATCGCCGTGGTGTAGATGCCTTCCGCCCTGAGCAGGCTATTGGGCGAGGTCATCACTTCGATGCCCAGACCGGCCGACAGCGTCTGCACATAGGCGGCCTCGGTGCCGGGTTCGGCCAGCAGCTCATCGGGATTGATGTGCATCAGGCCCCAGCCGGCGCGGGCATAGATGAGGGTCGCCGGATTGACGAGGAAGCCGAGGCGCGCGGAAACCTGCGCCTTGTGATCGGAGCTGCCGATATCACGGCTCTCGTCATCGACGAAGTCCCAGACGGCGGTGTGGTAGCTCACGTCGCCCTCGAGGCCGACGACGAACTGCTCGCCCAGTTGCTGGGTCACGCCGACATAGGCCCCGAGTTCGTAGCCGATATAGGACACGGGACCCTCGGCACCGGGAATGGCCGTCTCGCGGAAGCCGTTGACGGTACTGGAGCTCATGCCGCCGGCGAGCACGCCGACATAGCCACCCGACCAGGAGCGCTGCGGCGCCGCATTGGCCAGGCGCGGACCCCGGCCCTCATTGCCGAAGCGATAGGTGACGCCGACATTCACGCCCAGATGATCGGGGGTGTAGGTATCGAGGTAGACCGAACCGTCGTAATTGGTCTCGAACGAGGTCAGGGCCTTGGTGTAGGTGCCCTCCACCCGCACGGTGACGTTGTCCATGACTTCGGTTTCAAGGCCGATCGCGGCCTGGTAGCCGTGCACGAAGCCTTCCTGGGCGGCCGGAGTGTCGACGCTCGACTGGGCATGGATGGCGGCGTAGGAGAGCCGCCCGTAGAGCAGCGAGCCCGCTGCGACCTCGCCGCCAGCCCGTACGCCGGCATAGGCGGCTCCGAGGCTGCGGAATTCGTACTGATCAAGGACGGTGAGCTGCGTGCTGCTGCCCTCGGCGTTGAAGAACTGCAAACCGGCTTCGAGACCGAAGACCATGCCGGGCGCGACCTCGAGATCGTAACCGGCGAACACCCCGCCGTTCACCGCCAGCGAACCGAACGTCCCGAGGTTTTCCGACAGTCCCGCATCGATCTCGTCCCAGGCCACGGCGCCCATCCCGACGCCAACCGTCGCGCCAAGCCGGAAGCCGGACCAGTCGTAGTCGTCGGCAAGCACGGCGCCGCTCCACAGCGTCGAAACCGCAGCCCCCAACAAGGCCCAAGTGCGCCTGGACATATGCATTTCCCGCCCAATTCGGTTTTGCGGCCAAATCAGTACGCGCCGCAACGAAAGGTTAGGAGGGTCTGCGCGCCGCGGTCAACAAAGGAATTAACCATATGGCGGAAATGTTGCCTTCCGATGGCACAAATGTGCCGATTCCCCGGTCAGACATCCTCAGTCGCCGTACCCCTCCTCGTAATCGACCGTGATCCACTTCTGCCCCTCGACATCGTAGAGCACCGAAGGCAGCCGCTTGCGCACCGGCGTCTCGGTCAGCAGCGGCACGGTCTCGGATTCCGTGGCGTTCTGCGCCACGAACACCTGGTTGACCTCGTCATAGACCCACAGCTGCTGGAACGCGGTATTGGCGTTGCGATCCTCATCGACCAGCTTGACGACAATCTCGCTGGAGCGCACGGCCGAAATCAGCGAAGTGGTGGTCGGAACCACCATCGACACGGCCTTGATCAGCTGGAACTTGTCGGTGCTGCTCGGCGGGGCCGCGGTGTTGTAGTCGCGGAAGCCGACGAACATGGCCCCGGACGGCTGCAACAGCGACTTGCTCTCGATGATGTCGGTGGCCAGCGCGCTCACCATCGGGGTGCCCCATGTGGTGCGGACGAGCGGCTTGGCGGTGCCCCCGACATCGATGGTGGTGACCTTGTTGTCCTTGCCGCCGCCGCTGGTCGCCTGCGTGTCGCGACCCGAGGTGATGGCGACCTGATTGGTCCCTGCCCCGCCCGACACCCAGTCCCTGCCGTCGCCGGTGGACAACCGGTCGTTGCCGGCCTCGCCGTACATCGTGTCGTTGCCGATCTGGCCGAAGGCCATGTCGTCGCCGATGCCGCCATAGATGGTATCGTCGCTGACGATGTAGTTGTGGCCGTGCGCGGTGTTCTCGTCATTGGGCGCCAGCAGCCGGGCGAACGGGCCGAACTTGTACATATAGGCGTCGGTGGCCGCGCTGGTGAAGCCCGACTCGGCCACCGGCACGACGGTGAAGGTGTTGTACAGGCCGGTGGTATTGCCCTGCGCGATCAGCGGCTTGAGCGTTGCGGCATCACCCACGAGGATATCGTTGCCGTCCCCGCCCTCGATCCGATCGCTGTACAGGGTGAGGGCCGAGGACGCCATCTTCTGCGAATGGCGCTTGTCGGAGAGCTTGGTCTCGAGCCACCAGTAGTTGTAGCCGCCATCGTATGACCAGTCGCTGGTCTTGACCTGGGTGATGAGGCCAGCGCCCGTGATGATCGCCTCGGCGTTCAGCGGCCGGTAGCCGTTGCCGGAGACGAAGAGACGCGTTGCCAGCGTGCCGAGCGCCGTGTCCGCGGCCTTGGAGAGGTCGGTGACCTCGCGCGAGTCGTTGGTCGGGCTGAACAGCACGCCGGTGTGGATGGTGGCGAAATCGCCGACCAGCGTGTCGTTGCCGATCCCGCCCATGATGGTGTCGTTTCCGACGCTGAGCTGGAACGGATGCCCGTTCTCGAAGAGCCACTGCGCCTTCTTGTCGGACTGGCTGGTGTGCTTGGTGGTATCGTCCGGATGGCGGGCGTTGAGATGGTTGCGCAGCGCGGTGTCGAGGGTGTTGTCCTGCGCCTTGAGGGCATTCTCGATGGTGGTGTGAGCCGCCGATGTCACCTTGCTGCCGGCGATCGTCCCATTGGCCGCCATGGCCTGCGCGACGACGAAGCCGCTGTCACCGACGACCATGTCGTTGCCGTCGCCGGCCGCGATGGTGTCGTTGCCCAGCAGCAGCTGGTAGGTCGAGGGCCGCATCTTCCAGGTCGTGGCGTTGCCGCCGGCAACATAGTTCGACGGCGAGGTGAAGCCGGTGCGGCTAGCGTACTCGTTGATCAGTCCATGCGACGTCTCGTGGACGACGAAGGCCATGTCCGCGGTGACGTGCTGCAGATCCTGCAGCATGGCATGGAAGGACAGGGCCGCGGCCTGGAGCGAGGCGCCGCTGGCGGACAGGCCGTGCGTCGAGGGCATGATGATGCGCCCGAAATCGCCGAAGACGGTGTCGTCGCCGGCACCGGCATCGATGGCGTCGTTGCCGGCGCCGTAGCCCAGCGTCGTCGTCCTGCCGATCGACTCGATCGCGGCCTGGCCGAACGAGAGCGCGTCGAAGTCGGCCAGCAAGGACAAGAGCGAGGCCGAGACGCCGTTGATCTCGTTGTCGATGGTCGCGAAACCGGTCTCGATCGGCGAGAAGATCAGGCCGTCATCCCCGAAGATCGTGTCGTTGCCGTCGCCACCGCTGAGGGCGTCGCCCCGGGGCAGCGTATCCTCGGAGTGGACCAGGTCCGGCACCAGGGAGGCGAAGACCTCGAGCGTGCTGGCGCCGAAGCCGCTGCCGGCCAGTTCGATCAACCGGTCGTTCCGCGCCATGTCGGCAAGCCGCCCGGCAGCATCGGGGATGAGGTTGAGCTGTGGCGCATTGGGGTTGAGGGCCGACGGCATCAGGTCGACCATCGGGGTCACCACCTGCCCGCCGATCGGGATGAACACCCCGGCCGCCGACGAGGCACCGATCAGCCGGACGGCATTGATGATCAGAGGCAGGTCGGTCGACACGCTGGAGAGGTTCGTCGCCCTGTCGCCGAACAGGGTGTCGTTGCCGTTGCCGCCGGCGAGGCTGTCGCTGCCGCGCTGACCGATCAGCAGATCGTCCTGGTCCTCGCCCTGCAGGGTATCGTTCCAGCCGCTCTCCAGTTCGACCAGCAGAGCGCTCGTCGCCCAGGCGCCGTTGCCGGAAAGCTGCTTGCCCGCATCGGTGTAGCCGCCCGCGAGCAGGACCATGTCGGAGTTGAGCAGCGCCGCAGCATAGGTCGAATCGACGGCGTGCTGGTTGGTGTTGATCGCCGGCCGATCAGTGATGACACCGACCTCCTCAAGCACGATGTCGCGGTGCCACGACAGGTCGGTGTTGAGCCTGGCGCTGCCATTGCCGTCGAAGGCCTTGTAGATCGTCGCTTCGTCACCGATCAGGATGTCGTTGCCGCCGCCGCCGCGGATCGTGTCGCTGCCCATGCCGCCGACGAGATCGTCGAGACCGCCGCCCCCGTCGATGGTGTCGTTGCCGCGCTGGCCGTAGATCAGATCGTCGCCGCGGCCGCCGCCGAGAATGTCGTTGCCGCCGACGTAATCGCTGAGATCGAAGCGCAGCACGTCCCGGATGATGGCGCCGTAGACGCGGCCGGCCCCCCAGTAGCCGCGCTCCCAATCGACCGTCTTCCAGTCGTCGACGGTGCGGGTGCGGAAGATCATGCCGTTGTCGCCGAGAATGACGTCGTGGAAGTCGCCGCCATCGATGGTGTCGGAACCGTCGGCCCCACCGACCACGTTGTGGCCGCCGACGATGTCGTCGTCGCCGCCGTCACCGTAGATGGTGTCGTCGCCCTGCTGGCCGAAGACCATGTCGTCGCCGTCACCACCGTGGATGGTGTCGTTGCCGCCTTCATCGCCCGAGCGGAAGAAGATCGAGACGCCGCGTGAGTCGAGCGGCAGGTCGATGTCGTAGAGGCCGTGGTCGCCGAACAGCATGTCGTGGCCGCCACTGCCCCGGATGGTGTCCGCCGCGGTGCCGCCGAACACCAGGTCGTTGCCGTCGCCGGCCTCGATGGTGTCGCCGCCGCCCAGGAGCGGGTCGGTCGAGCGAGCGAGGATGAGACGGCGCGAGTCCTCGGGGCCGCCGAGGTCAAATTCGAGCCGCCCGTTGTCGCCGAGGATGATGTCGGCCCCACCCGAGGCGGTAATGCTGTCGCCGTCGGCACCGCCGATGACGACATTGTCGCCGCCACCGGTGGTGATGGTATCGGCGCCGCCCTTGTCCGGCACGATCGAGTAGGCATGCTGGAGCTCGCCGGTCGCAAAGAACAGCAGCTCGCCTTCGTCACCGAGAACGATGTCCTCGTCCACGTCGGTTTCGCCACCTGCCGAGATCAGGTCTCCGGCGACGCCGCCGACCACGATGTCGGCCCCGTCGCCGGCCTCGATGTCGTCGATGCCGCCGTAGTCCGGATCGGTGCTCGAGATGCGCTCGACGATGTCGGCCGCGCTGAAGATGATCTCGCCGTTGTCGCCCAGGATGATGTCGTCGTCGCTGCCCGCGTCGACGTCGTCGGCGCCCGAGCCGGCGATGACGATGTTGTCGCCATTGCCGGTGGTGATGGTGTCGCCGCCGCCGTACGCCGGGTTGATGCTCTTGGCCGACTTCAGGTAGCCGGTGTCGTCGCCCGTGGTGAAGAAGACCAGCTCGCCGTCGTCGCCGAGGATGATGTCGCGCGAGGTGTCGGTGTCGCCGCCGGCCTTGAGCTGATCGCCCGCCGCCCCGCCGACCACGATGTCGGCCCCCAGGCCGGCCTCGATGTCGTCGATGCCGCCATGGGTCGGGTCGGTGCTGGCAATCGTGTCGA
>NZ_JAYRYM010000114.1:0-12018 GCF_041917035.1 Devosia sp. | reverse complement strand
GCGTTGCCGAGCGGCTGGCCGCCGGGATAGGCGATCAGCTTCACGTCGGGATTGGCGGCGATGGCAGCGGTTATCACCGGGATGCCGACATTGGGATCGGTACCCAGGCCCTCCGGGCTCTGCAGCTTGACCACCTTGAGGCCGGCCGCCTCGAAGGCCTGAAGCGTGCCCAGCTCGCGCTCGGCGCGCTCGATCTGCGACCAGTCGCTCATGACGATGGCGACATCGCCGGACTTGAGGCCAAACCGGCGAATGGCCTCTTCGCCGAGCGCCCTGCCCTGCGGGTTCTGCTGCGCGCCGACATAGCCGCCGCCGAACCTGCCGGTGACTTCGTCGACCGGGACGTTCTGGTACATCATCCGGATGCCGGCTTTCGCGGCCTCCTCGGCCAGCGGCATGATGGCGGCGTTGCCCGGGTGGCCCATCATGGCGATGCCGTCCGGTCTGGCGGCGACGGCCTCGCGCAGCTGCTGAGTCATCCGCTCCGAGCTCCAGCCCGAGAAGATGTAGTCGACCTTGGCGCCGAGATCGGCCTGCGCCTGTTTGGCGCCATTGTAGACGATCGAGGCGAAGGCGTCGCCTTCCGCGCCACCGGCGAAGAAGCGGATGGTGACATCGCTGCACCACTTGTCGCGCAGCGTCTCGGCCAGCACCGGGCTGGTGACGGCCGCCATGACGATGCCGGCCATCGCGGTGCCGGCAAGGGCCTTGAAGAGAGTCCTGGACACTGTCCCTTTCATATTCACGTCCTCCCAAGTGTGCGTTGCGCACAGGTTGAGTGCCGTCCCCTCCGGCCGGCACGAAAAGCATCAGATCGGGCGAGCGAGGATCGCCGCCCTCGGCCGCTAGCCCGCGACGTCGACGAAATCTCCCCCGCGGCAGGTCCTGAGGTACTCGAGCGCCCGCACCTGCCCGGTCATCTCGAGCGCATCGCGATAGACCGGATCGTGCCAGCCCTCGATGTCGATCGAGCCCGACCAGCCGGCGAGGCGCAGTTCGGAGATGATGTCGGTCCAGTTGCTGTCGCCGAAGCCGGGGGTGCGCATGAAGACGAACTTCTCCTTGCCGAAGATGCCGTGCTCGCGGATCACCTCCCAGCGCACCGTCGCGTCCTTGCCGTGCACGTGGAAGAACTTGTGGGCCCACTTGCGGATCTGCGGCAGCGGATCGATGAGGTAGACGAGCTGATGGCAGGGCTCCCACTCGAGCCCGATATTGTCGTCGGGCGTCTCGTTGAAGATCAGCTCCCAGGCGTCGGGATTGTGGGCGATGTTCCAGTCGCCGGTCTGCCAGTTGCCGTCCATGGCACAGTTCTCGAAGGCGATCCGTATGCCGCGGTCGGCGGCCCGGCGGGCCATCTCCGACCAGACTTCGCGGTAGCGCGGCAGGCTGTCTGGCAGCGGCCTGCCGCGCAGCCGGCCGGTGAAGCCGGCGACGCAGGTGGCGCCGAAATGGTGGGCGTTGTCGATGCAGTCCTTCCAGCCCTGCAGGGTCTGGCGGTCGAGGTCCCGGTCCTCCAGCGGATTGCCGAACATGCCGATGGTCGAGATGGTGATGTCGCGCTCCCCGATGGCGTCGCGGCAGCGTTTGCCCAGTTCGGCGAGATCCTGGCCGCCGGTGGTCTGCCAGAAGAACGGCTCGAAGCTCTCGAAGCCCAGATCGACGATGCGGGCGATGTTCTGTGCCGCCGCGCCCGAACTCGCCGAGATCATGGTGCCGATGCGGATGGTCTTGGCCGGGTTGCTCACGTCGATCGTCCTTCAGGCTGTGATTTCGATGCGTTGCCGGCTGCGCGCGCTCTCGATCGCGGCGAAGACCATGGCGAGGCTGTTGATGTTGTCGGCGCCGACCGTCTCGGGCGGACGACCCGCCTCGATGCTGTCGAGGAAGTCGAGCAGCACGCTGGCATGACCGTGGGTCCGGGCCGGGTCGGCGGGCGGAGAAACCTCGATGGGCGACAGCGGCCGGAAGAACCCCTCCGTGCCGGAGACGACATGGGCGGAGAACGCCTCCGCCCCGTCCCACAGCAGCGTGCCCTGCGAGCCGACGATGCGCCAGGCCGAGTCCCAGCTGGTATTGGCGCCTTCGGCGCTCCACGAGCCGCGATAGGTGAAGACTACGCCGTCGGAAAGCTCGAAAATCGCATTGGCGACGGAGCCCTGGGCATACCAGGAGCCGGCCGGGTTGCTCTCGTGGCAGTAGACGGCCAGCGGCGTCTTGCCGGAGATGAAGCGGGCCGCGTCCAGCGTGTGGATCGCCATGTCGACCAGCAGCACGTGCTCCATGGCCTCGCGGAAGCCGCCGAAATGGGCGCCGACGAAGAAGTCGCAATGGACGGCGCTGAGGGTGCCGAGCACGCCGGACTCGAGGGTCTGCCGGATGCGGCGGACGCCTGCGTTGAAGCGGCGATTCTGCACCACCGCATGCACCCGGCCGGCGGCCCTGGCCCTGGCGATCAGGTCGCGGCCGTCGGCCAGACTGGTCGCCATCGGCTTTTCGGAGAGCACGTGGCAGCCATGGCGCAGCGCTGCCGAGACCACCGCATGCCGGGCCTGCGGCACGACGATGTCGAACACCAGATCGGGCCGCGTGCCGGCCAGCAGGGCCTCGAGGTCGGGTTCGACGGCGGCGTGGGTGAGACCGAACTCGATGGCCAGCCGGTGCGCGGCGCTCGGATCGATGTCGTTGAGCCCGACCACGCTGATGCGTCCGCGCAGGGACGGCGTCTCGGCGATCGCCTTGAGCCAGCCTCTGGACATAGCTCCGCACCCGGCCAGAACGGCACGATACTGCACGATATCCCCCCCTCGTACGCCGCCGGCGGCGTCGCTTTGTCGCGATCCTGTCCGCCTGGCCCCGTAAACGTTTACGACGCTATAATCGACGACACTTCCGTGTCAATAGTGTTCCGAAATCGTTTACGGACGTGACTGGCGGTCTGGCGTTGGGGGGCGAAAAGGTGAAGGGAATCCGGCAGCTAGCCGATCGGCTCAACATCTCGATCGGGACTGTTTCGCGCGCCCTGAACGGTCGTCCCGACGTCAATGAGGAGACCCGCAGGCGGGTCCTCGAGGCCGCGGCCGAGTTCGGCTACGTCCCCAACCAGTCGGGACGGAGCCTGCGGCAGGGGACCACCAATGCCATCGGCTTCATGGTCGAGTCCGGTTTCGACACGGCGGGCAACCCGGACAACTTCTTCCTCGGCGTGTTCGACGGCGTGCAGACGGTGCTGAGCCGCCACCACCTCGACCTGGTCGTGCTGCCCTGCGCTACCGACGAGGACCCGACCCAGTACCTGCGCCGCATGGTGGCGCGCCGCCTTGTCGATGCGCTGATCATCTCGGCGACGCACCGCAAGGACGAGCGCATCGAGCTGCTCAACAAGGCCCGCATCCCGTTCATCGCGCTGGGCCGGTCGGCAACGCCCGGCGACCATCCCTGGATCGACCTCGACTTCGAGGGCGTGGCGCACCGGGCGGTGGACCGGCTCGTCGCCAAGGGGCACCGGCGCATCGCCGTGTGCGTTCCGAGCAACGACATCAACCTGGGGTTCGTGTTCCTCGACGCCTACAAGGCGGCACTGGGCCGGCACGGCATCGCGCCGGAACCGGGCCTCGTGATCCGGGCCGCCTCCTCCGAGCAGGGGGGTTACCAGGCCGCGCACGAACTGCTGACCATGGCGGAGCCGGCCACCGCGATCGTGCTGGTCTACGAACTGATGGCGATCGGCTTCTACCGGCGCCTCATCGAGGCGGGCCTCAGTCCGGGCCGCGACGTTGCCGTCATCGCCTTCCGGGAATCGCCGCTGTCGCGCTTTCTCTCACCGCCGCTGACCTGCTTCCGCATGTCGCTGCGCAACCTCGGCATCGCGCTCGGGGAATCGCTGCTCGCCTCGATGCCGGCCTATGCCGAAGTCTACCCGCAGGGCATCGTGCACCGGGTGTGGCCGATGGAACTGGTCGAGGGCGGCAGCGACCACGCCATCGAGGCCTGAGCCCCGGGCGGCGGGGGCGGCTCAGCCGTCGGTCAGCTTGAACTCGATCCGGCGGTTGCGGGCGTAAGCGTCCTCGGTATCGCCGGCATCGATCGGGCGGCTGTCGCCGAAGCCGGCCGCAACCAGATGCTGGGCAGGGATGCCCTGCTCGACGAAGTACTTGGTGACGGCGATGGCGCGGGCCGCCGAAAGCTCCCAGTTGGAGGGGAACTGGGCGGTGTTGATCGGCCGCTTGTCGGTGTGGCCGTCGATGCGCAGCACCCAGTTCACGTCGGCGGGAATCTGGGCCTGCAGCTCGGTGATGGCGGCCGCGAGCTTGGCGAGTTCGGTCTCGCCGGCGGCGGAGATGTCGGCCTCCCCGGCGCCGAACAGCACTTCGGACTGGAACACGAAGCGATCGCCGACCACCCGCACGTCGGCCCGGCCTTCGAGCACCTGGCGCAGCTTGCCGAAGAAATCGGAACGGTAGCGGCTCAGGTCCTGGACGCGCTGGGCCAGCGCGAGGTTGAGGCGGCGGCCGAGATCGGCAATCTGGGTGCGGTTGTCGACCTCCTTGACCTCGGAGGCCTGCAGCGCCTCCTCGAGCGCGGCGATCTGGGTGCGCAGCGCCGCCAGCTGCTGGTTGAGCAGCGCAACCTGAGCGGCGGCATCGCGCGACAGGTCCTGCTGCGCCTGCAGCTCGGAATTGAGCTGCGCGATCTCGGCATCCTTGCTGTCGCCGCCGATGCCGAATCCGGCGACCTGCGCGGCAAGCTGGTCCCGCTCGGACGTGGCGCTGCTGAGCGTCGCCTGCAGCGTCGCTATGGTCGAGTTCAGGTCGTCCGAGCCGGCCTTCTCGAGCTGCAGCAGTTCCGTCAGTTCGGCGATCTGGGCATTGAGCCGGGTCATCGCGTCGTCCTTGCCGCTGATCTCCTGGCCGAGGAAGAACTGGCTCAGCATGAACAGCGACAGCAGGAAGATGATGACGAGCAAGAGGCTCGACAGCGCATCGACGAAGCCCGGCCAGTAGTTGGTGACCTGGGAGCGGCGGGAGCGGGTCGAGCTGGCCATGGGCGGTCCTTTCCGGAAGCGGTCAGTTCGCCCGCTTGTCCGCCTCTCGCTTCTCGGTCTCGGCCTCGCGCATCATGGCCTCCATCAGCAGCTGCAGCTTCCTGTTGGTCTCGCCCTGCTGGATGATATGGCCGCGCAGATCCTCCTGCTCGGCCTTGATGTGCTTGACCAGCCCATCGATGCCGCGGGCGAGTTCGGCCATGGCGCGAATGGCGTTCTGCGAGGAACTGGAGTTCTGCAGGGTCGAGCCGAACTGGGCGAGCATGGCCGACATCTCGTCGGAAGAGACGCCGAGGCCGGTCGCCTGCATCTGGGTGACCGGATGGTCGAGTTCGGTCATCGAGGTCATCCAGTCCTCGAGATCGGTGTAGAAGGCATTCTGCGCCTGGCTGGCCTGCAGGTCGAGGAACCCCAGGATCAGCGAGCCGGAGAGGCCGAGCAGCGAGGCGGAGAAGGCCGTGCCCATGCCGCTCAGCGGGGCGGCCAGCCCCTCCTTGAGATTGGAGAAGAGGCTCGCGGTGTCTCCCGCCGTGGCATCGAGGGCCTGGATGGTCGAGGCCACGTGCGTCACCGTCTCGAGCAGGCCGTAGAAGGTGCCGAGCAGGCCGAGGAAGACGAGCAGGCCGGTGAGGTAGCGCGAGGTGTCCTTGGCCTCATCGAGTCGGTTGCCGACCGAATCGAGGATGGAGCGCATCGAGGAGGGCGTGATCATGGCTTCGCCCAGCCGGTCGCGCAGCAGGTTGGCGACGGGGGCGAGCAGCCGCGGCTGGGTCGCGGGCATGCGACCCTCCTGCAGCGAGTTCACCCAGTTGATCTCCGGAAACAGCCGGATCACCTGCATGAAGCTGAGCACGATGCCGATGGCCAGCGTGAGCAGGATCAGGCTGTTGATGAAGGGGTTGGCCCAGAAGAAGATTAGCAGCTGGTTGAACAGGATGGCGGCGACGAAGGCCACCAGCACCAGGAAGATGATGATCTTGACCAGATAGAGGCCGGGTGTGGCAAGGCGGTACGGGTCGTATGTCTGCGACATGTCGCTGCCCTATCTCGGTCGGGATTCGGCGTGACAGTATTGCGCTTTTGCCGCCACGCGCAACGTCCGGCAGTCCCGGATGCCGGTTAACCCCATGAAATCCCGGTAATGCGGCGCGATCGTGAAGGGGCGCCTCGGTCAGTTCACCGCCTTGACGATCTTGAGCAATTGCGCCTGGATCGTCTCGTTGCCGGCGATCACCTGACCGTTCCAGACGGAGCCGGTGGTGCCGGCATAGTCGGTCATGGTGCCGCCCGCCTCGCGGAGCAGCAGCAGGCCGGGGGCGACGTCCCAGGGCTTCAGGCCGGCCTCCCAGTAGCCGTCGAAGCGGCCGGCGGCGAGCCAGGCGAGGTCGGTCGAGGCCGAACCGGTGCGGCGGATGCCGGCGACGGCCGGAGTGACCTGGGCGAGCTGCTTCAACTGCAGGACGTCGAGGGCGCGGCCCTGGGAGTTGATGCCGGTGACGACAACGGCGTCGGCAAGGTGCTTGCGGCCGGCGACCCGGAGGCGCTTGCGGTCGTTGAGCCAGGCGCCGCCGCCCTTTTCGGCGGTGAAGAGCTCGTCCATCACGGGATTGTAGATCACCGAGGCGACGATCTCGCCGGCGCGCTCGAGGGCAATGGCGCAGGCGAACATAGGGATGCCATGGAGGAAATTGGTGGTGCCGTCGAGCGGATCGCAGATCCAGCGGTGCTGGCCATCGGAGCCCGCCACCTCGCCGCCCTCCTCGCCGAGGAAGGCGTAGGTGGGCCGGGCCTTCTTCAGCTCCTCAAAGCAGATTTCCTCGGCGCGCCGATCGGCGTTCGAGACGAAGTCGGCGGGGCCCTTGACCGAGACCTGGAGGTTCTCGACTTCGCCGAAATCCTTGGCGAGGTTGCGCCCGGCCTTGGTGGCGGCCTGGACCATGACGTTGAGAAGCGCAGAGCGCATACCGGGAAACTCCGCGCAGGAGAGCAGGGGGAAAGGGAAGGGCCGCGTTGTGCCCGAGATCGCCGCTCAGTTCAAGGGCGTTGCCGGTTCGGGCGTCGGCACGGCGGCGTTGTCGGCGACCTCGGTGGGCGGGGCCGACGGCCAGAAGCGGGCGCGCTCCTCGGCGGCGGCGAGGCGCTCGGCGGGGAGCGCGGACAGCAGCCGGTCGAGCTGCGGATCGGTCAGTCCCTGACGGCGGGCGAGGGCACGCCACATGGCGGCGGTCTCGAGGTCGGGCGCCACGCCTTCGCCGACGGCGAGCAGCTTGGCATAGCGGTTCTGCGCCACGGGGCTGCCGGACAGCGCGGCACGCTGGTACCAGGAGGCGGCGGCGCCGCGGTCCTGCGGCACGCCGCGTCCCAGGTAGAGCAGGGTGGCATAGTCGATCTGGGCGGCAACCAGCCCGGCCTCGGCGGCGAGCCGGAACTGCTCGGCCGCGCCGGCCGGATCGGGTGCGACGCCGGCGCCCTCCATCAGCATGCCGGCATAGTCGTAGCGGGCCTCGGCGACGCCGGCCTCGGCGGCCTCGCGGAGGAGCGCGGCGGCCCTGGTGAGGCTGGGCTCGGCGTAGATGCCCTCGACGTGGAGCAGGCCGAGATTGTACTTGGCCAGCACGTTGCCGGCCTCGGCCGCCTTGCGGAACAGCGCTGCGGCCTGCCGGCGGTCCTTCGGCACGCCGCGACCCTCGTTGTAGAGGAGCGCCAGTTCGAAGGTGGCGAGGGGGTCGCCGGCCTCGCTGGCCAGCCGGTACCAGCCGGCGGCCTTGGCGAGATCCTCGGTGATGCCGAGGCCATTGGCATAGATCTCGGCAATCAGGGTCTGGGCGAAGCGATCGCCCTGCTCGGCCCGCGGCAGGGCGAGATCGAGCGCGGTGAGGTAGTAGCCGCGCTGGTAGGCCCCATAGGCGGCGTCGATCCTCGGCCCGAAAATCTGGTCGCTGATCGCCTCGGCCTGCGTCCCCCCGGGTTGCAGCAGTTCGCTGGGCACCGGGCCGATGGGCAGTTCCACCATCCCCAGATTGTCGAAGCGCTGGTTCTCCGGGCGCAAATCCTCGATGTCCTGAGGCTGCTGGGCCTGTCCGACAGACGCCAGCAGCAGGACCGGCAGCAGCAGCGCCGGCCACAGGCGGCTCACGGCTGTTCCCCGCTCACCGGCAAAGGGAGGCCGATGAACTCGCAGCCGGCGGCATCGTACCGCTCGAGGTCGGCTCCGGGATCGCTCAGCACGCTCGGGATTTCCATGGTCTGTGCCCACCAGCGCCCCATTTCGCGCTGCGCCGGATCAATGGCGCCGAAAAGCGGCCCAAATAGGATGTAGTCGACGCCTGCCTCGCCCTTCAGCATGGCATCGTCGCGCGTGCCGAGCGCCGCCGCACCGACGATCCGGTCGGGCTTGAGCGCGGAGACCGCCTCGCGCACGGCGGCAAGGCTTCCCGAGACATGCAGGCCATCGGCCCCCAGCATCCGGACCAGCCCCGGCTCGCCTTCGATCAGCACGGCGATGCCGGACGCCTGCGCTGCCGGCACCACCGCCTTGACCAGGGTCTTGTAGGTGTTCTCGGCCAGATCCCGGCGCGGCAGCAGCAGCGCGGCGACTTCCGTGCGAGCGGCGACGTCGCGGATGGCGGCGAGGATCGGTTCGGGCAAGGGGCCCGGCGGAGCGATGAGGAAGAGTTCGGCGGTCATGCGGCTGTTATAACGATGGCGCCGTCGATGTGGAGGCGGATTCTGGCCGCAGGGTGGCCGGCCCCGTCGGTCCGTGGCGGAGCGGGCAAAAAAAGAGGCGCGGTCGAAACCGCGCCCAGTCGTCGGGAAGACGTCAGGACAGTCAGGCGGCGAGATCGAGCTCGGGCCGCCACTCGCCGAGGGCGGCGAGCGAATTCATGCGGGCCCGGTGCGCGAAGGCGCGCTGGGCGGCGGCGACGTTCTCGTCCTTGCCGTCCCAGGTGACGAGCGCCGAGGTCTGCAGCGCGCGGCCATAGGAGAAGGTCAGCGCCCAGGGCAGGGGCCCGAGCTGGTTCATGGCGGAAAGGTGCGCGGTGGCCTCCTCGTCCGACTGGCCGCCCGACAGGAAGGCGATGCCGGGAACCGCCGCCGGCACATAGGCCCGCAGCGTGTCGACCGTGCGCCGGGCGACTTCCTCGACCCCGACGCGATCGCGGGAGCGCATGCCCGGCAGGACCATGTTGGGCTTGAGCAGCATGCCGGAGAGATCGACGCCGGCGAGGCGCAGTTCCTTGAACACCGCCTCGAGCGTCTCGGCGGTGACTTCCTCGCAGCGCTGGATGGAGTGATCGCCGGGCTCGCCATCGGCCAGCACCTCGGGCTCGACGACCGGGACGATACCGGCCTCCTGGCAATACATGGCGTAGCGCGCGAGGACATGGGCGTTGGCGCGGATGCCGTTGCGCGAGGGGGCGTAGCTGGTAATGGCAATCACGCCGCGCCACTTGGCGAAGCCGGCACCCAGGCCGGCATAGTGCTTGAGGCGCTGGCGCAGGCCGTCGAGACCCTCGGTGATCTTCTCGTCGCGGCTGCCGGGCATGGGGAAGGCGCCGCGATCGACCTTGATGCCGGGGATGACGTCGGTCTCGGCGAGCAGCTCGCGGAAGGGCGTGCCATCGCGGGCGTTCTGCTCGAGCGTCTCCTCGGTGAGGATGACCCCCGAGATATACTTGCTCATCGCCTCCCTGGAGCGGAACAGCATCTCGCGGTAGTCGCGGCGCGACTCGAGGGTGACGGGCAGGCCGATCAGCGCGAAGCGCTTGGCGATGGTGCCCTCGGATTCATCGGCGGCAAGGATGCCCTGGCCGCGGGTCACGAGCTTTCGGGCGATGGCGTTGAGCGAGGCCATGGGCGGCGGAATCTCCGGTTGCGCAGCGGGCCGAGAATGCCGCAGCCGGGTCCATGGTTCGATTAGACATTCAGGTATCAGACGAAGGGGGGATCAGGCCTCCCAGTTCTCGACAAGCAGGTCATCGACCCGGAGGAACTCGCGGGTGTTGCGGGTGACGAGCGTGAGGTCGCGGGCGAGCGCCTGGCCGGCGATCAGCGTATCGATGGGTCCGATCGGCGTTCCCCTTCGTTGTAGAACAGCACGGATCTCCGCAGCTCGCAGCGCATCGTCTACGGTGAAGGGCACGATCGCAAGACGGAGTTGGCCGTAGTTGAGCAGAGTCTCATTGGTACGGACGCCCTTGTAGGCACCGAAGTACAGTTCGTGCATCACGAGCGACGACAGTGCGGTGTCCGACGCCGACACACGGCGCAGATGCTGCTGCACGAGTGAGTTGCCGCCAAGCAGGGCAATAACCGCGTTCGTATCGAGCAGATACTTCACCGGAAGAGGGCGTCTCTTTCGGGGCGATCCTCGAACGCTCCTTCGTCCTCTTCGGCTGCGGCAATCACGTCAGGATCGAGCGGCTCAAGGTTCTCGAGCCAAGCCCATTCGTCCGTAAACCGGGTCTCCTGGGCAGGCAACTCCAGAATAATGAGATTTCCCTTGCGGTGGATTTCGACCTCCGCGACATCGTCCGCGATACGGAACTCCTTCGGCAACCGCACAGCCTGCGAGCGGCCCGACCAGAAGACCTTTGCTTTCGTGGTGCGCATCCGCGCCTCCGTCGGCCGATATCTAGCAGTGATATATATCAGCGCGAATCGCGTTTCAACCTCACCCCTTGAGCGCCTCGACGCCGGGCAGGGACTTGCCTTCCATCCACTCGAGGAAGGCGCCGCCGGCGGTCGAGACGTAGGTGAACTTCTCCTTGACCCCGGCATGCGCGAGGGCGGCGACGGTGTCGCCGCCGCCGGCGACAGAGACGACCTTGCCGGCCTTGGTGCGGGCCGCGACGTATCTGGCCACCTCGACCGTACCCTGATCGAACGGGGCCATCTCGAAGGCACCGAGCGGGCCGTTCCAGACCACGGTGCGCGCCTCGTCGATGGCGCCCTTGATGCGCTCGATCGAGCCGGGCCCGACATCGAGGATCATGCCGTCGGGATCGATGGCATCGGCGCCGTAGAAGCGGTGCGGGGCATTGGCCTCGAAGCGCCAGGCCACCGTGGCATCGATCGGCAGGATGATGGCGCAGTGCACCGCGTCTGCCTTGTCGCGGATGGTGTTGGCCGTCTCGGCGAGGTCCTTCTCGGCCAGCGACTTGCCCACCCCCAGGCCACCGGCGTGCAGGAAGGTATTGGCCATGGCGCCGCCGATCACCAGCGCATCGACCTTGCTGATCAGGTTGCCCAGGAGTTCGAGCTTGGTCGAGACCTTGGCGCCGCCGACGATGGCGATGACCGGGCGCTCGGGATTGCCGAGGCCCTTCTCGAGCGCGAGCAGCTCTTCCTGCATGGCAAGGCCGGCCGCCGCGGGCAGCAGGCGTGCCACCGCTTCGGTCGAGGCATGGGCGCGATGCGCGGCGGAGAAGGCATCGTTGACGTAGAGATCGCCGAGCGAGGCCATGCGGCGCGCCAGGTCGGGATCGTTTTTCTCCTCGCCGGGATGGAAGCGGGTGTTCTCGAGCACCAGCACCGAGCCGGCCGGAGCCTCGTCGATGGCCTGGCGGGCGCGAGCGACGTCGACCCAGTCGGTGGCGATGAAGCCGACGGGGTGGCCGAGGGCCTCGACCACGGCGGGCACCACCTGCTCGAGCGAGAACTCGGGGTCGACCTTGCCCTTGGGGCGGCCGAAATGGGAGAGGATGATGGCCTTGCCGTCGACCTTGACGATCTCGCGCAGGGTCGGGATCAGCCGCTCGATGCGGGTGGCATCGGTGACCTTGCCGTCGGCGACCGGGACATTGAGGTCGGCGCGCACGAGGACGCGCTTGCCGGTGAGGTCGAGGTCGTCGAGGGTCTTGAACTTGGCCATCTGGGATCCGCCTGATCGAGTGTACCGTGACGGTGCTATAGCAAGGATAGCGGAGTGGGCAACAGTACGCGTTGTCTCACAGGCCGACGAACAGGGCGGC
>NZ_JAYRYM010000113.1:0-12136 GCF_041917035.1 Devosia sp. | reverse complement strand
CCGGCGCGGCAAGGATCGCGAGCACTGCCGCACCCAGCAGAGCAGCTCTGGTGAAACGCACGATGAAATTCTCCTCAGTATCGGCCCTTCGGGCTTCCGCAAGAACTGGAGCCGAGGGCGGCGTGCACCGATGCGGAGCGCCCCCTCCGGCCGGCAGCCACCGCTATCGGGTGGTGTCGCCTTCTTGCCCAAACCATGCCAAAGCCGATGCTGCGAAGCGATATAGTCAATGCAAATACCTACTATTGAGATCGACGTGCCGAGCCCGCGACCGAGGGTGGCAAGCGCTTGGTCGGCGAGAGCTCGGACGGCGAGGGCGACGAGCGAGACGATAACGGGGATGCGGCCAACTCGGAGCGGGGTCGGCCCGGTCCTGGCACAACGGCGTGAGGCAGGCGGCCCGGCAAGCGGAGGCTCGCCATCAGGGCGGTGCAGGGTCACCGGGGATTCAGGTCGAGCGGTCCGTTGGGCACGAAGCCCCGGACGACGGCACGGGGCGCCACCCGTTCTACCCCGCCCCGAACGGGTCCCGTGCCCGGCGGAGAGACCAGATGCGCAAGGCGGGCCGGGGGCCGGCAATGGCGATCGCGCTGCGGGCGGCTTTCAGGTGGCGGCCGGTCGGCGATCCTGGGACATGGCGATGCGGCGACAGGCGACGACGGCACCTCGGCGCGGAGCCCGACGGTATCCATGCGCCGGCCATTCCGGTGCCGAGGTGCTACGCGTCACAGCGCATCGACCAGTCGGATCGCGAGCGTCAGCAGTCGTGCAGGTCGGTGTCCGGAACGGGGGGCACGATCGGGATGATCCCGTCGCGCTCGACCTTGGCGAGGAGCAGCAGCCAACCCATCCATTGAAGAAAATGGCGCGCCCGAAGAGATTCGAACTCCTGACCCCCAGATTCGTAGTCTGGTGCTCTATCCAGCTGAGCTACGGGCGCCTGTCGGCCGGAACGGGTCCGGCGGAACGCGCAGACCCATACATTGGGTGCCCCTGCAATGCAAGCGCGCGCCGCGCAGATTCCCGGCGGGCGACGCCGGGCTCAGGGATGACGCAGAGCGACCGGCAGGGTCAGTTCGAAACGGGTCCCCCGAGGGGTATCGACATGGCCGAGGCGACCGCCATGTGCCTCGGCGAGTTCCCGCGCAATGGCGAGCCCCAGCCCGGTGCCGCCGGCCCGGGCCGAGCCCTCGAACGCGACGAAGAGGTTGTCGCGGGCCCGCGGCGGCAGGCCCGGACCATTGTCCTGAACCCAGACCAACAGGCCATCCGGATGTTCGGCCAGCCCGGCCTCGACCTTCGGGGTCTCGGCTCCCGCACCCTTGACCTCCAGCGCCTCGCGCGCGTTGCGGAGGAGATTGATGAAGATCCGGGCGAACTGATCCGGGTCGACGAGGACGGCCGTCTCGGCCGGCACGGCATTCACGAAGCTGATCGCCGGATGGCCGGCAAGGCCCGCCTCGAACGCCGCATCCTCGATCAACCGGTGCAGGTCCACCCGCACGGGGCGCGGCGGGGCGGCGCTCTGCCGACCATAGTCGAGCACCGACTGGGCAAAGCCGATGGCGCGATCGATCGACTGCACGAGTCGCGGCGCCAGTCGCTGCACGTTCGGGTCATCGACATTGGCCACCTGGTCCGACAGGAGCTGGGCCGAGGTCAGGGTATTGCGCAGATCGTGGTTGATCTTGGCCACGGCGAGGCCGAGGTCGGCGAGGTGTCGCCGCTGGCGCAGCATCGAGAAGATGTCGGTCTCCATGGCAGCCAGTTCCTGCTCCATGACGCCGATCTCGTCGCGCCTCGCCGTCGGGGCGACGATCAGCGTCGCATTCTCGGGCGCACGGCGGAAACCCACCATGTTGCCCGTCAGCCGCCTGATCGGGCCGATGAGGATGCGCGAGACGAAGACGTAGAGCACCGCCGAGGTGATGATGGCGAGGATCAGCGACAGGACGAACAGGTTCCGCGAATAGACCAGCAGCTCTGCCTTGAGGGGCGCCTCGGGCATCAGCACCTCGATGATCCTCTCCTGCTGTCCGATCTCCTCCCCCACAATCCTCAGGGTCCGGGTGCCACCGAACAGCAGGGTGTCGAGGGCCCCGAGGATCAGGGTCGCCGGATCGCGCACCCGCATGTCGACGGTCACCGCCTCCCGAGGCATGTCCGCATCGGCCAGTTCGATCAGCTGGCTTTGTCCCTCACGCCGGTAGACGATGGCCAGCGCCCCGGCCGAGGTGAGCAGGCGGTCGGTCAGCATGCGCGGCAGGTTCATGGCGTCGGGGACGGCGTCGAGCACGCGGGCGGCGACGATCCCGACCCGCAGGCGATCGTTCAGCCAGCCCTGGCGGAAGCTGGCGGCCGACGGCAGGTAGATCACCACCTCGACCGCGAGGATCACGATCACGATCGTGGCGATGATCTTGACGGAGAGGCCGGAAAGCCGGCCAGGCATCGCGCGTTTTGTGGTTGCCATCAGGGCAACAGATAGCGGGGAAACTCCCGGCTTTCCAGCGCCTTCGTAGCGGTTCAGCCGAGCAGCCGACGCAACGAGAGCAGGCGGGTGAGGATGGGGTTGGGGGCCTGCGTCACGGCCAGATCGGCCAGCCGGTTGACGATCTCGGCATAGCTGCCATACGGAGCCGCGAGAGTCGCCAACTGGGCAACCGTGGTGCCGCTGGCCAGTGCCAGGGCGAAAAGGGCGCCCAGTTCGGCCGCCCCCGGGCCCGCTATCCCGGCGCCCAACAGCCTGCCGCTGCGGGTGGTTATCAGTTTGACGACACCGTACGGCGTACGGGCGGCGCGGGCGCGGTCATTGTCGGCGAAGCTGAGCCGCGTGACACGGAAACCGAGGCCGTGGCGCGTGCGCGCCGCCCGCTCCGAAAGGCCGACCTCCGCCAGTTCCGGATCGGTATGGAGCACGCGGGGAACCGCCAGCGGATCGCTTGCCGCCGGCAGGCCGAACAGCGCCGAGCGCACCACCTGCGCGGCCTGGCGCCTTGCGGCATGGACCATGTCCGTCCCGGCGGCCTCGCCGATCGCGAAGACGGCGGGGTTGCTGGTCCGCCCGGCCCGGTTCAGCTGGAGGTGGGTAGGGTCGGCCTTGCTGCGGCGAATGCCGGCCTTGTCGAGATCGAGCCCGTCGAGCATCGGCCAGCGGCCGGTGGCGACGAGGATCTGGGACGCATCGAGCGCCACCTCGCCGTCGGGGGCATTCACGCTGACTCCGATGCCCATCGAACGCGCCTGGATCGCCGCGACGCTGCTCGACGGAAGCAGCCGCACACCTTCCTCGGCCAGTCGTTTGAGTACGACCGCCGCCAGTTCCGGATCGGCGTCCGGCAGGAACAGGCCCGCCTCGACCACCGTGACCTCGGAGCCCAGCCGGCGATAGGACTGGGCAAGCTGCAGCGCCAGCGGACCACCTCCGACCACCACCAGGTGCGTCAGCTTCCGCGTGTTGTCGAGAATGGTGTCGGTGGTGAAAAAGGGAACTGCGTCGAGCCCGGGGATTGCCGGGACCTCCGCCCTGCCCCCGGTGGCGATCACGAAGTGACGAGCCCGCACCAGCGTGTCACCCGCGACCAGCGTGCGTTTGTCGACAAAGCGCCCCTCGGCGGCAAGAATGGTGGCCCCGAGAGCCTCGAAGCGCGGCGCGGCCTGGGCCGGCGAAAGTGCGGCGATCACGGCGTTGACGTGATCATGCACCTTTCGGAAGTTGACCTTGAGTTCCTCAGCCGAGATTCCGAACAGCGGGGCCTCGCGCAGCGCCTGCGCGTGGTCGGCCGCCGCGGCGAGAGCGCGGGCCGGAGTGGCGCCGATATGCAGCGCGTTGCCACCGAGACGTCCCTTCTCGACGATCACGACGCTGGCGTCGTGAGCGCGGGCGGCCTCGGCAACGGCCAGTCCGCCGGAGCCGGCCCCGATGACACAGAGGTCGGGAGTGAGGATTTCCGCCAAGTGCGCCTCTTTGCGACGGGGAAACAGCCCTCCCCGCGCCTCATTATCACCGGGGTCGAATGTGACAATAGCCATCCCGACCAAGGCAATGGGGAAATCGCGATTTTCTGGCCCGCTCCGGGGCGCAGTCTGACGCCGCTCCGCGTTGACTTGGGGCGACCAATTCCCTATAAGCCGCGCCAACCTGCCGTGGGCGCCCTGTCGGGACCCGTCCGGCGTCGCATCTTGCGCAGCAAAGAACTAGAGGAACCGCGCGCCGGCGTGGTCTGATGTCATGAAACGTACCTTCCAGCCGAGCACACTGGTCCGCACGCGCCGCCACGGTTTTCGCGCCCGCATGGCGACCAAGAACGGCCGCAAGGTGCTTTCCCGCCGCCGCGCCGTCGGCCGCAAGAAGCTCTCGGCCTGAGCTGCCGGCCGTGTCGGCGGCCATGTCGCAGGAGGCCCCTGTGCGGCGCCTCAAGACCCGATCGGAATTTCTCAGAGTCGCCCGGGGCAGTCGCGTCGGGCGCTCTGCGTTTTCGCTTCAGGTCAACGATGCAGACCGGATCGAGCCGGGGGTCGGCTTCACGGTTACCAAGCTCACCGGCAATTCTCCGGAGCGCAATCGTATCCGACGGAGGCTGCGCGCCGCAGCGCGGACTTGCGCATTGCAGTTGCTGCCCCAACATGACTACGTGCTCGTCGGCCGCCGCGAGGCGCTCAGCGTGCCGTTCGACCGGCTGGTCGCTGACCTCGCCGCTGCCATCCCCAAAGTCCACGCCCGGAAGAAGCGCTGATGCAGTCTGAAAACAACCGCAACATGATCATTGCGATCGTGCTGAGCATGGTGGTGCTGTTCGGCTGGCAGTTCTTCGTGGCAGGCCCACAGCTCGAGCAGGCTCAAAAGCGCGCGCAGATCGAGGCGCAGCAGGCGGCCGCCGACCAGAGCCTCGCCACTCCGGCAACCACCGATGGCAGCACACCTGCCACCGCGACGGACAACAGCAGCGGCAGCTTCCCGGACCGCGCGACCGCACTGGCCGCCACGCCGCGCATCGCGATCGACACCCCGGCGCTGGCCGGCTCGATCAGCCTGACCGGCGCCCGCATCGACGACCTGCAGCTCAAGGAATACCGCGAGACGGTCGATCCGAGTTCGGCGATCATCACCTTGCTGGTCCCTTCGGGCGCCCCGCACGGCTACTATGTCGAGACGGGCTTTGCACCGGCAAGCGGCTCAACGGCGGTGCTGCCGGGGGCCGACACGGTGTGGTCGCTCGAGGGCAGCAACCAGACGCTCACGGCCGCCGCCCCGGTCACGCTCAGGTGGGACAATGGCGGCGGTCTCGTCTTCCGTCGCACCATCGCGGTGGATGACCACTACCTGTTCACCGTGACGCAATCGGTCGAGAACAGCGGCGCGGGCGATGTGGCGCTGTTTCCCTATTCTCGCATCGTGCGGCAGGGAAAGCCGGCGGTTCAGAACTTCTTCGTGCAGCACGAGGGTCCGCTCGGCGTGCTCGGCACGAACAACCTCGTGTCGAAGAAGTACGACGACGTCGCCAACGAGAAGCAGATCGACGCCAGCAGCGCTACCGGCGGCTGGGTCGGAATAACCGACAAATACTGGGCGACCGCCATCCTGTCGCAGCCCGGGGCGCCGATCAACGCCCGCTTCTCGCACCAGAAGTCCGGCACGCTCGATATCTACCAGACGAGCTTCGTCGAGAGTACGCCGCTGGTGGTTCCCGCCGGCGGCACTGCGGAAACCAAGAGCTATCTGTTCGCCGGCGCCAAGCAGACCCGCGTCATCGACGCTTATGACAACACCTATGGCTTCGACCGGCTCGAGTTGCTGATCGACTGGGGCTGGCTGCACTTCATCACCCGCCCGATGTTCGAGCTGATCCAGTTCCTGTACGGGATCCTCGGCAATTTCGGTCTCGCCATTCTGGCGGTGACGGTCATTGTCAAAGGCCTGTTCTTTCCGCTCGCCAACCGCTCCTACGCCTCGATGGCGGCCATGCGGCGCGTGCAGCCGGAGATGAAGTCCATCCAGGAACGCTTCAAGGATGATCGCGTGCAGCAGCAGCAGGCGATGATGGAGCTCTACAAGAAAGAGAAGATCAACCCGCTGTCCGGCTGCTGGCCGATTCTCATCCAGATCCCGGTGTTCTTTTCGCTGTACACGGTCATCTTCATCTCGCTGGAGATGCGGCACGCGCCGTTCTTCGGCTGGATCGTCGACCTAGCAGCCCCGGACCCGACCAACATCTTCACGCTGTTCGGCCTGATCCCCTGGAATCCCACCGCGCTGCCGATCCTCGGCGGGTTGCTGCACCTCGGCGTCTGGCCGCTGGTCATGGGCATCACCATGTGGGTACAGATGAAGCTGAACCCACCGCCGACCGATCCGACGCAGGCGATGATCTTCAACTGGATGCCGATCGTGTTCACCTTCATGCTCGGCACGTTCCCGGCGGGCCTCGTCATCTACTGGGCGTGGAACAACCTGCTCTCGGTGACGCAGCAGTGGTTCATCATGAAGCGGCATGGTGCCGAGGTGGACCTGCTCGGCAACATCACCGCCAGCTTCAAGCGCAAGCCGGCGGACAGCAAGGCAAACTGAGGCGGGGCAGGTGTCGCTCGACACCCTGTGCCTCGTCACTTCTCCCGGCTCCGGCGCGGCACACCTCATGCGCCTCTGCGACAATCTCGCGGAGGTGCAGGCATTTCCGGACCTGTTCGCCACGTTGGCACAGCAGATCGAGCCCGAGGCGGCGTTCGAGGCGGCGCTCGCGGCCACCCAGGCGGCCGGTCGACGCGTCCTGGTGCTCAGGCTCACCTCCGACATGCTCCCGACCAGACGCATCGAGGAGACGATCGCGTCGCGCCCCGGGGTGCGGCTGGTCCTGGTGGTGCGCCGGCAGATCGACGCCTACATAGGCTGGCGCGAGGAGATCGAAGAGAGGAGCCGGGCGCGAGCCAACGGCCACGAGACTCGTAGCGCTCTCGATGTCACCGATTTCGGGCTCTGGATGGACCAGCAGGAGCGCTGGTTCGATCACTGGCGCAACTGGCTCAACCGGCGCTTCCTGCCGCAGCCGGTGCTGCGTTACGAGACCGAGATCGATTTGCCCCCCCAAGCCACGCTCAAGCGCCTGGCCGCCGCCGCGGCTCAGGTCGGGGTGACTTTGCGGGTGCCACAGGCCCCGAACCTCACCGCGCTCACACGACAGGATCGCACGACGGCTGCCGCCGACAGGGTTATCGACTGGCCAGAATTCTCGCGCGGCCTCGTCAGTCGCGGCCTCGAGCGACGGGCCTTCGGCTACCCGATCTAGCTCCTGCCGATGGCGGCCGGCCTTTCCTTCTGGCGCCCCCTCCCCTATGGAAGGCGGCATGACCGAACCCAGATTCACCGACGCCCAGGTCGAAGCCGCGCGACTGCTGTTTGCGCGGCCCTTCGCCTTCATCAAGGGCTGCGTGCGCATCGACGACCTGCCGCCGCCCGACCGGCTGGAAATCGCCTTTGCGGGCCGCTCCAATGTCGGCAAATCCTCGCTGATCAACGCGCTGGTCGGCATGACGCAGCTGGCGCGCACCTCGAACACGCCCGGCCGCACGCAGGAGCTCAACATCTTCGAGGCGGCCGACGCGCCGCTCCGGATCGTCGACATGCCCGGCTACGGCTTTGCCAAGGCGCCCGAGGACAAGGTGAAGGCCTGGACCCGGCTGATCCACGCCTATCTCACCGGCCGCCCCAACCTCCGCCGCGTCTACGTGCTGATCGACGGCCGGCACGGGCCCAACGCCAACGACAAGACGGTGATGAATGAGCTCGACAAGGCGGCCGTCAGCTACCAGGTGGTGGTCACCAAGGCCGACAAGCCCAGCCACAAGGAACTCGAGGACGCGCTTCGGAATACCCGCGAGGCCATCGCCAAGCGCCCCGCAGCCCATCCCGAGCTGATCGTCACCTCGAGCGAGACCAAGCTCGGCATGGAGCAGCTGAGGGCGGAGATCCGGGCGCTGCTGGAGCACTGATCAGTCGCGCATCCGCACTCCTGCTTGGCAAGGACAGCTAGGCGTCATGGCGACGCGGGCGACGACCGAAAACCATCGATCCGCGGTCGGAACGCCTCGCGCAAGTCCTTGGGGCGGACCTCAGGCCTTCAGGAAATCTCCCAGCCAACGCGCCATTTCGCCGCTGTGCGAGGGAATGGCCAGCGACGCCGTGGCGGTTTCGACCACCGCATCGGGTGCCTTGCCGCGGCGGAGCTCGGCCAGTGCCAGGGTGTAGTCGTCATCGAACTCCGGATGCGGCTGCAGGCTCAGGGCCCTGCCGTTGCGATAGGCGAGCCCGGCGTTGGGCGTGAACGCGGAAGCAAGGAACACCTCGGCCTCGGCGGGCGGGGTGATCACCTGGTCCTGGTGCGAGCAGGCGATGGAGAGTTCCGGCAGGTCGGTAGAGAGGAACGGCGGCCGGCTGGCGACGCCGTAGGTGTGCCGCCCGAGGCCCCAGCCCTTGTCCGACTTGCGCACGTCGCCGCCCAGCGCATCTGCCATGATCTGGTGGCCGAAGCAGATGCCCAGCATCGGCGTATCGGCGGCATAGGCCGAGCGGATGAAGGCGCGCAAGGGCTCGAGCCAGGCGAAATCGTCGTAGACCCCGGCCGCCGAGCCGGTGATGAGGATGGCCTCGAGCGTCGCCGGCTCGGGAAAGGCCGCACCGTCGTAGACCGGCACGGCCTCATAGTCGAACGCCACGCCGGCCTCCTCGAACATACGTGAGAACATCGGCGGGTAGGGGCCGAATCTGGGCCGCAGCGCTGCGGGCACGTCGCCGGTCTGGATGATGGTGAGCTTCATGGCTCCGTAGATCTGGAGCGCTTCGCCGCGCCGCGCAAGTGGTGGCGCAGCGAGGCAGGAACGCGCCGGGCCGCGATGCGGTTCCTCCGAAGGACTTGCCATCGGGGCAAAGCGCCGCCATATAGGCGCCGGGAGGTTGGCGCGGACGTGTTCCTCGCCAACCGGGTCAGGTCCGGAAGGAAGCAGCCCCAACGAGATCCTCACGGGTCGTTGCCAGCCTCCTCCATTCCCCACATTTTTCGACCGGTTCCCGGCTTTCTACGGGATGAGGTTTTGCGAAGCGGGCGTGCGCTCGCTATATGCACTGGCATGGCTGACGGAATGTTCCCCGACGATGTGCCCGCGCCCGCCGCTCCGGCAGCGACTTCGCCCTATCTGGTGCTGGCGCGGAAGTACCGGCCGCTGAGCTTTGCCGGGCTCATCGGGCAGGACGCCATGGTGCAGACGCTGCGCAATGCGTTCCGCACCGGCCGCATCCACCACGCCTTCATCCTCACCGGGGTGCGCGGCGTGGGCAAGACCACGACCGCCCGCATCCTCGCCCGCGCCTTCAACTACGAGGACGAGACGGGGCGTCGCCCGACCCTCGATTTCGACAAGGAAGGCATTCACGACCGCGCCATCATCGAAGGCCGGCACGTCGACGTGGTGGAGATGGACGCCGCGTCCAACACCGGCATCAACGACATCCGCGAGATCATCGACTCGGTGAAGTACGGGCCGGTCTCTGCACCCTACAAGGTCTACATCATCGACGAGGTGCACATGCTGTCGACGGCGGCCTTCAACGGGCTGCTGAAAACGCTCGAGGAACCGCCGCCCTACGTCAAGTTCATCTTCGCCACCACCGAGATCCGCAAGGTGCCGGTGACGATCCTCAGCCGCTGCATGCGCTTCGACCTGCGTCGGGTGCCGCCCGACATCATGACCGCCCACCTGGTGGAACTGCTCGGCAAGGAGGGGATCGGCTACGAGCCGGAAGCGCTGGCGATGATCGTGCGCGCCGGCGAGGGCAGCGTGCGCGACAACCAGAGCCTGCTGGACCAGGCGATTTCCCACGGCGATGGCCGGGTCACGGCGGCGACGGTCAAGGCAATGCTCGGGCTGGGCGACCGGGCCCGCACGATCGACCTGTTCGAAGCCCTGATGGCGGGAGACATCGCCGGGGCGCTCAACACCCTGTGCGAACTCTACGACGCCGGTGCCGACCCGCAGACCATCGTCTCGGACCTGTGCGACTTCACCCATCTCGTCACCCGCATCAAGGTGGTGCCGGCAGCAGCGGACGACGTCTCGCTGACGCCGGACGAACGCAGCCGCGGCGCTCTGCTTGCATCGCGGCTCGGCATGCGGGCGCTGAGCCGGACCTGGCAGATCCTCTTCAGGGGATATGACGAGGTGCAGAAGGCGGCCGATGTGCTGCAGGCGGCGGAGATGGTGCTGGTGCGTCTCGCCTACGCCACCGACCTGCCGACGCCGGACGAAGTGATCGGCAAGCTGCAGGGTCAGCCGCCGACGACGCCTCAGCCGACGACGCCGATCGGACGAGGCGCGGTGACGCAGGCGGCACGGCTCGAGGCCCCCGCCCCCGTGGCGACCGCGCCGTCGCAGCCCGCGCCCCAGGCCCTCGCCAATCCGCGCAGCTATGCCGAACTCGTGGCGCTCGCCGGTGAGAAGCGCGACCTGATCGTCAAGCATGCGCTCGAGGCCTCGCTGCGACCGGTTTCGATCTCGGATGGGCGGCTCGAGGTCGCGCTGATCGAGGGGGCCGATCCCGGGATCATCCAGACGCTTTCGGCCAGGCTCAAGACCTGGACCGGCCGGCAATGGATGATCACGCTCAAGACCGATGCCCGGCACGTACCGACGATACGCGAGCAGCGCGAGGAACAGCACGAGCAGGTCCGTGCCCAGGCACACCAGGATCCGTTGGTGCAGGCGATCCTCGAGACGTTTCCAGGGGCGACCGTCCGGGTCAACGTCAAGCATGAGCAGATCCCGGTCGAGGCCTATGCGGACGCCTTCCGCGACAGCGATGAGGATGAAGAAGAATGAAAGACATCATGGGCATGATGAAGGCCGCCCAGGAGATGCAGGGGCGGATGCAGGAGTTCCAGGCCAAGCTCTCCGATTCGACCGTCGAGGGGCGTTCGGGCGCCGGCATGGTCACGGTGACCCTCACCCTCAAGGGTGACATGAAGCGCCTCCGGATCGATCCCTCGTTGTTCAGCGAGGACAGCGTCGAAGTCCTCGAGGACCTGATCCTGGCGGCCCACAACGATGCCCGCGGCAAGGCCGAAACAGAAATGAACGCCAGGATGCAGGAGATGACCGCGGGCCTGCCGCTTCCCCCCGGAATGAAGTTCCCGTTCTGAGGATGCTGCAAACCGGCAATCCCCTGCCCGGCATTCGCCGGCAGCGCACAACCACCGCCGAGCCCTAGCCATGGCCACTGCCGGACCAGAGATCGAGCAGTTGATCCTGCTGCTGGCGCGACTGCCGGGGCTTGGGCCGCGATCGGCCCGTCGCGCGGTGCTGCAGCTGATCAAGAAGAAGGACGCCTTGATGATTCCGCTCGCCGCGGCGCTCGACCGGGCGGTGCAGGCGGTAACGGTGTGTGCGGTCTGCGGCAATGTCGACACGCGCTCGCCATGCCACATCTGCGCCGACCCGCGGCGTGCCGAGAGTGGGCTGCTGATCGTGGTCGAGGACGTCGCCGACCTCTGGGCGCTGGAGCGCGCCGGCGTCGGCGCAGTCAGGTACCATGTGCTGGGCGGCGTCCTTTCGCCGCTCGACGGCGTCGGCCCCGACGATCTCAGCATCGACGCGTTGCTGAGGCGCGCGCCGGAATTCGAGGAGATCGTGCTCGCCGTCAACGCCACCGTCGAGGGTCAGACCACGGCGCACTACATCACCGACCGCCTGGCCCCCAGTGGCGTCAAGATCACCCGCCTCGCACACGGAGTGCCGGTCGGGGGCGAGCTGGACTATCTCGATGAGGGCACCCTCAGCCAGGCGCTGAAGGCGCGGACACGGCTCTAGCCGAGGGTCTCGCGGAACAGGCCCATGGTGCGGCTCCAGGCGAGATCGGCCGCCGCCTTGTCGTAGCGGGCCTCGGACGTATCGTTGTTGAAGGCGTGGTTGGCTCCCTCGTATACGAAGATCTGGTAGTCCGTGCCGGCGGCCTTGAGCGCCGCCTCGAAGGCCGGGATGCCGGCGTTGATGCGATCGTCGAGGCCGCCATAGTGCGCCATCAGCCGGGCCTTGATCGCCGGCACCGCCTCGGGATTGGGCTGTCCGCCATAGTAGGGGACCGCGGCCCTGA
>NZ_JAYRYM010000112.1:0-12139 GCF_041917035.1 Devosia sp. | reverse complement strand
TCTATATCCTCAACACCAAGCGCGGCACGCTCAACATGCTGGAGGCCAAGTACGGTCTCTCGATCACCGTGGTCGCCGATGACCATGTCGGGCCGGCGCACTTCGCCATCGAGCGCGGCGAAGCCCGTGTTCTCGACCGCGAGCAGACGGCCGGTGCGCATGTGCGGGTCGATACCGCAGCGCTGGCCGACGCGGTTGACGAAGACGCGGACGCTGCTGTCGAGGACGAGGAGGAAGACGAGGTCGAGGCCTCTACGTCCGAACGCCGCCCGGCGGCAGAGGATGGCGGCGAACGCAGCGGCCGCCGCCGTCGTCGCCGTCGCCGCGGTGGAGGCACCGACCGCGACGACCGGCCGGCACCGGCTCCGGTCACCGCGGAGGCCGCGGATGTCGATGCTTCGAACGACCAGGACGCCGAGGGGACCCCCGCCGACGAGAACGGTCGCGAGGACGGTGATGAACCGCGCCGCCGCCGCCGCCGCGGTCGCCGGGGCGGCCGCCGCAACCGGCGTGGCGATGAGGCCGGGACCGAAACGTCTGCCCCCGTCTCCGCGGACGACGGCGATGCCGACACCGCCGATGAGGCTGCCGCCGACGTCACGGCCGAGACGCAGGATGCCGTCGTTGCCGAGGTGGCGGTACTTCCCGAGGTGACTCCATCGCCGGTGGCCGAGAAGCCCAAGCGTGGCCGTCGCAAGAAGGCGGAGCCGGTCGTCGAGGCCGCTGCCGAGGCGGTTTCCGCGGAGCCCGCGGTTGCGGCCGTTGTTTCTGTGTCCGAACCGGAGCAGGACGCGCCGCCCAAGCCGAAGTCCCGTTCGCGCAAGAAGGTCGCCGCCCCGGTCGAGGCGGAGGTCGCTGCCGTTGCGCCCGAGAGCGTCGAAGTGACCGCTCCGGCAGAGGTGACCGCCGCGCCTCCGGCGGCAGAGTCGGCCGAGGAAGCGACGCCCGGTCGCCGCCGCAAGAAGTCCATTCCGGACGGAGAGATCGTCGTCAGTTCGACCGCCGCGCCGGCGGAGGCCCCGGCCGAAGAGGCCAAGCCCAAGAAAGGCGGCTGGTGGCAGCGCCGGCTCGGGCTGGGTTAGCAGCAGCAACCTGTCGCAGGCTCAAGGGCGGGAGTACTCCCGCCCTTTCTCATTTCCGCTCGGCCTAATCCACGCAGCGGGATCGCCCTCATCGTCGCGGGCAGACGCTCGGCATATCGCACCGGAGGGGCAAGCTGCCTGCTATCGCGCCGGGGCGTGCCGATAGACCAGATCGCCGTCGTCCTGGGGTGTTGCTGCAGCATCGCGAATGGCGCCGAGCCGCTGGGCGAGGCGGATCGAGGGTGCGTTGGCCGGATCGATGTAGCTCACGAGCGTCTCCAGACGCAGGGTGGCAAAGGCCCAGTCCCGCAGCGCTGCCGCCGCCTCGGCCGCATAGCCGTGACCCTCGAAACCGTCATAGAGCATCCAGCCGAGTTCCTTCTCGGGGAATAGCGGTCCGTGGTTGATGCTGACCTGGCCGATGCAGGCTCCGTCGGAGAGTCGATCGATCATCAGGGCTCCGTGTCCGAACAGGGACCAGCCGGCAATGTCGTGACAGAAGCTGCCCCAGGCGGCCCAGCCGACATGCGGACCGCCCATGTACCTTGCACGATCCGAGGCCATGAATGCTGCGAAGGCGGGATAGTCCGCCAGGATCGGCGCGCGCAACCGCAAGCGGACGGTTCGCAGGTCCGGGATGTCCGTCAACCGCGCCGCCGCAGGAAGGTCCCGATGCGGTCAAGCGACTCCTCGATCGTCGCGCGCGTCCCGGCGTAGGAAAACCGCACGAAGCGGTTGCCGTTCACTCGGTCGAAGTCGATTCCCGGGGTCGCCGCCACGCCCGCCTCATCGAGAAGCGTCTTGCAGAAGCCGAGCGAGTCGTTGGTGTAGCGGGAGAAGTCGACATAGGCATAGAAGGCGCCGTCGCCTTCGCTCGCGGCCCTGAGGTCGAAGCGAGCGAGGCCGGCCGCCAGCAACTGACGGTTCTGGGCATAGAGGGACTTCTGTGCTTCCGAGTAGTCGCGCTGGCCCAGGGCTACGGTCGCCGCGATCTGGCTCAGCGTCGGAGCCGAGATGAACATGTTCTGCTGCAGCATCATGGTACGGTCCATCAGCTGCGGCGGCAGCACCATCCAGCCGACGCGCCAGCCGGTCATGCAGTAGTATTTCGAGAAGCTGTTTATGATGATGGCATCGCCGGTGAACTCCAGCGCCGAGGTCGACGGACCGCGATAGTCGAGTCCGTGATAGATCTCATCGGAGATGAGCCGCACCCCGAGCCGTCGGCACACATCGACGATGTCACCGAGCGCCTCCCGCGTCACCGCGGCGCCGGTTGGATTGGCCGGCGAAGCGAACAGGAGCCCATCGAAGGACTGACGCCGATAGGCCGCCTCGACGTCCGCCGCGGTCAACCGCCAACCGGTTTCGGCCGTCATCGGGATCTCGACCGCCTCCATCCCCAGCCCGTCCAGCGTGTTCAGGTAGGCCGGGTAGCCGGGGCGGGTAACCGCAATTCTCGCCCCCTTGCCGAAGCCGCCGACAAAAGCCAGGATGAAGGCGGCGGAAGAGCCCATCGTGACGATCATCGCCTCGGGATCGACCGACACCCGGTGCTGAACGCGGTAGTAGTCGGCCAGTGCCAGCCTCAGATCGAGGATGCCCGCGGATGGCGTGTAGTGCTGAGGCAGGTCGAGCGCGGCGGCGACAGCCGCCCGCACCGCGGGAGCGGGCGGCGCTCCAGGCTCCCCGGACTCCATGTGCATGACCGACCGCCCCGCCGCTTCGAGCCGCTTGGAATGCTTGGTAATCTCCATCACATAGAAGGGACGGAGGCCCGTTGGCTTGTTCGACGCTTCGTTCATGCCCATTGGCTAGACGATCGCCCCGGATGCCTCAACTAGAATTGAAGAGACCGCATGGGGTGCGTCGATCAAAGCCTCGCATTTTGATCCCAACGTCGCTACTCAACGTCTGAACGTCTTGTCCCGGATAGCTCATGTCACGCCTCGGTCTCTTCCTCGTTCTCGTTGTCGGCATCGTTGGTGGTGGCCTCGCGGCAACCCTGCTACGTCCGGATGAAGCCAAGGTGCGGGCCATCGCGGCGGAAGTGGTCGCGGCAACCCCTGCCCCCCCGGCCGGTCTGGACCAGTCGGCGGTCGAGCGGATCGTCGCCGAACTGCTGGCCAAACAGAAGGCGGAGCAGCCGCCGCAATCGGAAGCCGCGCTTGACGCCGCCAGGCTCAACCCGATGATCGAGGACTACCTGCTCGGCAATCCCCGCATCCTGCAGCAGGTGTCGGCGGCGCTCGAGGCCGAACTGACGGCTGCCAAGAAGGCGGAGACCAGTGCGGCGCTCGCTGAGCTCGGGCCGGCGATCTACGAGGATCCTCGACAGATCGTGCTGGGGAACCCAAACGGCGACGTTACGCTGGTCGAGATGTTCGACTACAATTGCGGCTATTGTCGGCAGGCCCTGCCGGATATCGCCAGGCTGCTGGACGAGGACCCGAATCTCAAGATCGTCCTCAAGGAGTTCCCGATCCTCAGCCAGAACTCGGTGGACGCGGCGCGGATCGCCGTGCAGGTCGCCGACGCCGACGTCGACTACTGGACTTTCCACCAGGCGCTGTTCACCGGGCGGGGCCAGGTAGACAAGGCGGCGGCGCTGAAGGCGGCGGCTGATCTGGGGCTCAATCCGGTCGCGCTCGAACTGAACATGAATGCGCCTGACGTGGCCGGGCAGATCGAGATGACCTACCGCATCGCGCAGCGCCTCGACATTTCCGGCACGCCGACCTTCATCATCGGCGACGAAGTAATCCCCGGCGCCATCGGCATCGATCAGTTGCGGCTGAGGATAAACAACCTGCGTGCCTGCGGTTCGACCACCTGCCCCGCCGGCTGAGGCGTCGCACAGCCGAAGGCCCAACTTCCGCCCTTTTTCGTGCATTACTCCGCGGCGTGCTTGCGCCCGCTTGGGGGCCGGTGCACAAGGCACGAACCATGGCTCACCGCGTTCTCGTCCTCAACGGTCCGAACCTCAATATGCTCGGCACGCGCGAACCGCAGACCTATGGGTCGCAGACGCTGGCCGACATCGAACAGATGGCCATCGCCGAGGGCGCAGCACTCGGGCTCGAGGTGACCTGCCGACAGTCCAACGTCGAGGGGGAACTGGTCACCTGGATCCAGCAGGCGCTGGGCAATTTCCAGGCGATCGTCATCAACCCCGGTGCCTACTCGCACACCTCCATCGCCATTCACGACGCCTTCCGGGCAGTCGCCCTGCCGGTGATCGAGGTTCATCTGTCGAACATCTACACCCGCGAGCCCTTCCGCCATCATTCATATGTGTCGCCGGTGGCGATCGGGGTGATTTGCGGCCTCGGTGCCACCGGGTATAAGCTCGCGCTCCGCGCGCTGGCCGAAAAACTATAAGAGGCACACAATGACCAAGGCGTCTCAGAATTCCGACCAGGACCTGATAGAGGCCATTGCCAGGCTGCTCAACGAGCAGAACCTGGCGGAAATCGAGATCGAGCGCGAGGATCTGCGGGTGCGGGTCACGCGCAGCTATGCGACGCAGGCGGTGCAGCAAGTGGTTCCCACCTATGCTCCGGCTCCTTCGGCGCCCGTCCAGCCGGCAGCTGCCGCACAGGCGACCACGGGTGCCGCCGCAGCGGTGGCCGCGGCGAACAGTGCCGATGACCTGTCCTCCAACCCCGGCACCCTGACCTCTCCCATGGTCGGCACCGCCTACCTTTCGCCCGAGCCCGGAAAGGCCGCGTTCGCGCCGGTCGGCACGCGCGTTTCCGAGGGCCAGACGGTCTTGATCATCGAGGCGATGAAGACCATGAACCAGATTCCGGCGCATCGGTCCGGAACGGTGTCGCGCGTTCTCGTGGATGATGCCTCCCCGGTCGAATACGGCCAGCCGCTCGTCGTCATCGAGTAGGGCGATGGCCATGTTCCAGAAGGTCCTGATCGCCAATCGCGGCGAGATCGCGCTCCGTGTTCTGCGCGCCTGCAAGGAACTGGGCATTCAGACGGTCGCCGTTCATTCGACAGCCGACTCGAACGCCATGCACGTCCGCCTTGCCGACGAGAGCGTCTGTGTCGGTCCCCCGCCGGCGCGCGACAGCTATCTCAACATCCCCTCGATCCTCGCCGCCTGCGAGATCACCGGCGCCGATGCGGTGCATCCCGGCTACGGCTTCCTGAGCGAGAACGCGCGCTTTGCCCGCATCCTGAGCGAGCACAAGATCACCTTCATCGGCCCCTCCTCGCATCATATCGAGATCATGGGCGACAAGATCACCGCGAAGAAGACAGCGGTGGAACTCGGCATCCCGGTGGTCCCGGGCTCGGCCGGCGAGGTCAAGACCGAAGCCGAAGCCATCGAGACCGCGGCGAACATCGGATACCCGGTTCTGATCAAGGCAACGGCCGGCGGCGGCGGACGCGGCATGAAGGTGGCCTTGAGCGAGGCCGATCTGCTGGTGGCATGGTCCACGGCCCGCGCCGAGGCCAAGGCGGCCTTCGGCAACGAGTCGGTCTACATGGAGAAGTACCTCGGCAAGCCGCGCCATATCGAAGTGCAGGTGATGGGCGACGGCAAGGGCAACGCCGTGCACCTGGGCACGCGCGACTGCTCGCTGCAGCGCCGTCACCAGAAGGTCTGGGAAGAGGCTTCCGCTCCGACGGTGCCGAAGCACCAGCAGATGGAGATCGGCGAGATCTGCGCCGCGGCCATGCGCAAGCTCAAGTACTCGGGCGCCGGCACCATCGAGTTCCTCTACGAGGACGACCGCTTCTACTTCATCGAGATGAACACGCGCCTGCAGGTGGAGCATCCGGTCACCGAGCGGATCACCGGCGTAGACATCGTCTACGAGCAGATCCGGGTGGCGTCCGGGGAAACGCTGAGCCTTGTTCAGAAGGACGTCCAGTTCCACGGCCACGCCATCGAAGTCCGCATCAATGCCGAGGACCCGCAGACTTTCGCGCCCTCACCGGGCAAGATCCAGTTCTACCATCCGGCCGGTGGCGTCGGCATCCGCGTCGACAGTGCCGTCTACCAAGGCTACACCATTCCGCCCTACTACGACTCGCTGATCGGCAAGCTGATTGCCTACGGTCGCACGCGCGAGGAGTGCCTGCAGCGCCTGCGCCGGGCCGTGGACGAGTTCGTCGTCGACGGCGTCAAGACCACCCTTCCCCTGTTCCAGCGCCTGATCAAGGAGCCGGACATCATCGCCGGCAACTACGACATCCACTGGCTGGAGAAGTACCTGGGGATGAAGAAGGGCTGACCGGGCGACGCGGTTTCGCCGCTTTTCTGTCCCGATGCTGAACGGACGGATCAGCGCCGCTTCAGCCTGACTGATGCATGACATCTCCAACACGGAGCCTTGCCATGCACCTCTACGATCTGATCGATGCCGCCATCTTCCTGCTGCCGGTCCTGCTGGCGGTGACAATCCTGTTCCCGCTCACTCGGGTCTTGGTGCGATGAGGGTGGCCTCGACCTTGTCGAGCCACTCCCCGAGCATCCAACGGTAGCCGTTGCGGTCGGATTCGAAGCTCATCGGGTGCCGGTCCGCGTCCGTCTTCCAGAACAGCAGATCTGGCCTCGTGGCGGCCAGCCGTTCGCTGATGGCGAACGGCACCAGGGGATCGCGCCTGCCGTGTGCCACGAATACCGGCCCTTCGAAGGCGGCGATGGCGTCCAGGCTGACCGCCTCCCTGAGGTCCCGCCGGAACAGCGTCCACAGCTGCAGCCCCGCCGCGACCACCATGTCCGACATCGGCACCCAGTAGCGTTCACCCCCCGCCCGGACCACCGCCGGGAAGTCCAGCGCTGGCGCATCGAGGGCGAGACCGGCGATGCGATCGGTGTTGCCGGCGCGCATCAGGTATTGGCCGGCAATCGCCGCCCCCATCGACTCTGCGAGTATGGCGACCCGCTCGGCGCCGCGCCCGACCGCGAAGGTCACCGCCGCTTCGAGGTCCCGCCATTCGCCGAGCCCGAAGCTGTAGAGGCCATCCGCCGATCTCGGGGCTCCCTTGTCGTTGCGATAGGTGATCATCAATACCGGCACGCCGTGCCCGTGCAGCGTCTCGACCATGCGGTAGCCGTTCTCTCGCGTGCCGCCGATGCCGTGCACCCAGATGGCCCAGAGCCTCGAGGGCGCCGGCGCCGGGATCAGCCAGGCCTCCGCGTCGCCGAGTTCGGTCGGGTAGAGTACGGTCTCGTACTCCCAGCCGAATGCCGTCTCGGGGTCGCCGCGATAGCCGATCTGCAGCGGGTCGGATGGCGCGGCGCGCTTCTCACCCGACCAGTCGACGACGCCTGCCGTCAGCATGCCGCCCAGCGCCGCAACGAGCACCAGAGGCGCGACCAGCAGGTACAGCACCGCTACCCCGGCCAGCACAACCGCCAACGTTCGCATCGCGCCCCCTTGTCCATCCCGGCGCAGAGCCATACCAGCCCCCGCCGGAATGCGCATTGCCCAGCAGGTGCCGACGCCCCATATTTGCCGCATGTCGCGAAAGCCTGATCCCTTTGCCATAGACCTGACGCCTGAACTCATCGTGCGGGCCTACCAGGCGGGCATCTTCCCCATGGCCGAGGACGCCGGTTCGCCGGATCTGTTCTGGGTCAGCCCGCAGCAGCGGGGAATCATCCCTCTCGACGGCTTCCATATCTCGCGCCGGCTCGCGAGGACGCTGCGGACGCACCCCTATTCGGTGCGGATCGACACCGACTTCGCCGGGGTCGTGGAGGGCTGCGCCACGGCCGGCGTCGATCGCGACTCGACCTGGATCAATGCCGAGATCCGTCGCCTCTACGGCGCCCTGTTCGAGCGCGGCATCGCCCACACTGTCGAGGTCTGGGATGGGCCCACGCTGGTCGGCGGCCTCTATGGCCTCTCCCTGGGGGCGGCCTTCTTCGGGGAGTCGATGTTCCACCGCAGGACCGACTGCTCCAAGATCGCCCTGGCCAACCTGCTGTTTCGCCTGCGGGCCGGCGGCTATCGACTGCTCGATACGCAGTTCGTCACCGATCACCTGCGCAGTTTCGGCGGCATCGAGATCGCGCGCGAGGACTACGAGCTGCGCCTTGCCGACGCCATGCGCCACCGGGGCGACTTCCTGGCGTTCGACCGTCAGTCCACCTGAGCCCCGCCGGTCGCATTGAGGACCGTCGCGGTCATCGCACCGGCGAGGTCCGATGCGGCCAGCACCGCGGCGTCGGCGATGCCCGCCAGCGGCGTCAGGCGGCGCAGCGGCGTGCTTTGGCCGGCGCGCCGTTCGGCCTCTTCGAGGGTGATGCCTTCGGCCCTCGCATGGAGCTGAAACGCCTCGCGCACTCCGGGTGCATCCGGAGAGCCGGGGGAGCGGACGCACAGGCACCGCACCCCGTAAGGACCATTCTCGACCGCGAGGTGTCGGATGAAGTGCTCGACCGCACCCGTCGCGACCCCGAACCCGCCCATGATGTCGTAGGCCTCGCGCGCGGCGTTGGCCGAGATCCCGATGATCACCCCGCCCCCGTTCTTCGCCATGTGCCGGGCGGCCACCGTGCCCGTCGAGAACCAGGTCCGCATGGCCGTCAGGATCGGGGCGATGAAGCGGTCACGCGCCATGGCCGTCAGCGGCTCGCCCTGCGTATCGTCAAGGCCGACGGCGTTGAACATCAACCGGACGGGACCCACCGCCGCGACGATTCGGTCGAAGTGGGCCTCGACGGCCGCATGGTCGGTCGCGTCGATGGCGGCCACGTCGGCGCGCCCGCCGGCCATCCGTATCTCGCCGGCCACCCGTTCGAGGCCCGCCGCGTTGCGTGCCGCGAGGAACACGTGGGCGCCCTCGCGGGCAAACGCCTTCGACACGGCTCCGCCCACGGCGCCGCTGGCGCCATAGACGATGGCGACCTTTCCCCGCAGCAGCATGCTCAGTCCTTCACCTTGATCGCCACGGTCGTTTCCCACTTTGCGGGGTCGGGCTCGTCGTCAGGGCCGTTGGGGTAGATCTCCATCCGGCAGGCGAAATGGTCGCCATCGGCGGCCTCGTGGGCATCCCAGGCGATCCCCTTCTCCTTGGCCCAGCCGATGAGCACGGCATTGGCGTCCATCAGGTTGTCGTAGTGGCCCCAGTAGGTGAGCTCGGCATAGCGGCCGGGCGGCAGGATACCGCTGACCAGAGATCCAGCGTCGATGACAGATGCCGCAACGGGCACCGCAAAATCGATCTCGAGTTCGGGCATGCGGATGATGTTGTACTTGAAGAACACCGGCCCGGAGGGCTCGATCCCCTTCTGTCGGAGCACGTCGAACAATTCCGCCATCGCGGGAGCGATGTCCGCGTCGAATGGGATGCGGACCGTGCGACGCACCGCCACGAAGGGCTGTGCCGCGCGTTCAGTCGTTCTTGGCAGCGTAAGCATTGCCTGTTTCCTTTCTTTCCTCCTGGCGGCGAAGACGAGCCGCCACGATGTCATCGGCAACCCCATCGCTGCGCGGGCGGCCACGCGGGGGCGCATCGACCCCATCGAAGAGCGCCACATAGGCCGCCAGCAGTTCGAAGCCGCTGCGCCAGCCCCAGCCATGTCCGTCGCATTCGGCGCGCGAGATGAAGGGCGACTGGCGGAAGGCCATCGCCGTACGCCCGCCCAGGTCCGTGAAGTCCATCTCCACAAGCGTCTCGAACCCGTCATAGGCGTTGATGTAGGTGAAGCTGAGCCTCGTGTAGGGCTTGATCTCGCGGTACGTGCCGGAGATCCAGTGCTCGTGTCCCGGCCCGTTGCTCATGCAGCGTCGCCAGGCGCCCCCCTCGCGAAAGTCCTGCTCGCAGTGAAGCAGCGCATAGCCCTCCGGCCCGTGCCAGCGGACCAGGTGCTCGATGTCGCTCCACATCTTGAACACGAGGACCGGAGGCGCATCGAAGACCCTCTCGATGAGCAGCTGCAGATCCTCTTCGGGCGCCTCATTGCTTCGGGCCATGCGGATCTCCCTTCTGGATCTGTGCGAGGTAGGCGTCCATCCGATCGAAGCTGGCGTCCCAGTGGCGGCGATAGCGCTCTACCCAGCCCGCCACCTCGGCCAGCGGCGCGGCCTGCAACTGCACCGGCCGCCACTGCGCGTGACGACCGCGGGTAACGAGGCCGGCCTGCTCGAGGACCTTGAGGTGACGCGAGATCGCGGGCATCGAGATGTCGAACGGTGCGGTCAGCTCGCTCACCGATGCCTCGCCGCGGCTGAGGCGCGCAAGAATGGCCCGCCGCGTCGGGTCGGCCAGGGCCGCCAGGGTCTGGCTCAGAGGGTCGGACTGCATATTTCACCAAGACGTTAATTAACAGGACTGTTAAACATAAACCCGCGCTTGTCAAGCGTTGCCAGCCGTCGACAGCGGCGCGGCACCTGCCGGGTTTAGGGGACGGCCCGCTGTACGCTCACGCGCATTTGTACGCGTTTGCCTGCTTCATCTGTTCATTCGTCCCGAGAACTGGCAATACTGCAGGCTTTACTGACCAGATGAGTTTTCCAGATGTCGATTGCCAAGGACCGCCTTGATCTCACCCAGTTGTCAACGTCGGTGGCAGAGAGCATCCAGCGCGTTCTGTCATCGGTGCGCGGCTACCTCGGCATGGACGTCGCGTTCGTCTCCGAGTTTGCCGGCCAGCAGAAGATATTCCGCAATGTCGACTCCTCCCGCGCCGATGCACCGGTCAAGGCCGGTGGCGTCGTTCCTATTGCTGAGGGCTATTGCCGACACGTCGTCGAGGGGCGACTTCCCGAGTTGATACCGAATACCGGCCTGTTGCCGGCGGCCCGCGCCATCCCCGAGACCGCAGCCATCCCGATCGGCGCGCACCTGAGCGTGCCAATCCGGCTGCGCAGCGGTCGCACGTTCGGCACGTTCTGCAGTTTCTCCTACCTTCCCAAGCCATCGCTCGACCGGCGCGACCTGGAACTCATGCGCACGTTCTCTCAGCTCGTTGCCCGGCAGATCGACGGCGAGGTCGAGGCCGACGACCGTCGCCTGGAAAAGCTGGAGCGGGTGCGGGGGGCGGTCGGCGCGGGCGACCCGCAGATCGTCTATCAGCCGATCTGCCGACTGGCCGATGGCGCCGTCACGGGCGTTGAGGCCCTGTCTCGCTTCACGAGCGAACCCAGGCGAACGCCCGACCAGTGGTTCGACGAGGCGAGCGAGGTCGGCCTTGCCGAGATGCTCGAGCTGCTTGCCGTTCGCAAGGCCATCGTCGAAACGGAGACGCTGCCGCGCCAGCTCACGCTCAGTGTCAATATCTCGCCGAGCGTGGTCATGCATGGACGGCTGGAGGAGGCGCTGCGCGGCTTCGATCCACATCGGCTGGTGCTCGAAGTCACGGAGCACGAGATCATCGAGGACTATCAGCGCCTGATCGAGGCTCTGGCTCCATACCGCGCACGCGGGATCAAGGTCGCCATCGACGATGCCGGCGCCGGCTATGCCAGTCTCCGGCACGTTCTGATGCTGCGGCCCGATATCATCAAGTTCGACCTCTCCATCACCCGCGGTGTCGACGTCGATCCGATGCGCATGGCCATGGCGGCGGCACTTGCGGAATTCGCGCGCCACACCGGAACCGGCATCATTGCCGAAGGCGTGGAAACCGAGTCCGAACTCAAGGTGCTGAGGGAAATCGGAATCGAGAAGGGACAGGGCTACCTGTTCGGGCGCCCGATGTCGGCCAGGGCGATCAAGGGCGCGCAGCGGCCGCAGCCGGAGTAGACTCGGCGGGCCCGGGTCAGCCGCGGTCGTCTGCCGCGGCGGCAGCGCCCTCGGCAGGCGTGGCGCCCTGATCGCCTGAATTCGCCGCCGGCGGCGGGACGCTCGATGAGGTTTTGCAGTCGATCAACCAGATGTCGTAGACGGCATGGTCGATGGCGTTGAGCGCCGGGCTGTCGGCAAACATCCAGCCGGTGAAGACGCGCGCGACCGCCCCCTTGAGGCTGACCTGATCCACCTCGACGAACACGCTGGTGCGTTGCGTCTCGGTGGGGGGACGGGTGTAGCAGGCACGGGGCGTGATCTGCAGGGCGCCGAACTGAACCGTCTCGTCGATATAG
>NZ_JAYRYM010000111.1:0-12153 GCF_041917035.1 Devosia sp. | reverse complement strand
GCTCGGCTGCCCGCCGGGCGATGCCTCGGTGGACAAGCTCTCGGGCGGCGAGAAGCGCCGCGTGGCGCTGTGCGCGCTGCTGCTGTCGAAGCCCGACCTGCTGCTGCTCGACGAACCGACCAACCATCTCGATGCCGAGACCACGGCCTGGCTCGAGCGGCACCTGCGCGAGTTCGAGGGGGCGGTGCTGATCATCACCCACGACCGTTATTTCCTCGACAACGTCACCGGCTGGATTCTCGAGCTCGACCGCGGCCGCGGCATCCCCTACGAGGGCAATTACTCGGCCTATCTGGGCGCCAAGGCGAAGCGCTTCGCCCAGGAGCAGAGCGAGGACGCGGCGCGCGCCAAGGTGCTGGAGCGCGAGCGCGAGTGGATGGGCCAGAGCCCGCAGGCGCGCATGGCCAAGTCCAAGGCGCGCATCCGGGCCTATGACGAACTGGTCAAGATCAACGAGGCGCGCACCCAGTCGAGCACCGCGCAGATCATCATCCCGCCGGGCGAGCGGCTGGGCCAGAACGTCATCACCGTCGAGGGCATCTCGAAGAGCTATGGCGATCGCCTGCTGATCGACAACCTCAGCTTCAAGCTGCCGCCGGGCGGCATCGTCGGCATCATCGGGCCGAACGGGGCGGGCAAGACCACGCTGTTCCGCATGCTCACCGGGCAGGAAAAGCCGGATTCGGGCACGATCAGCGTCGCCGAGAACGTGCACCTGGGCTATGTCGACCAGAGCCGCGACAGCCTCGCGCCCAACAAGACGGTGTGGGAGGAAATCTCCGGTGGCAACGACATCCTGATGCTGGGCAAGCGCGAGATGAACAGCCGCGCCTACACCTCGGCGTTCAACTTCAAGGGCGCCGACCAGCAGCAAAAGGTCGGCAATCTCTCCGGCGGCCAGCGCAACCGCGTGCACCTCGCCAAGATGCTGAAGAGCGGCGCCAACGTCCTCCTCCTCGACGAGCCGACCAACGACCTCGACACCGAAACCCTCGCCGCCCTCGAAGAGGCGCTCGAGGAATTCGCCGGCTGCGCGGTGATCATCTCCCACGACCGCATGTTCCTCGATCGCCTCGCCACCCACATGCTGGCCTACGAGGGGGATTCGCACTTCGAGTGGTTCGAGGGCAATTTCCAGGACTACGAGCAGGACAAGATCCGGCGGTTGGGCCCGGACAGCGTCAACAACCACAAGGTGAGCTACAAGAAGCTGACGCGGTAAGGGGCGCCCTTGTCCTCCCCGGCAAGAGGGGGAGGCCTATCGCAAAACGGCGCTGAGAGCGGTCGGGACCGCCTTCTCCCCTTGCGGGACTTCGAGCCGGTCGCGTAGCGATCAATCGCTCCAGCGGAGCGATTGAAGGCGAAGAAGGTGCCCGAAGGGCGGATGAGGGGTTTCTTGCCCGCATCGTAGACCCCTCATCCGGCGCTGCGCGCCACCTTCTCCCGCAAGGGGAGAAGGGAGGCCGCGCGATGGGAGCCGCCCTCCCCCACGGACCATTCACCGGCGGGCCAGGACCCCACAGGCGGTCAAGTATCCCCCGGAGTCATTCCCGCGAAAGCGGGAACCTCCGTTTACCGAACCACAGGACAAACGGAGATTTATTCCGGTCCTGTTAGTCCCAATACGCGGCCTGCCGGTACGTGATGTACGCCGCCGCGGCTTCGGGGCTCGGCGCGACCGCCACCCGGCCATAGCGCGGCTTGTCATCGGCGCTGAGCGGGGACTCGTAGATCGCGAAGCGGCCTTCCTCGGGTTCAACGAGGAATGTCAAGTCCTCGCTCTCCACCGGAGACCAGTCCCCAGAGCCGCACTTGGGGCATTCGTCGTCGCAACTGCAGGACCACTCGTCCTCCCAGTCCGTGCCGCAGTCGCCGCAGTGGTAGTGGTTCCGGAACCATGCCATTTCAGGGCCCTCCCGCGCGCAGACGATAGCGCCCGCCGCCGAGAAATTCCAGATAGCCGTTGTCCCGCAGCACTTGCAGTTGTTGTCTGATCTTGGGCCGGACATTGTTGTTGCCGGGATAGATGCTGCTCAGCCGCGCCTCGTAGGCATAGACATCGCTGAGCTCGAACTCCGGGCGGCCGATTGCGTCCACGGACTTCATCACCTCGATGAGCCAGCCGCGCGCCTCGATGCTGGCCCGCTTGAGAAACAGCGTGCTCTTCCATTTGGCGAGGACCGCGTCCCTGGGTTCGGCGATGCCGTTGCGCAGAACGAAGATGCGGCCCGCCTCGGGCACCTTGCCGATCAGGATGTTCGAGCCTCGCCAGCCGGCACGCCGTGCGGTGGGCTTCAGGGGTGGCCGTGCCTGGATGATCTCCGGGACAAAGAAGTGCTTGGGGACAATGCAGGCGTTGCGGACTTCGCGCGCCTCGCGGTCGTAGTTGAGGACGAGCAGGTGCGGGTTGGTTGCGGAGGTGAGCCGGGCGATCTTGCTGTCGTAGGCGCCGTCGGCGACGGTGGTTCCGAGGCTCTGCCCGCGCTTGGCCTTGACCTCGAACTGCTCCGCACAGACGGGACAAACGAAATCGGCAACCGGACTGTTGTTCGCAAGCTGCGCGAGCCTCGGGCTGCCGCAGTTGATGCAGAACATTTCCCTCGCCACCCAGCCCTCGGTCCACACCCGGGCCTGCTGGGAGCCACTGTCGTAGGGAGTCTGCGATTCTTCGAACCCAAGCTTCATGGCGCCACGCTATCCGGCGTCCAAGGGCAGCAGCAATGCCCGCTCAGAAGCAGTGTGGCCACTCCCCCGCTGCCCTCTTGTTCCAGCCCCCACTACGGTGTCGCCCCGGCGCAGGCCGGGGTCCATCGACGGCGCTGGGCGAGAACGGCGCGTCCTCGAACTCAAGCCCGGCCCTCGGTTTGCATGCTTGGGAAGAGCGCCTATCCTTCAGCCGTTGGGAGACGTGCGATGTTCGAGGTCCCGTTGAACGCTGAAGCTCTGGCAGTCCTTTTCGAGCTTGCCGCGAAGTCGGGTGTGTCTCCCGAGGAGTTCGCACGCCGCGCTATTCTCGACAGGATGGAGGATGCCGAGGACTATCTCGCTGCGGCAGAGCGGCTGCGGACGAGCGATGGCGTCACAGTCGCGCTCGATCAGGTGATGGCAAGGCTGCAGGCCGAGGCAGTAGCCTCTGGCGCTCTGGAACCGACCGATCAGGCGTTTGTGGATGCCGTCTCGGATTGGTCGGAGCGTTAGCAGGGCATGCGGCTATCGGTTTGCGTTGATCTGAGATCCGTCAGTCGGGTCTCCCTCATGGCTTGGGCAGCAGTCGGGATCGCCTTCTCCCCTTGAGGGAGAAGGTGCCCGAAGGGCGGATGAGGGGTGTTTTGCCGGCGTCGCAGACCCCTCATCCGGCGCTTCGCGCCACCTTCTCCCTCAAGGGGAGAAGGGAGGCGATCCAATCGCCAACGCCCCCACCCAGCTCCGAGACCGCAGGACACCGAGTCCCGTCGCCGAAGTGCCCCCCGCTACTCCTTCCCCCCCTCGATCCTGAACATCTCGCCACCTTCCCCGATCGAGACCAGCCCGGTCTTGGCGTAGATCTCCAGCTTCGCGCGGGTGTCGGCGATATCGAGGTTGCGCATGGTCAGCTGCCCGATGCGGTCGGCCGGCGAAAAGGGCGCGTCCTCGACCTTTTCCATGCTCAGCCGCTCGGGCGCGTAGGTGAGGTTGGGGCTCTCGGTATTGAGGATCGAGTAGTCGTTGCCGCGCCTGAGCTCCAGCGTCACCTCGCCGGTCACGGCGTTGGCCACCCAGCGCTGCGCCGTCTCGCGCAGCATCAGGGCCTGGCTGTCGAACCAGCGGCCCTGGTAGAGCAGGCGGCCGAGCTTCAGCCCGTTGATGCGGTACTGCTCGATGGTGTCCTCGTTGTGGATGCCGGTCACCAGCCGCTCGTAGGCGATGTGCAAGAGCGCCATGCCCGGCGCCTCGTAGATGCCGCGGCTCTTGGCCTCGATGATGCGGTTCTCGATCTGGTCGCTCGTGCCCAGCCCGTGCCGGCCGCCGATGGCGTTGGCCTCGAGGAACAGCGCCACCGGATCGGCGAAATTCTGCCCGTTGAGCGCCACCGGCTGGCCCTGGGCGAAGCGCACCGTCACCGTTTCGGCCGGCACGGCCACCTCGGGTCGCCAGAAGGCGACGCCCATGATCGGGTTGACGATGCGGATGCCGCTGTCGAGCTGTTCGAGGTCCTTGGCCTCGTGGGTGGCGCCGAGCAGGTTGCTGTCGGTCGAATAGGCCTTCTCGGCGCTCATCTTGTAGGCAAAGCCGTTGGCCGACATGAAGGCCGACATCTCGGCGCGCCCGCCCAGTTCGTCGATGAACTGCTGGTCGAGCCAGGGCTTGTAGATCCTCAGGTTCGGGTTAGTCAGCAGGCCGTAGCGGTAGAAGCGCTCGATGTCGTTGCCCTTGAAGGTCGAGCCGTCGCCCCAGATGTTGACGCCGTCCTCCTGCATGGCGGAGACCAGCATGGTGCCGGTGACGGCGCGGCCGAGCGGGGTGGTGTTGAAATAGGTCACGCCGCCGGTCGAGATGTGGAAGGCGCCGGCCTGGATGGCGGCGATGCCCTCGTGCACCAGTTGCGTGCGGCAATCGACGAGCCGCGCCTTCTCGGCACCGAAGGCCATGGCCTTCTTCGGAATCTCGTCATAGTCGGCCTCGTCCGGCTGGCCCAGATTGGCGGTATAGGCGTAGGTCCTCGCGCCCTTGAGCTTCATCCACAGCAGCGCGGCGCTGGTGTCGAGCCCGCCGGAAAAGGCGATGCCGACCTTGTCTCCCTTGGGCAGGCTCTTCAGGATCGTACTCACGGGGGGCTCCAGTCGGCTCGTAGGGTTGGGGACGCTGTCGGCCGCGCGCATAGCAAATTCCGCATGGCTCGCCTAGCGGCAGGAGGCGCCGGGCGGTCCCCCGGCCCGGCGCGACGCGGGGACAGGGCCGTTCAGCATCGCGGCGATGCTGTGTTGCAGACGTGGATTTTCTGCGGCAGCCGGTCGGGCGGCACGGCGCTTCCGCCGGCGCTCTTCGGTAAAAGTCATATATTTCAGATGGTTGCGAGTAATTCCCGCCATCCGGAGTCATGCGATACTAGGCCCATCGCCCATGCTGCCGAGGTGCCGGACGCCACGAAAGAATCTATCCCCCATTCCCCCGCGAAGCCGGGGCGCTTAAGGCAGGGTGTTCCCGCATCCGCACCCGAGGCGCCCATGTCCGACTGGTCCCCCGCCGCCTACCTCAAGTTCGAGGACGAGCGCACGCGTCCGGCCCGCGACCTGCTCGCGCAGGTGCCGCTCACCGCCCCGCGTCGCGTCGTCGACATGGGCTGTGGCCCCGGCAACTCCACCGAGCTGCTCGTCGAGCGGTTCGCCGCGGCCGAGGTGATCGGGCTCGACAATTCGCCCGGCATGCTGGCCGAGGCGACGCAGCGCGTGCCCGGGGCGCGGTTCGGCACAGCCGATGCCGGCGCGTGGGTGCCGGAGGCGGGGACCGATCTCGTCTTCGCCAACGCCATCTACCAGTGGGTGCCGGAGCACCTCGCGGTCCTGCCGCGTGTCGTCGCGGCCTTGCCGGAGGGCGGCGTGCTCGCCGTGCAGATGCCCGACAACATGGCCGAGCCCAGCCACGTGCTGATGCGCGAGGTGGCGGCGTCCGGCCCCTGGGCCGAGCGGCTGGGCGATGCCGCCCGCCTGCCGCTGCCGCCGGTCGCGACCTATTACGACGCGCTGCGGCCGGCGGCGCGACGCGTCGAGATCTGGCACAGCATCTACAATCACGCGCTCGCCGGCCCCGAGGCGATCGTCGAGTGGGTGAAGAGCACGGGCCTCCGGCCGTTCGTCGATCCGCTGTCGGCGGACGAGCGCGAGCTGTTCCTCGGGCGCTATCTCGAGCGCATCGCCGAGGCCTATCCGCGCCTGTCGGACGGCCGGGTGCTGCTGCGCTTCCCCCGCCTGTTCATCGTCGCGGTCCGCTGAGCGGCCCTCGCGGATGCGAACGGCCGGCGGGGCTCGCATCCCGCCGGCCGTCGCGTCGTCCCGAGGCGCGGGCGTCAGGCCGCGGGCGGGATGTTCTGGTTGAGCCGGAACAGGTTCTCCGGGTCGTAGCGCCGCTTGATCTCGCGCAGGCGCTGCCAGGTGGCGGCGGGGTAGGCGGCGGCGAGGCCGAGGGCGCCTTCCTGGGCGAGGAAGTTGACGTAGGCCGGGCTCTGCGCGCCGGGCCTGAGGCCCGCCATCGCGTCGATGGCCCAGCGCTCATGGCCGGCGGCGTGCGACCGGTCGGCGTACATCGCCATGAAGGCGACGAGCAGCCGCCCGTCACGATGACCGAAGGCGGTGGCGTCGGCCGGCACCCGTCCATAGGCGCCGCCCAGGGGGCGGAGCTGGCCCAGCTTCATCGGCGCATCCGAGGCCTCGAGCGCGGCCAAGAGGGCCGCCGCCTCGGCGGTGCCGAAACGGGTCACGTAGCGCGAGCGGATGGCGACCGAGGCGCGGACCTCGGGCGGCGGGTCCATCGCGTACATGGACGAGTAGGGTGCCTCGCCGACCAGGTCGGCGATCGGGGCGGCGAGGGCGCGGAACGGCGCGAGCGCGGCCTCGGCGCCGTCGCGCTCGCCCGAATAGGCGAGCATGGCGACGAGGGCCAGCCGGCCGTGCATCTCGGCCGGGACGAACGGCACCGGCGGCAGCGGCATGACGTTGCCGATGGTGGAGAGCGTCTCCGGGGCCGCCTCGGCCGCCGCCACATAGGCGGCGATCACCTCGGCGGTGGCGGGCAGCACCAGCGGGCCGCCATAGAAGAATTGCAGCGGGTGCAGGCGGAACTGCAGCCGGGTGACGACGCCGAAATTGCCGCCGCCGCCGCGGATCGCCCAGAACAGGTCGGGATGGCTCCCGGCATCGGCGATGACGATGTCGCCATCGGCGGTGACCACCTCGGCCGCAAGCAGCGAGTCGATGGTCAGCCCGTGCTTGCGCACGAGGTACCCGACGCCGCCGCCGAGCGTCAGCCCGCCGACGCCCACCGTGCCGGCATCGCCGAAGCCGACGATCAGTCCGTGCTGCTCGACGGCGCGGGTGACGGCCCCGGCGGTCAGTCCGCTGCCCACCCATGCGGTGCGGGCCAGGACGTCGATCTCGATGCCGTCGAGCGCGCGCAGGTCGATGACGAGGCCATGGTCGATGCTGCTGTAGCCGGCGGTCGAATGACCGCCGCTGCGGATGGCGAGGGGCAGGTCGGTGGCGCGGGCGAAGTTGACCACCGCGGCGACGTCGGCGGCATTGGCGACGCGGATCAGCGCGGCGGGCCGGCGGTCGAAATTGTCGGTCGCCACGGCGCGCAGCGCGTCGTAGTCGGTCGCGGCGGGGGTGACGACGCGACCGCGCAGGGCCGTGGCCAGCATCTCGATCTGGTCTTCAATGGGGAAACGCTTGTCCATTTTGGCAATACTCGTTGTGGGGTATCTGGAATGGGCGGGCCGTCTAGTCGCGGTCCCGTGAACGGCGCCTGAACGCGGCGCTCAGCCTGCGGTCAGGCACTGGCCGCAGCGTCCGGCCGGTGCTACACGCCGCCGTCATCGCCGAGGAGAACCGCCATGTCCGCACCGTTTGAGATCGAGTTCGATGGCGCCAGCCTGCGCGGCGAGGCCGATGGCTTCGGCATCCCGGTGGTGTTCCTGCATGCCGGAGTGGCCGACCGGCGCATGTGGGCGGGGCAGATGCGCGCCCTTGCCGAAGAGGGGTATCACGTCGTCAGCTATGATCGGCGCGGCTTCGGCGAGACCGAGACCGCCGACGTGCCGTTCAACCACCTGGTCGACCTCGAGGCGGTGCTCGACCGGCTGAGCATCCACGCGGCCGTCCTCGTCGGCTGCTCGATGGGCGGCGGGCTCGCCATCGACTTCGCGCTCGAGCACCCCGAGCGCACGATCGGGCTGGTGCTGGTCGGTACCGCCGTCACCGGCGCCGAGGGCTATGAGATCGACGACGAGGTGATGGCACTCGAGGAGGCCGCGGACTACGCCCTCGAGCGCGGCAACACCGGAACCGTCAACCGCATCCAGGCCCATCAGTGGCTCGATGGGCCCTATGGCGAGGCCGGGCGCGTCACCGGGCCGGTGCGCGAGCTGTTCCTCGCCATGAACGAGATCCACCTCAACCACCCGCGCCTGACGCAGGAGGAGCGGCCCGAGTCGGCGTTCGACAGTGTCGGCAGCATCCAGGCGCCGACCTTGCTCGTCGTCGGCGAGCTCGACTGCTCGGACATCATCGCCATTCACGAAGATCTCTCGGAGGAACTCGAGAACGCCTTTGCCGTGGTGCTCGAGGATACGGCGCACCTCCCCAGCCTCGAGCGACCCGACCTGTTCGACCCGCTGCTGCTCGAGTTCCTCGAAGCGGTGACCGGGCAGGGTGACGACGAGGAAGAGGTCGACGGGGAGCGCTGAGCGGGCGCGGCAAAGTGCCGTTCCCGAACAGAATCCCGCTTGCCAGCCGGTCGTCGTCACAGCAAGCTGGAGAGGGGGAAATCCACCGAGGGACGCTCCGGAATGATCAAGTCTTTGCTTCTGGGCGCTGCGGCGCTCGTCATCAGTGCCGCGCCGGCGTTCGCCTGCGACACCATCAACAGCCAGAAGATCAAGCTCAGTGCCTGTATCGACGACAGCGACTGGGTGCTGCAGGCTCCGCAGGGGGCGCAGGAATTCCTGTACTTCTCGGGCGACGAGACGATCGGCTTCACCATCATCACCGAGAAGGAGACGGTGGCCGTCTCCGACTATCGCTCCGCCATTCTCAACAATGCGGCGGTCGGTTCCAACATTTCGGTTGATCAGGTCCAGGTGCTCAAGGAGCGCATCGAGAATATCGGCGGCCGGCCGTGGAACGTCATCGAGTACCAGGTCGGCGAGCCGGGCCAGGAGCTGCTGTTCCAGAACTTCTACTATGTGCAGCCGGGCTTTGGATCGACGCAGTTCGTGTACTGGAGCATCGCGTCGGACGGGCGGTCGGCCGCCTATCGGGCCGGCCAGATGCTGTCGACGGTGCAGTTCACCAACTGATCGCCGCGGACAGGCTGAGGCAAGGCCCGCGATCACCCGCGGGCCTGTGCTTTTCAGATGGCCAGGTGGGCGGCGAGACTGGCCTCGAGATCAGGCGTCGAGAGCTTGGTCAGGTCCTTGGGCAGCTCGAGCATGATCACGTCGCGCAGCGGCTTGCCGAGGGCGGGCCTGAGGTCGCCGAGCGCCGTCGGCGCGGCCGCGACGATCAGCCGGCTGAACGCTCCCGCCGCCAGCCTCTCGGCCAGGACGTCGGCGAGATGCTCGACGAAGCGACGCTCGCGCAGTGCCACCGGATCGGACGAGGGCTGCATCGCACTGCGGCCGTGGCCCACCGAGGAGAAGCTGCGGCCCGGTCGATCGCTGACGATCTCGCGTGCCTGCAGATGCTCGTCCTCGAAACTGAGACCGGCGACGGCGCGCAGCCCCTTTCCGGGGCCGAGGTGCTCGAAGACCTTCGCCTGCCCGCCGTCGGCGACGAGGACCCAGGTGACCTTGCCTTTCATGACCGCTTCTCCTTGCTGAGGTTCATGGTGCAGACCAACGCATTCAACGTGGTGTCGGTTTGACCGGCATCAAGCCCGGCACTGAAAGCAATCACAAACTCTGATTGGCCGGACGGGGCATCGGCTGCTAGAAGCGCCGCGTCATCGGCCTCCGGCCGGGAAGGCTCGTCGTGGCATCCGTTTCCAGCACAACCGATCTCAAGCAGCAGGACAGCGGCCTCGCTGCCGGCGTCACCGCCTACCTGCTCTGGGGGTTTCTCCCCATCCTGTTCGAACTGGTGCTGCAGCGCGGCGTCGAGCCGCCGATCCTGGTGGCGGATCGCACGATATGGTCGCTGCTGCTGGTCGGCGCCCTGTTGGTCGTCGGCGGGCGTACGGCGGAAGTCCGGGCCGTGCTGCGCGACTGGCGGGCGGTCCGCTCGATGGCGACCGCCGCGCTGTTCCTCGCAGCGAACTGGCTGATCTACGTCTACGCCGTACAGACCGACCAGGTGCTGGAAGCCAGCTTCGGCTACTTCATCAATCCGATGGTCAACGTGGCGCTGGGCATGCTGCTGCTCGGCGAGCGGCTGAGCCGCTGGCAGGTGGTTTCGGTCGCGGTGGCGCTTGTCGCTCTTGCCATCCAGGCGGCCGGAATCGGGGGCATCCCCTTCATCGCGCTCGGCCTTGCGGTGACCTTTGCCCTCTACGGCTACCTGCGCAAGACGATCAAGGCCAGTTCGGCGGCAGGCCTGCTCATCGAGACCCTGCTGCTGGCGCCGGTGGCCCTGGGGTACATCGTGTTCACCGTGGTGCGCGACGGCACGATCGGCCCGCATGGCGACCCGGCGACGCTGCTGCTGCTGCTGCTCACCGGGCCGGCAACGGCTGTCCCGCTTTTGCTGTTTGCCTTTGCCGTACAGCGATTGCGGCTGACCACGATGGGCATGCTGCAGTACATCGCGCCCTCGATCGCGTTTCTGCTGGCGATCGGGGTGTTCGGCGAACACCTCAACGCCACGCGGCTCGCCAGCTTCGGGCTGATCTGGCTGTCGCTGGTGATCTACACCGCCGACTCGATGATCCGTCGCCGCCGGGCCACCTAAGCCGGCGCGGCCATGGCGGCTTCCGCGCCGCAGCGGCGGATACACTCGGCGACCGCCTCGTAGATGCCGCCGAACGGCGTTCCTTCACGCCAGACCAGCCTGAGCACGCGGCGCGCCCCGGGCGCCTGCAGCCGGTGGATGCGGATGCGATTGCCGGAACTCTCCTTGCGCACCGCGATCTGCGGCAAGAGCGTGATGCCCTGGCCGTTGGCGACGAACTCGACCAGGGTCGACAGCGAAGTCGCCGCAAAGGTCCGACGCCGCGTGGCTGGGTCGAGCGCGCAGGCCGCGATCGCCTGGTCGCGGAAGCAGTGTCCCTCGTCGAGCAGCAGCACGCGGTCGCCGTCGATGTCGGCGAGCGGCATGGGGTCGCCGGCCGCATCCTCCGGGGGCGTCGCCAGCACGAACTCATCGGCGAACAGGGGGGTGGAGACGAGCCGCGGGCCGCCCGGGTGCGGGTCGCTGGCGATCAGCGCCAGGTCGAGGCTGCCGTCGCCGAGTGCGGCCAGCAGCTGGTCGGTACGGCTTTCGCTCACCGTGAAGCTCACATCACCCAGGTCCTTGTGCAGGTTAGGGAATATCCGCGGCAGCAGGTAGGGCGCGACGGTGGGGATCAGGCCGAACCGCAGCGCTCGGCCCGGGCGCCCGTGCCGGCCGGCAAGGAAGGCGTCGAGTTCGGCGCTCATTTCGAGAATCGGCCGGGCCCGCTCGATGAGCTCGCGACCCAGCGGGGTCGGTCGGACCGATTTTCCCAGCCGGTCGAACAGGGGGGAGCCGCAGCTCTCCTCCAGCTGCCGGATCTGCTGGCTGAGGGCAGGCTGCGTGACACGGCACTGCTCGGCGGCCCGGCCGAAATGCCCGGTCTCGCCGAGCGCCACGACATAGGAAAGCTGGCGAAGAGTGGTCGTCATCAGGCCAGGTTATCATGGCGAGTAGCGCAATCAATTGGCCTTATCCAACCGACTTGGCCATAGTGCCGCACAACACAACCACGGCAGACCGTCGGGGTTCCAGCGGGAGCGGTTCCGCCGGGCTCCCGTCTCCGCCGTTTGTGGCTTGCTGCCTGGACCTTTAGGCCCTCGGAGGGCCGAAACCGATGGAGACAATCGATGGATGCAATGGCCGAAGACGGCGCCGGCAAGTGCCCGGTGGTACATGGATCGACCGGGACGACCAATCGCCACTGGTGGCCCAACCAGCTTGACCTGTCCGTCCTGCATCAGCACTCGGCGCTGTCGAACCCGATGGGCCAGGCGTTCGACTATGCCGAGGCCTTCAAGTCGCTCGATCTGGCAGCGCTGAAGAAGGACCTCGCGGCGCTGATGACCGATTCACAGGACTGGTGGCCGGCCGATTTCGGGCACTACGGTCCGCTGTTCATCCGCATGGCCTGGCACAGCGCCGGCACCTACCGCATCGGTGACGGTCGCGGCGGCGGGGGCGCCGGCCAGCAACGCTTCGCGCCGCTCAACTCCTGGCCGGACAACGCCAACCTCGACAAGGCCCGGCGCCTGCT
>NZ_JAYRYM010000110.1:0-12201 GCF_041917035.1 Devosia sp. | reverse complement strand
GCGCGGCGGTCAGTTCCACCCGTCCGCGCCGGTTGCCGAGTACCACGCGCTCTGCCTCCACAATCCCGAGATCGGCGGCATCGGCGGGATGGATCAGCACGGTAGGGTGCGGCTGCCGCTTGCGGCTGCCGGGGGTCTCGGCGAAGCTCGAGTTGAGGAAGCTGCGCGAAGGACTGGTGGCGAGCCGGTACGGGGTTTCGTCGTCGACCCGCTCGGTGACGTCCCAATGGTCGGCGAAGCGCGGCATCTCGGCGGGATCGCAGACCCACAGGTAGCCCTTCCGTTCCGCCGTGCCCTGCCAGTTGGGGGAGAAGCGGAAGCGCCCGTCCGGCCAGGCGAAGCCGTCGCGGAAATGCGCCTTGTGCTCGGGCGGGTCGCGATCGACGAAGCCGACGGCCTCGATCTCCTCGAGCTTGCCGAGGCCGGAGCGGTCGAGCGTCTCGGCCACCATCTGGCGATCGCTGAGGTGCAGGGAAGGGTGCTCCGTGCCAAGCCGCCGCAGCAGCGCGTTCACCACCTCGAAGTTCGAGCGGCACTCGCCCGGGGCCTCGACCAGCGCCGGACCGAACAGCAGGCGGGTGTGCCCGCCGCGCCGATAATAGTCGTTGTGCTCGAGAAACATCGTGGCGGGCAGCACGATGTCCGCCATCCGCGCCGTCTCGGTCATGAACTGTTCGTGGACCACGGTGAACAGGTCCTCGCGGGCGAAACCGGCCCTGACCAGTTCCTGCTCTGGGGCGACATTGACCGGGTTGGTGTTCTGGATGAACAGCGCCTTGACCGGTGCGCCGCCCTTCAGCGCCGTGGGGTCGCCGGTGAGCACCTTGCCGATCTCGCTCATGTCGAGCGCGCGCCCCCCGGGGCCGAGGTCGTTTCCCTCGATCAGTGACTTGTCGAGGCTCCAGATCCCGGAATTGGTGTGGAAGGCGCCACCGCCGCGATGCTGCCAGGCCCCTGTCATCGCCGGGATCGACAGGGCCGCGTGCATCGCCGTGGCGCCGTTGCGCTGGCGGGTGAAGCCGTATCCGAGCCTGAAGAAGCTGCGCGGCGTCGTCCCCACGAGGTGGGCGAAGGCCTCGATCTCCGCCACGGAGAGCCCGGTGATGCTGGCCGCCCATTCCGGCGTCCGCGCCTTGAGATGGGCCTCGAACTGCGGCGAGAAGTCGGTGAAGCGAGCCATGTAGGCGCGATCGGCGAGGCCGTCCCTGAGCAGCACGTGCATGGTCGCCACCGCGAGCGCCCCGTCGGTGCCGGGGCGCAGCAGCAGCGCCATGTCGGCCTGCTCCATGGTGCCATTGCGGTAGATGTCGATGACGACGATCCTGGCCCCGCGCTCCTTGCGGGCCCGCACGGCATGCGTCATCACATTGACCTGGGTGGCCACCGCATTGGTGCCCCAGATCACCACGCAGTCGCTCTCCGCCATCTCTTCTGGGTTGGGGCCGGCCAGTATCCCGGCGCCGGCGAAGTAGCCCGGCCAGGCGGTGCCGGTGCAGATGGTGTCGTACTGGTTGGAGTAGCCCCGCGCACGCCGCAGCCGCTCGATGCCGTCCCGGTGTACGTGCCCCATCGTGCCGGCGTAGAAATACGGCCAGACCGCCTCGGACCCATATTCGGCCTCGATGGCCAGCAGGCGCCCGGCGATTTCGTCCAGCGCCGCGTCCCAGCTGATCCGCTGCCAGCCCCCATCGCCCTTTTCGCCAATCCTGCGGAGCGGATAGAGCAGCCTGTTGGGATGGTGGATACGCTCCGAGTAGCGGGCCACCTTCTCGCAGATGACCCCGGCCGTATAGGGATCGTCCTTGGCTCCGCGCACCCTGCCGATCGTGCGCGCGTCGATGAGTTCGACATCCAGCGCGCATGTCGAGGGGCAATCGTGCGGGCAGACGGAACGGGCGGTGCGGGGCGTCGTGATGGCGTTCATGCAGCAAGGCTAGCGGCTGCGCCCGGACTTGTCAGCGCCTTTCCGGCCGGCGATGCCCGACGGCCGGCGCGCCTAGCGGGACAGCGCCCGGATCTCCCCGTTCGCCCGACGCAACCGTTCCGACAGGCTCGATCCCACCGCGAGCAGCAATGCCGACCAGGTCTTCGGGGCCGAGGCGGCGAGACGCTCGATGCCCGCGCGGTCGAGCACCATCGCCAACCCCTCGGTCACCGCGATGACGTCGGCCGTGCGCGGCGCCCGGCCGAACAGGGCCAGTTCCCCGAACATCGTGCCGCTTTCGACCGTGCTGACCCTATGGCTCGGACCATTCCCCATGCGAACGGCAACCTCCACCCGCCCCGAGATCAGGAAGAACAGGTCGTCGGCCGGCACGTTCTGGGCGATGAGGGTCTGGCCGGGGACAAAGGGCTGCGGCATCAGTTCGGCCTCGAGCTGTGCCATCATGCCGGCGTCGAGCCCGGCGAGCAGGTCGAATTCGGCAAGCGGCACGCTCGTCGTCTCGTCCTGCGCTCCGGCCTGTTCAAGCAGTCGGTCCTCGAAGTACTCGAGCGCGAGGTCGATGCTGGGGAAGTGCATCTGCTGTTCGAACTCGGCCGGCACCTCGTCGGAGACGGTGACGATGGCGAACGTCTTGCCGGCCTCCTGCAGCGTTCGCCGCGCCGCGTTGAGCAGATCGAGCGCCACCGCGTCCATCCGCACCACCCGCGTCAGGTCGAGAATGAAGTAGTAGGCGCTGCTCAGGTCCTCGATCAGCCGCCGCGTCACCCGCTCGGCTTCGCTGAACCCCAGTTCCGACTGCAGCTCGTAGACGGAGATCAGGTGTCCGAAGCGATCGAGCTTCTTGGCCTGTGCGCCGCGGCGCATCCGGCGTGAATGCACCTCGTCGCCCCGGTAGAGGCGTCGGAACGGCACGAGGCCGGACCCCCGGTCCTGGAACAGGTGCAGGCGGAAGTTCGCCGAGATGTCCTCGCAGACGCCGACGCCGCGGGCGCTGTTGCCGACCGCGTCGAGCCGCGGGGAGTAAACCCCGATCCCCAGCTGGCCGGGCAGCACCGCGGTGATACCGCCGCCGACGCCGCTCTTGGCGGGCAGCCCCACGTCGAACTGCCAGCCACCGGCATAGTCGTACATGCCGCAGGTATTCATCACCGACAGCACCGCGCGCACATTGTCGGCCGAGATCGCGCGCTTGCGCGTTACCGGGTTGATGCCGCCATTGGCGAGCGTGGCTCCGAGCAGGGCCAGGTCGCGGGTGGTGACCAGCAGCGAGCACTGGCGGAAATAGAGGTCGAGATGCGCATCGATGTCGCCATCGATCATCCCCGAATTGAGTTCGAGATATGCGATGGCGCGGTTGCGGTGACCGGTGAGGCTCTCCGACTGGTAGACGGCCGCATCGAGGGCCAGCCGCCTGCCGGTGAACCGCTCGAAGATATCGAGGATGCGCTGGTAGCGCTCCTCGTGGCTGTCGCCCCGGATCAGGGCGCTGGCCGCAATCGCGCCGGCATTGACCATCGGGTTGAACGGCCGGTTGTTCTTCTCGTCGAAGGTGATCGAGTTGAACGCATCCCCGGAGGGCTCGACCCCGATCTTCCTCAGCACCACGTCGTGCCCGTGATCCTCGAGCGCAAGGCCGTAGATGACCGCCTTCGACACCGACTGGATGGTGAACTGTCGCTCGGTGTCGCCGATCTCGTAGACGAAGCCGTCGGTCGTGGCGAAGCTGATGCCGAAGCCGTCGGGCTCGACCGCGGCGAGTTCGGGGATGTAGCTGGCCAGCTGTCCGGACCGGTTGGGTAGGTGGCGATCGTAGAGTTGCTTGAGATACTGCCAGACGGGGAGTTCAGGAGTGGCGGTCGATATCTTCGTGATATCGTGATAGTGCATATCGTTGACTCTGCAGCGCCCAAAAACTAAGCAAAATAAGCACCGTGTCATTTCTTGGGCAATAGGCTTTTCGGGTCGTCACGGCCAATGGACGTGCTATTGTCAAAAGTGTGTCATGTCTGCCGGGAACAATGCGTGGGCGGCCGCGGGGCGGCGGTTCGGAGAGGGGTTTGAGATGCGAATAGTGGACGCTGTGCGCCGGGCCGCGGGAGTAGCGGTTCTGGCTCTTCTCGGGTTGTCGCCGTCTGTGGCGTGGGCCGCGAGCGGTACCGCCCTGGGGGTCGATCCGCAGGCCGAGGCCGAGACCAGCGGCATCATCCGGGTGCTGACGGTCGGTGCCGATCTCAATATCGGCGATGTCGTTCGCACCGGTGCCGAGGGGCAGGTGCAGATCAAGTTCTCCGATCAGACGGAACTGGTCGTCGGCCCGAACTCCGTGCTCACCATCGAGGACTATCTGCTGCGCGGGGACAACTCGGCTGGCAAGCTTGCCATCAACGCGCTGGCCGGCACCTTCCGTTTTGCCACCGGCGTTGCCTCCAAGGATCGTTACCTGATCACCACGCCGACCGGTACCATCGGTGTGCGCGGCACCGAGTTCGATTTCAACGTCGACGAGGAGGGCACTCAGGTCCTGCTGTTCCACGGGGCAGTGCGGCTGTGCAACACCGACGATGTCTGCGTGACCCTGGACGATGCCTGCGAGATCGGCGAGTACGATACAACGGATTCCCAGATCATCGGGCCGGCCGGCGAGACGACTGGTGAGGAGCGCGCTGCCTGGAAGGAACTGTTCCAGTATGCCGAGGATCAGTCGACCCTGAATCGCGAATTCTGGTTCGAGAAGGCCCGCGAGTGCTTCAATGCCGGCTTCGTCAACGACGTCGAGGAGTCGCTTGTCGAGGACGAGACCGACGAAGAGGCGTGCGAGATCCTCGGCTTCCTGCTGCCCGAGCAGTTCGACTATACCCGCGAGCAGCAGCTTCAGTTGCTGCTGGCCCTTCTCCCCGATTACGGCGAGGGCGAGGGCGAATATCCTTACCCGGACGACTGCTACGAGACCTTTTGACGACAGGCAGTTGCGCGAAGGCCCGCGGCGTTGAATGGCGCGCGGGCCTCTGCGCTCCCGTCGTGACGACTACTCGGGGCGGACCAGGATGACCTGGAACGTGTGCAGCTTGCCGTCGTCCTCGCGCACCGACACGTATTCCCCCGGCACGAAGCGCTCGGTGCCAAGTCTGAAGCCCGCTTCGTCGTCGGAGTCCCTGTCGAGATCGTAGTCGAAAAACCACCGGCCACCCGGTCCGTGCCGGACGCGCCCGTGGGTTTCCGTCTCGTTCGGTCGGAAACGCCGGACGCGGCAGGCCGGTCGGTTCTTCTCGTAGGCGGTCACGTCGATTGTGCCGTCCTCCTTCAGCGGCAGGTAGAGGTGGTAGCCGTGGCTGCGGTCGCCCTGCGGGTGCCCCGGTTCACGAGCCAGTTCGAGCAGGATGTGCGAGATCGTGGTCATGCGGTTCAGATCGAGTGTGTGTCGTCCGGCGTGATGTCCTTGGGCGGCTGCTGCTGGTCGGCCGGGCCGCTGCGGACGACCTCGAGCTTGACCTTGGCCACCAGCCCGGCAATCGCCGCGATGACCGCCAGCCACGGCGCGGCAAGCGCCACGACGCCGCCGGCCACCGCCCCGGCCGTCAGCGGGATCGAGAGGAAGATGTCGCCGCTCTCGCTGCGCATCTGGATCTTGCGGACGTTACCTTCCGCCACCAGCCGGTTGATTTCCTCGACCAGCTGATGGCCGGCCACCTCGACTTCCTCGGTGAATGTCTGCCACGCGCTCTTGGCGTCGCCCTTGTCCTGGTCCTTCGGATCGTCGTTCATCTTCGACCTCCTGTTGCTGTGGGTGCATACTGCCGTCCTTGCCCGCCTCCGACTTTGATGTGGCTCAAGACCGGAGCGCTCCCGGCGCTCTAGGTGGATGGTGTCTCGAGGAGGAAGTGCCTGATGTCCACTCGACCCGCCCGCCCGCCACTCGACGCCACGCCGGAGGTTGCTGACCGGCTGCATGTGCTGCCGCACGCGCGGCCCCCGATCGATCCGGGCACCCAGCCGCTCGTCGGCAATGAGAGCGTCGACGACAATCTGGCCGAAAGTGTGCGCGTCGCGATGTGGAATGCCATCGGCGCCGCCGATCGGACCGTTACTCTCGCCGTCGAGGACGGCGTGGTGACCCTCTCCGGTACGCTCCCGAGTGCCGACCAGAACCGCCGGCTTGAGGCCGCCGTGGCCGCCGTGCCGGGCATCACGCGGGTGAACAACTTCGTGCAGATATCCTCGGCCATGCGGCAGCCGCACGGGCGGGCGCCGCAGCGGCGGCGAGGACCGGAGCCATTTGCCTTTCTGACGCGCTTCTGCGGGCTCGACGAGGCCTCGACCACCGCCGCCATCCGGCAGGCCGTCACCGATCTCGACGCGCTCTTTGCCGCAAACGGGGTGCCTCGCAGCGCGGAACTCATCGTGGTCTTCCGCAACCGGTTGCCCAATGCGGTAACGCTCGACATCGGCATGCCGCTCCCGCCCGCACTCGTCGGTCACCTCGGGGAGGGGTACCGCGCCGGGTATATTTCTGCCGGCCCGCTCGCCCAGGCCTTGCCCGGGCCGGGCTTGGCCGGGGCGCTGGAAGCGGGGGAGCGTCTGGTGGCTAGAGCCTATCCGGGGCGGCGTGATCCCTTCCCCGGCTTCTGGCAGCGCTTTGCTGCGCCTCAGTTCCGGCCGTGGCAGGGTCACGTCCCGGCGCCGGTCTTCATCAGCCTCGCCGCGGAGTCGGGCGAGGCTGCTCATACTTGAACCATTTGCCCCATGGGGCGTGAAAGGAATCGATCGATGCGAAGCTTGCTGATGATGCTAGCGTGCCTTGGCCTCGTGGCCACGGCCGCACAGGCCCAGGAATCCGGCATGGTTCTGGGTGGCGACCAATACGCGGCCGGGCAGGCCGCCCGGGTGGATCAACCGGTCGGGCACGACGTGTTCATGGCCGGCTACGACGTCGATCTAGACGGGACCGTCGCCGGGGACGCCCATCTTGCCGGCTACAACGTCGTCGTGGATGCGGCCGTCGCCGGCGATGTCTACGCCGCCGGCTTCGCCGTCAGGCTGAATGCACCGGTTGGCGGTGACGTCACCGCGATGGCCAACTCGATCGTATTGTCGAGCTCCGACCCGGTAGGCGGTAACGTCCGCCTTGCCGGTGAGAGCATCACCATCGGGCGCCCGGTGAACGGAGCCGCGGTGACCGCCTCGCGTACGCTGACGCTCGATGCCGCCATTGCCGGGGACATGAACTTCTACGGTGAGAGCCTCAGCTTCGGCTCGGCAGCCCGGATCGACGGCATCCTGACCATCCGGGCACCCAAGGAAATCGCCGTGCCGACGACGGTCGCCCCGCCCGAGCGAGTCAAGTTCGAGGTACTGAGCACGCCCGACTACGTCGCCGAGGCCGGCAAGACCGCCGAGCACGCCGTGCGCGGCGTCTGGCCGGCGATCTGGGGCGCTGCGCTGTGGTGGCTGTTCCTTTTCGCCATGGGGGCCGCGATCATCGCGCTGGCGCCACGCCGCGTGCAGGCGCTCGAGGACAGCGCCGCGCGTCGACCTTTCCGGAACCTGCTGGTCGGCATCCTGGGCTTCTCGGCCATCGTCGGGCTGGTGCCGGTGTTCGCCATGACGCTGGTGGGCCTGGTTCTGCTGCCCTTCGTGCTGGTGTTCGTCGTCGTCGCCTGCGCCCTGGCCTATGTCTTCGGCGCCTTCCTGCTGATGCTGCGCGTCATGCAGGCGATGCTGACGGTCGACACGACCGGAAAGCGCGTCGGGGTCTTGGCGGCGGGTCTGGTCGCTGCCTTCCTGCTCGGCCTGCTGCCGGTGCTGGGCTGGCTGATCACGCTCGTGCTGCTTGTCTTCGGCTTCGGCGCGGTGACCGTCGTCGCCATGCGGGGCTGGACGGCCGACGCGCCCCGTCTCGCCGCAGCCGACGCTGCCGCTTGAGTTGCGGGCGCCGATTTGACTCAGCGCAAATCGGCGCCCTGCCGACCGGACTAGTGTTGGTCATCGGCTGGGGTTCCGCCTCCGCCGCACAAGAAAACGTCAAGGAAAGCGAGACACGTCGATGACCTATCATGCATGCGTCTGGATCGATCAGAAGCAGGCCAAGGTGTTCGAGATCACAGCCTCGGAAGCGGATGAGGTGAAGCTGCACGACACGCGGCCGATCCATCACCTGCACCGCAAGGCGGATCACGTCGGCCTCGGCACGGTCGAAATGGACCACGCCATGCTGGAGGCCGTGGGCAAGGCCCTGGGCAAGGCCAAGGCGATCCTGATCGTCGGGCCGGGCAAGGCCAAGACGGTCCTGGCAGGCTACCTCAACGAACACTTCCCGGAGGTCGCCAAGAAGGTGTGGGACATCCAGCCCAGTGATCATCCCACCGATGCGCAGGTGGTTGCCGCCGCCCGCACCTACTTCCACAAGGCCGATCGCATGCACTGAGAGGTTCGTCCGATGCCCGCTCCCGAGACCCGCGCGGCCCCCCGCCCGAAACTCAATCGGGAGTGGCATCTGGCGCACAAGATGCCGCGCAATCCCACCCTGGAACAGCGCCTCGAGTGGCATGCCGGCCACGCGGCGAACTGCGCCTGTCGCGAGCTGCCGCCCGACCTGCGCGCCGAACTGGAGCGGCGCGGGCTCCTGAAGGCGGAGTCCGTTGACGATTCCATCCCCTCCGGCCGGGCCGGCAAGGTCGACGCTGCAGGGTATTTCTGCAATTCCGCTAAGCACTTGTGACGCCAGCTAGACACGGTGCGAACTAGCCGCTACCCCTACTGCGCTTATTCTCAGGAGGGTCCATTGGCGACGCAGTTGCTGATCTACGAACGCGCCGTTCCGGTTTCACAGCAGCGTCACCGCGACTGGTACATCAAGACCGGCACCGACTACGGCTTTGCCGGCCGGGTGAACTCGGTGCCGCTGGTGGCCGCCGAGGTTGCCGTCGCCTCCGCCGCCTATCCGGTTGTCTTTGCGGGCGAGGGCGACGTCGTTCCGGTGGTCCTGCTCGGTGTCCGCGACGGCGAGAACCTGTACGTCGACAAGGACGGCACCTGGGACGCCAAGTACGTCCCGGCCTTCGTGCGCCGATATCCGTTCGTCTTTTCCTCGACGGACGACGGCAAGACCTTCACGCTGTGCCTCGACGAGGACTTTTCAGGCGTCAATACCGAGGGGCGCGGCGAACGGCTGTTCGACAAGGACGGCGAACGTACCCAGTACCTTAAGAACGTCCTCAACTTCCTGCAGGTCTACCAAGCGCAGTTCCAGCGGACGCAGGGTCTGTGCCGCAAGCTCGCCGATCTCGACCTGTTCGAGCCGATGCAGGCTCAGGTCAAGCTCAAGACCGGCCAGCAGCTCACGCTGGGGGGCTTCAAGGTCATCAACCGCGCCAAGCTGAAGGCCCTGCCGGCGGAGACCCTGGGCGAGCTCGCCAAGGCCGACGAGCTCGAGGTGATCTATGCTCACCTGGCTTCGCTGCGGAACTTCGGTCCGATGGTGGAGCGTATGGGCGCCGAAGGCAGCGCGGCAGGCGCACCGGCGGAGCCGGTCAGCAACTGATTTTTGTCGGCGCACCAAGCCGAATCATGCGTAAAATCAACGCCGGGGGCAGCCATGCCCTTGGGGCATTTACCTTTTATGAACCATAACGGCGCAGCCTGAGGGCGCCCCGGCACACGTGTCCGCGCGGCACGCGTCAGTTGTTCGGATACGCACTGCCACGGCGTTTCCGCTCAGGTTTAGTAGTCGGCGCGTCGCTTTGTTTATTGCTGTCGTGCTCTGATCGTCTCGATTCAGTAGGCATGACCACTTAGGCGCTCTTGCGGCGATCATGGCGGTGGATGTCGCCTTGTCGACCGTTGTCCTTTTGGGAGGGATGCGGCTTGGCCTATCCGTTCACGTCGCGCGGTCTGTGGGGCAAGCCCCGGGGCCGGCATGGCAAGCGCTCCGCGTTCCGTCCGGCAACGGCGGCGATGGACACCGGAGGACGCCGTGCGGCAGGGATCGGGGATCGCATCGTCTTCGATGCGCTCGAGCCGCGGCTGCTGATGAATGCCGACGTGCTCGGCGTCAGTCTCGCGCAATATGACGACGGTCTCGATCGCGACATGATCGTGCGGCTGGTCGAAGAGAGCCAGCAGATCGGCGAGCAGGCGGTCACCGCCCAGCGCGTCGAGATTCGCGATCGCTCGGACAACGCCCTGCTGGCCTTCGGCGACCTCGCCGAGATATCCGCGATCGCGATCCAGGGCGGCGCCGGCGCCGACACGCTGACCGTCGACGTCGCATCCTTCGGCGGACATGTGATGCCCCCGCTCGACTTTGATGGCGGGGCAGGGGACGACCGTATCGTCTTCGACAGCGACGACGCGGCCGGCTGGTCGATCACCGGCGAGAACGCCGGATCGGTCGGCGGCGTCACGTTCGGCAATGTCGAGAATCTCCAGGGGGCCGCCGGCAACGAGGATACCTTCGTGGTGCTCGCGGCCGGTTGGGTCGACGGAGTGATGGATGGCGGCGCCGGCGGATTCGACACGCTGGTGCTCGAAGCCGGTTTCGACAACGCCGTCTATCTGCCGACCGGCGCCGATTCCGGGCTTTTCGACCTTGATGGCAGGCAGCATCGCTTTGCCGGTCTCGAACCCGCCACGGTCAGCGCCTCCGGCGGCGTCGTCACCGTCGACATGTCCGAACTCAACGGCAACGGCGGGGTCAACGCCCGCCTGCGGCCGGTCGACGGCACCGATTCCGGCTACGAGGCCTACGACTTCGTGCTGGAGAACAATGGCGGGACCGCCTTCGAGAAGATCTACTTCGCGGCGCCGACATCCGGCGTCGTGATCCTGCTCGCCTCCGGCGACGACACGCTGGCGCTCGAGGGCCTCGGGACCGGGCTGGGGTTCGACCTGTCGGTGGGCGGGGGGCTGGGCACCGATACGGTGACCTTCGCCGGTACCAGCGGCTTTGAGGATCACTCCATCACCGTGACGGCCGAGGTGATCTCGGTGAGCGCCGGTGCCGTGCTCTCCACCGGCACCGCGGCCCTGTCGCTGACCGCCCTGTCCAGCCTTTCGGACACCAGCGCCGGAACGGGGCAGACCATCGCCGCGACAGCGGCGGCGAACACTTCGCTGACCGTGGCTGCGGGCGCGCAGCTCTCGGGTGGCGCGATTTCGCTCGAGGCGCGCAGCGCCGCTGCCGGCACCGCCACGGGGACCGGAAGCACACTCGAGTCGCTCAGCGCCATGGTCGGCGGCACTGCCAGTGTCAGCGTCAGCGGTTCGGTCGCCGCCAGCGGTGCGCTTCTGGTCAAGGCGCAGGTCGATTCCAGCATCGTTGCCGCGGTGAGCAACGCCACCGGTACGGAGATACTCGGAGCTGCATTCGACCAGGTAGCGCTGACCTCGACCAACTCTGCCACCGTGAGCATCGGCGCGGCCCATCTGTCGGGCGCGACCGTCGAACTGTCCGCCGACACCAGTGTCGCCATCACGCTCGACGTCTCCGACGTGACACTGCAGGGCCTGAGCTTCGGCAGTGAAAACGTCGCCATCGCCACCACCGTGACCAACATCAGCACGGTGACGCTCGACGCCGCCGCGACGATCGACCAGACGGGCGGCGGCACCATCGGCTCGACCGCTGCCGCCGTCGTGGTCTCGGCGGACGACGTCACCGAGGTCACCGTCGACTTCTCGGCGGCCAGCAACCTCCAGGTTCCGATTCTCGCCGATTTCTCGCTGATGTTCGACGCGGTCGAACTGAGCATCGATGTCGACCGCACCACCGAGGTGGAACTGGGCGACGCGGACGCGCTGGGCGCGGCAACGCCGCCCACGGCGGATCCGACGATCGATGCCGCCGGCGCAGTCCTCGCCCGTGCGAGCAGTTCCGGGACCATCAGCGCCACCGTCGATACCGATTTCGTCGGCATCGCCGCGATCGATGCTACCGAGAACACCAGGGTGCGCGGCAAGGGCCTGAGCATCGAGGGTGGCGGTCTGTCCCTCGTGGCCGGCTCGGACACGGATCATACGGCCAAGGGGCTGTGGGCCAGCAACACCGTCGATGGAGCAACGACCGCGAGCCTGTCGTACGCGACGGTCGACGTCAGCGGCGGGATCACCGTCTCGGCCACCGACACGTCGGGGTTCATCGCCTGGGCGCTGCCCGCCACCTTCACCGAGGAGCGCGTGAAGGACAACGAGGGCAACATCATCATCCCCGAGCTGTCGATCCAGACCAGCTACGCGGCCAACCTGATCGACAAGGCGGTCAC
>NZ_JAYRYM010000109.1:0-12274 GCF_041917035.1 Devosia sp. | reverse complement strand
AGCACGTTCGGCGGTCCGGTGCTGGCGGTGGAGTATCGTCTCGGGCCGCCCGACGGGACGGCCGGTCTCGGCCTTTCGGTCTTTGCCAGCGCGGCACTGCTGGCGAGCGCCTACGATCAGTCCTACGAGCTCGTCAACAACACGACGCGCACGGCGACGGCGAGCCTGTCGGACGTGTCGGGCTCCGCCGAACTCGGCGTTACGGCGTCCTACGCCTTCGGACCGCAGGCGAGCATCGAGGCGACGGCGCATGTCGTCTACTATTCCGATGTCGCCTCGGCGCCGCTTGCCCCTGCCCAGAGCACCCTGGGTTCGCCGGGCACCACGGCAGTGGCAACCGAAGAGGCCTGGTATTCCGGCCTCAGCGTCACCGGCAAGGTCCGCTTCTAGAGCGCGTCAGACGCCGACATACTCGCCGAGCAGCAGGTAGTCCTCGCCCTTCATGCCGGCCTTGAAGGTGGAGCAGCCCTTGTCGCTGTTGGTGCCGCCGACATCGTAGGTGGTACAGCCGAGCCGATGCATTTCCGCGATGGCGCCCCAGGCGACGACATTGCCCGCCTTCAGGTCGCGCGCCTCGGGGCCGAACCAGGCGACGACGCCATCGGCGAGCGGGCCGACGCGGATCAGCACCAGGCCGGCCACCGGCCGCTGCTCGTGGATCGCCTGCACCAGCACCAGGTCGTCGCCGAAGCTCTGCCGCAGGGCGGCGAGAAAGCCCCGGTCATGGCCGGAAAAGGCCTTGGCCTGCATGTTCTCGAGGTGGCGGTCGGCCATCCAGGCGAAATCGGCGCCCTCGCGCGTCACCCGCACCGTCACGCCGCTACGCTGGCCGGCCCGCACCCGGTTGCGCCACTTGCCGTCGAGGCCGGCAAACACCGTCTCGATATCGGGGCTGAGGTCGATGCGCGCCGAGCCCCAGCCATTGCCGCGCCGCCGCCGGTAGCCGGCCTCGGTCATGATGGCATGCCCCTCCTCGCCCGCCTCCAGCGCGGGAGCGATGAGCAGCACGCCGCGCGGCAGCCGACCCCAGCGCTGGCGGATGGCGCGATACACGGCGACCACCAGCTCGCGCGGCGGCCGGGCGTCGAGGAATATCGGCCCGCGGTTGATCCGGGTGACGAGTCTGAGCCCGAACATGCGCCGTTCGAGCACCTGCACCATGGCCACCGGCTGGCCGGCATGGCGCACCAGCACCCGCGCGACGTGCCAGCCGTGCCCCGCCTTCGCCGTGCCATAGGCAAAGCTCTGCACGCTGTGCGGGAACGGTGCGCGAGACAATAACGCATCCCACTGCGAGGCGGCTGCAACGGCCTCGAGGGTGATCTGCGGCAGCCGGCCCGGCGGCGCGGCTGCATCAAGGAACGAGACTCCTGCAGCCTGCATCATACCCGGCGCCTCCAATATACTGCCACTCGGCGGTTTCGAAAACAGATTAAAGCTCTATTCCATGACTATAGTATCAGCTTTCCGCACCGGCGACATCCGACAGGAATCTTGCTTAACGCGCGCCAGACTCGCTTTCGATTGCTGCAGCAACATTCATACACGATGAGAACTTATATGACTCACCTGTCGATTTGTGCCCGCGCGCCGACGGGAGGCGGACGTTGCCCCCACTTCGGTCGGATGGACTCCGCCGGTCGGCAGGTGCCAAGCTCGGCCTCGACGAGGGGAGATCGATCTTGGACGCAAACGAATTTGCCTATGCCAGCGCCGCCACGCTGGCGCGCCGCATCCGCCACCGCGAGCTGTCGCCTATCGAGGTCGTCGAGGCCGCCATCGCCCGCATCGAGGCGCGCAATCCCAGCCTCAACGCGCTGATCCATTTCGGCTTCGAGGACGCCCGCCGCGAGGCCCGCCGGGCCGAACGGCAGGTGATGGCGGGCGACGCCCTGCCGCCGCTGCACGGCGTTCCCGCCGCCATCAAGGACCTGTTCGATTTCAAGCCCGGCTGGCCCACCACCTTCGGCGGCGTGCGCGCACTCAGAAACAACATCGCGCAGTTCCACTGCGTGTTCGCCGAGCGCATCGAGAAGGGCGGCGCCATCCTCGTGGGCAAGACCAACGCGCCGGTGATGGGCCTGCGCGGCGTCACCGACAACTATCTGTTCGGCGCGACCAACAACCCCTTCGACGTCAGCCGCAATCCGGGCGGCTCGTCCGGCGGTTCGGCCGCCGCCGTCGCCGACGGGCTGCTGCCGCTCGCCGAGGGCACCGATGCCGGCGGCTCGATCCGCATCCCCGCCGCCTGGTGCAATGTCTTTGGCTACAAGCCGAGCTTCGGCCGTGTCCCGGTGGTGATGCGCCCCAATGGGTTTGCCGGCGACATGCCCTTCGTCTTCGAAGGCCCGATCACCCGCACGGTGGAGGATGCCGCCCTCGCCATGAGCGTGCTCGCCGGCTACGACCCGCGCGATCCGCTCAGCCTCGACGAGAGCGTCGATTTCCTCGGCGCACTCCAGCGCCCGATCAAGGGCATGCGCATCGCCTACAGCCCCGATCTCGATGTCTTCCCCATCGATCCGCGCGTCGCCGAAACGGTGCGCCGCGCCGTCGCCGCCTTCGCCGATGCCGGCGCCATCGTCGAGGAGGTCCGCCTCGGCCTCACCATCGGGCAGCGCGACCTCAGCGACCTGTGGACCCGCCTGATGATGCCGCTCAACCTCGGTACCTTCGAAGCGGTGAAGGCCGGCGGTCTCGACCTCCTCGCCGATCACCGCGACGATTTCCCGCCCGAGTACCTTCGCTGGATCGACTGGGGCCGGACCCAGACCGCCGCCGATCTCCGCCGCGACCAGGCGGCCCGCACCCACGTCTATGACTGCATCCAGGCGGTGTTTGCCGATCACGACCTCCTCGTCACCCCCACCCTCGCCTGCCTGCCGCCGCTGAACCAGCCCGGCGGCAACACGCTCGGCCCCGCCGAGGTCAATGGCGAGGCGGTCGATCCGCTGATCGGCTGGAGCCTTGCCTACCCCTTCAACTTCACCGGCCACCCGGCCGCCTCGATCCCCGCCGGCCTCGTCGACGGCCTGCCCGTCGGCATGCAGCTCGTCGGCCGCCGCTACGCCGATACCGACGTCCTCGCCGCCAGCGCCACCTTCGAGCAGCTCCGCCCCTGGGCCGGCCACTACGACATCTGCAAGGCGCGAAGGGTGTGACGAAGCGCTAAATGCGCCCCATCCCGCCCCACCCACCGCTGTCACCCCGGCGCAGGCCGGGGCCCATCCTGAGAAGTCTCCCCACACCCCTAGCCGGCGGAGAGCGCTGGGTCCCGGCCTCCGCCGGGATGACATCGAGGATGTGGCACCAGATCTATCCCCGCCGGATCATTCCCGCCCCCCAGCGGCGTCATTCCCGCGAAAGCGGGAATCCCTGTTCCCTTGGCCTCCCCGAAAACGGAGTTTCCCGCTTGCGCGGGAATGACACCGAGCCTGCGGCACGACCGGTCCCAGCCTCAGACAGAGTGACGTCGACACCGATCTTCAGACGCCAACAACTTCCCCCTGCCGCGACGCGGGCGGTTCAGGTCCGTTTGTTCTTGTTTCGTTCGCCTTCAGCTGCTATTCCTAACGGAACGTTACCGTGGCGAGTCGTTGCCCGGTCCGTCGGAGATGTCTCATGGCCCTGCGCGTGGCGCCCTCGTTCGAGCAACTGGAAAGACTGAGCGGGACGCGCGATGCGGACCTTGTCGGCCGGCGGCTGCTCGATCCGGCGACCAATCGCGGGCGCGGGGCGCAGAGCAATCGCGGCAGCCGCTTCGACCGGGAGAGCCGCGAGGCGGTGGACGATGGCTGGGGGCACGAGGCCGGCAATGTCGAGGACCTCAAGCCGTTCGAGACCATCGAGCATGTCGAGCGGGCGCGCTCGATCATCACCCGCAACGAGAGTCCCGATATCGGTTTCGACCGCTCGATCAATGCCTATCGCGGCTGCGAGCACGGCTGCGCTTACTGCTACGCACGGCCCTCGCACAACTATCTCGGCCACTCGGCCGGGCTCGAGTTCGAGCGCGACATCTATGTCAAGGTGAACGCGGTGGAGCTGCTGCGCCGCGAACTGGCCGACAAGCGCTATCGCCCCAAGCCCATCGCCATGGGCACCAATACCGATCCCTACCAGCCGGCGGAGCGCGGGCACCGGCTGACCAGGGAAATCCTCGCGGTGCTCGCCGAGACGCGGCACCCGGTGACCATCACCACCAAGTCGGCGCTGGTGGTGCGCGATCTCGACATCCTCAAGCCGATGGCCGACCTGAACCTGGTGCGGGTGGCGCTGTCGATCACCAGCATGGACCACAGGCTGTCGCGCAAGCTCGAGCCGCGCGCCTCGACGCCCGAGAAGCGCCTCGAGGCGGTGCGGCTGCTGTCGGAGGCCGGCATTCCGGTCACCGTCATGGCCGCGCCGATGATCCCGGCGATCAACGACATGGAGCTCGAGCGTATCCTCGATGCCGCGGCGGCGCAGGGCGCGCGCGACGTGCAGATGATCCTCGTCCGGCTCCCCGGCGAGGTGCGCGACATCTTCCGCGAATGGCTGCTCAGGCACTTCCCCGATCGGGTCGGCCACGTCATGGGCCTCGTGCGCGACACCCGCGGCGGCCGCGACAACGATCCGAACTTCGGCACGCGGATGACCGGCGAGGGTGCCTATGCGGTGCTGCTGCGCCAGCGCCTCGACATCGCCCGCGCCCGCTACGGGCTCGGCAAGCCGCTGCCGCCGCTCCGCACCGATCTCTTCGTGCCGCCCGTGCTCGACGACGGCCAGATGAGCCTGTTCTGAAAGGCAGGCCCGTGCCGGCGGGAGCCGGTCCGCTCCTGCACGCGAGGGACAGGGCTCTCGCATCGGAGCCCGGGCAAGACGGCAGGGGCGGCTTCAGAAGCGTTCGAGTCGATCGTGTCCTGCATACTGAAGCCGGCACTTCACTCTTGCGCTGCTTCCTTGGTGAAAATAGACTGCAATACCATATGGTGGTGTGGTTTGGTCCAAGCCACGCAAGCCACTCACAAACAAGGGGAATGGAAGATGGTGAAGCGCAGCTTTACCGTGCGAGCCCTGTGGGATGAGGAAGCGCAGGTCTACTACTCGGAGAGCGACATAGACGGTTTCCACATCGAAGCGGAAACCATCGATGAATTCGAGTCCGTCATGATGGATCTGGCGCCTGATCTGATCGTAGCTAACCACATGGAAAAGCAGGCCGTTTCGCTTGTCAACGCGAGCAATCTGGCCAGCTTCATCCCGGCTATACTGTGGCAGCGTCCTGCCACTCCGCACGTGATGGCCTGATTGTCGAACGGCTTCTACAATGCCGTTGTCAGCGAACTGAAGAACCTTGGCTACCGGTATCTGGAAACGAACCGGCATGAGGTCTGGCAAAATGGGGACGGTCACAAAGTGACCGTCCCCTTCAACTTGAAGAGCCGTCACACGGCCAATGGCATCCTCAAGGACGCAGGGTCGACCTTGCATCTCTGATTGGCGGTTCGGTGCCGGTCCTGCACCGCCGTTGGCAGCCTGGCGTGGACCGCCTGACGAACACGCAGCAGCTGGCGAGACCCCCCTCATCCGCCCCTCGGGCACCTTTTCCGCGAGGGGTGAACGACCTGCGCCCGCCCTTCCCCCCTTGCCGCGCCGCCGCTTCTGGCCATGCTTTGTCGCATGCCTGCCGATTCGCCGACCGTCCCCGATTTCGCCTTCGAGCGTGCCGCCCTGCGCCGCGGCGCCACCCGCGTGTGCGGCGTCGACGAGGCCGGGCGGGGGCCTCTGGCCGGCCCGGTGGTGGTCTCGGCGGTGATCCTCAACCCGCGCCGCATTCCGCCCGGCCTCAATGACTCCAAGCAGCTGTCGGCGGAAACGCGCGAGACGCTGTACGAACGCATCCTCGCCACGGCGACGGTGTCGATCGCCGTGGCGCCGCCGGCGCTCATTGCCGAGCTGAATATTCTCCAGGCGACGCTGTGGGCGATGCGGCAAGCGGTGCTGCGGCTCGGCCGCGCCGCCGATCACGTCCTCGTCGACGGCAACCGGCTGCCGCGCGATCTGCCCTGCCCGGCCGAGGCGATCGTCGGCGGCGACGGCCGCTCCGTGTCGATCGCCGCCGCTTCGATCGTCGCCAAGGTGACGCGCGACCGGATGTGCGCGGTCATGCATGCCGAGGAGCCGCACTACGGCTTCCTGAGCCACAAGGGTTATGCCGCGCCGGCCCATCTCGCCGCCCTCGACGAACATGGCCCCGGCCGCCACCACCGCATGGACTTCGCCCCCTGTGCCGAGGCCCTGCGACTGCGGTCTGCCGCGGCCTGACCGGTGGTCCGGGCGGGGATGGTTCAGCCCCGCGGCTCTGCAGCTGCCGGGCGGCGAGATTAACCTCCGCTTAACCCCGCCGCTTAAATTCCCTTTAACCCTAACACCTTACAACCGATCCCGTTAGTGCTGCGTCAGGGTTCGAGTAGATGTTGCGTACCGCGCGTATGGCGGCTTCCGCCGATGCGGATGGGGGCTCGAGGCTCCCGATCGACACCATTCTCGTGGGCGATTGCATCGCACACATGAACGGTTTGCCGGCCGGCTCCGTTGATCTCGTCTTCGCCGATCCACCGTACAACCTGCAGCTCGAGCAGGGCCTGACCCGTCCCGACCAGTCCCGCGTCGACGGGGTCGACGATGCGTGGGACAAGTTCGACAGCTTTGCCCACTACGACGCGTTCACCCGCGCCTGGCTCAAGGCGGCGCGGCGCGTCCTCAAGCCCGATGGCGCCATCTGGGTCATCGGCTCGTACCACAACATCTTCCGCGTCGGCGCGGCGCTGCAGGATCTCGATTTCTGGCTGCTCAACGACATCGTCTGGCGCAAGGCCAACCCGATGCCGAACTTCCGCGGCACGCGCTTCACCAATGCGCACGAGACGCTGATCTGGGCCTCGAGGCACCGCGACAGCCGCCCCACCTTCAATTACGAGCAGCTGAAGCAGGCCAATGACGATGTGCAGATGCGCTCGGACTGGCTGTTTCCGATCTGCACCGGCGCCGAGCGCCTCAAGGACGAGGCCGACGACAAGCTGCATCCGACGCAGAAACCCGAGGCCCTGCTGCATCGCGTGCTGAGCGCCACGACGCGGCCCGGCGACGTGGTGCTCGATCCCTTCTTCGGCACCGGCACCACCGGCGCGGTGGCCAGGAAGCTCGGGCGGCACTTCATCGGCATCGAGCGCGAGGAGGCCTATGTGGCCGGGGCGCTGAAGCGCCTCGCGGCGATCCGGCCCTACGCGGCGGCGGCCATCGAGACCGCCGTGCCGAAGCGGCAGGCGCCGCGCGTCGCCTTCGGCGCCCTCGTCGAGATGGGGCTGATCACCCCCGGCACCGAGCTCTACGACGATCGGCAGCGCTGGAGCGCGCTGGTCAGGGCCGATGGCTCGCTGGTGTCGGGCGACCACATGGGCTCGATCCATCGCGTCGGTGCCCTGGTGCAGGGCGCCGAGGCCTGCAACGGCTGGACCTTCTGGCATGCCCGCGAGGGCGGCCGGCTCGCCCCGATCGATACTTTCCGCGCGCAGGTGCGCGCCCAGATGGAACGACTTTCGGCCTGAACTGACCTCCAATCAACAGGCTGCGCTCGCCGCCGGCATCCCCCGGGATGCCGGCGGCACCTTTTCCGGCTGCCGCCGCCGGTGCGCTATGCCGCGCGCGAGAACAAGCCCGTTCAGCATGGTGGCCGAAACGTGGCGAACGCACAGATTATCCGTTTATCTACAGATACTTAGCGCGTTCATGCCGGAGGCGGAATCACTCTATCCCCACTCCCCGGCCGGGCGCACTAGTCCATCCCGGCACTCGCCAGCACCTTGCGGAACAGGCTTGGCAGCGCTTCGGCCGAAAGCTCGCCCGGCGAGGCCCACCAGCCGTCGGCCAGCTGCCCGGGTTCGGGGGCAACCGCCGTCCACACCTCGAGTTCGAGCCGGAAGTGGGTGAAGACGTGCACCACCTCCCCGATCCGTCGCCAGTCGGCGGCGAGCGGGAAGTCCGGTGGCGCCGGGGCCGCGACCCAATCGGTGCCCGGCGTCTCGGTCATCCTGGCCAAGAGCCCCTTGCCGGGCCGGGCCCGCAGGTAGACGTCGCCGGCCGCGTCGCGGATCACGAAGGCATGGCCGTGGCGGGTCGGCCGCTCCGGCCTCGCCGCCTTCACCGGGTAGGCGAGCGGCGTGCCCCGCGTCCCCCGGCAGCCGGGCGCGAGCGGGCAGAGCAGGCAGCTGGCCTGGCGCGGCGCGCAGATGGTGGCGCCGAGGTCCATCAGCGCCTGGGCAAAGTCTCCGGCCCGCGCCGGCACCGCCTGCTGCACGGTGGCGCGGACCAGGTCCTTGGCATCGCGCACCGGTACCTCGAGTGCGAGGTAGCGCGCCACCAGCCGGTCGACATTGCCGTCGACCACCGCCACCCGCTCGTCGGCGCAGATCGCGGCGATCGCCGCAGCGGTGTAAGGACCGATGCCGGGCAGGCCGAGCAGTGCCTCCGCGCGCGTCGGGAAGCGGCCGCCGTGGCGCTCGGCCACTGCCACCGCGCAGGCATGCAGGTTGCGGGCCCGCGCGTAGTAGCCGAGCCCGGCCCACTCGACCAGCACCGCATCGAGCGGCGCGGCCGCCAGGTCGGCGACGGTCGGCCAGAGCGCCGTGAAGCGGGCGAAGTAGCGCCCGACCGCCGCGACCGTCGTCTGCTGCAGCATCACCTCGCTGAGCCAGACCCGATAGGGATCGGCGACGACGCCCCGTGCCCTATCCTCCGGCGCCACGCGCCATGCTAGAGTGCGGGCGTGCCGGTCGTACCAGGCCAGCACGGCGGTCGCGTCGAGCGGCAGGGGATCGGTTGAGGCGGCAGCGGTCGGCATGGCCGATCAGATGCCGTCCCGCGGCGCCGGGCGCAAGCGGGGAGGAGAGTTGTTCGCAGTGGCACGCGGAGCAGGGAGCAAGGACGATGCGGCGCCGAGGCGCCTCAACCGCGCCGTCGGGGTCGCCGAGGCGCTCGGCGGCGCGCTCGATCCGGTGTTCCGCAAGCGCGGCTTTGCCAGCCGCGACATCCTCACCCACTGGGCCGCGATCGCGCCGCCGCCCTATGGCGACGTGGCGCAGCCCGACAAGCTGGTCTGGCCGCGCGGCGAAAAGGGCGTCGAAGGCGCGACGCTGGTGCTGCGCTGCCATCCCGGTCATGCCCTGGCGCTGGCGCACGAGGGCCAGCGCATCGTCCAGGCGGTGAACCGCTATTTCGGCTACGTGCTGGTCGGCCAGGTGCGGCTCAGCGCCGAGCCGCTTCGCTCCGCACCCGGGGCCACCGCCCGCCCGCCGGCGGCGCTCGCCGAGGTCACGCGCGCCCGCATCGCGCGCACCGTCGAAGGGGTCGCGGATGCGGAGATGCGCGACGCGCTGCGACGGCTCGGCCAGGCGATCGCGCAGGGCAGTCGCCGCAAGGACGCCGGCCAGCCCTAGGATCGCGGAATGTTCATCGGGGGTTGAGCTTGCCGCATCTATGCTAACCTCATATATCGCGTTGATCGCAGGAACGGAGTAGTGCAGTGGCCAACCGTCGCAACATGCTCATCGGGACCGGCGCTGCCGTGGTGGTGGCGGCCGCGGGTGCCGGCTGGTACTTCCTCGGTGGCCGCACGGAGACCGCCAGCGCCGTCGAGGGTGCCGCCCCCGCTCCGGCCCCGGGCGCCCAGTTCGATGTCGCCAAGCTGATGACCCCGGCCGGGGACGTGAAGGACCATCCGCTCGGCCCCCTCGATGCCAGGGTGGTGATGATCGAGTACCTGTCGCCCACCTGCCCGCACTGCGCCGCGTTCCACACCGACGTCTATCCGGGGCTCAAGGCCGAGTACGTCGACACCAACAAGATCCAGTTCATCCCGCGCCCGTTCATGCGCAACGTGCTGGATGCCGTGGTGTTCATGCTGGCCGAGGCCGCCGGCGACGCCAAGTATCACGACGTCATCGACACCTTCTTCAAGACGCAGGCGCAGTGGGCGACTTCCAACACCCCGGCCGATGCGATGTTCGCGGTGGCCCAGCAACTCGGTTTCACCAAGGAAAGCTACGACGCTGCCTTGACGAATCAGACCCTCTACCAGGGACTGGAGAAGCTGCGGGACCAGGCGCTGAACGACTTCAAGCTGCAGGGTACTCCGACCTTCTACATCAACGGCAAGATGCTGACCGGGGAAAACACGCTTGAGGCGCTCAAGGCAGAGATCGATCCGCTGCTTGCCTGACGCCTGCCCCCGAGGGGGCGCGCGATGAAGTTCACGCGCCTCAAGCTCACCGGCTTCAAGTCCTTCTGCGACCAGACCGAGCTCCACCTCGAGCCTGGCCTGTCCGGTGTCGTCGGCCCGAACGGCTGCGGCAAGTCCAACCTGGTCGAGGCGCTGCGCTGGGTGATGGGCGAAAGCTCGTACAAGGCCATGCGCGCCTCGGGCATGGACGACGTGATCTTCTCGGGGTCCGGTGGCCGGCCGAGCCGCAACAGCGCCGAGGTCACCCTCGTCCTCGACAATGCCGACCGCACGGCCCCCGCCCCTCTCAACCACGCCGACGTCCTCGAAGTCACGCGCCGGATCGAGCGGGAACAGGGCTCGGTCTATCGCGTCAACGGCCGCGAGGTGAGGGCGCGGGACGTGCAGCTGCTGTTCGCCGACGCCTCGACCGGGGCGCATTCGCCCGCCCTCGTGCGCCAGGGTCAGATCGGGGAGTTGATCGCCGCCAAGCCGCAGCAGCGCCGCGCCCTACTCGAGGAGGCGGCCGGCATTTCCGGTCTCCACTCGCGCCGGCACGAGGCCGAACTCAGGCTTCGGGCCGCCGAGCAGAACCTCGAACGGGTCGACGACATCGTCGCGCAGGTCGAGCAGCAGCTCGATGCGCTGCGGCGCCAGGCGCGGCTTGCGGCGCGCTACAAGGCGCTGTCGGGTGACATCCGGCGCGCCGAGGCGATGCTGTTCCACCTGCGCTGGATCGCCGCGCGCTTCGCCGAAAAGGACGCCGAGGCGGCGCAGGCCCGCGCCGTGCGCGAGCTGGCCGGCGCGCAGCATGTCGAACTCGAGGCGCAGAAGGTCCTGTTCCTCGCCGACCGGGCGCTCGTGCCGCTGCGCGAGGACGAGGCCGCGGCCGGGGCGGCGCTGCAGCGCCTGACCATCCTCGCCGAGCAGCTCGACAGCGAGGCGAAGCGCGCCGAGGCAAGACGCCGGGAACTCGGCGAGCGCGCCGCCCAGGTGGCGCGCGACGCCGAGCGCGAGCGCCTGCTGGTCCGCGAAGGAGAGGAGGCGCTGCGGCTCGCCGACGAGGAACGGCAGCGGCTCGCCACCGAGGCCGCGCACGAAGCCGCGGCTTTCGAGGCGGCGCGCCTCGCCGCAGCGACGGCCGGGGCGAACGTCGTCGCCGCCGAGGCCGAGGCGCAGGCCGCCGCCGAGGCCCTCGCTCAGGTGCGGGCCCGCCGCGCCGCCGCCGAGCGGGCGCTTCTGGACGCCCGGGCGCGGGCGCAGCGCCTCGAAGCCCAGGTTGCCGACCTGACGCGCGAGACCGAGCGGCTGGCAGCGACGCTGAGCGCCGACGCCACCCTTGCCGCCCGGCGCGAGGCGCTGGAGGCAGCGCGCCTCGCGGCCTCCGCCGCGGAGGCCGAGGCCCTCGCTGCCGAAGCGGCGGCCGGGGCGGCGCAACAGGCCGCCGATGCCCTGCGACCCGATCTGCAGGGCCTCGAGGCCAGCCTCAACCGCCTCGAAGCCGAGGCGCAGACGTTGAGCCGCATCCTCGATCACGGCGGGGCCCGCAGGTGGCCGGCGATCGCTGATCAGCTGACGGTCGTCCCAGGCTACGAGACCGCCCTCGGCGCGGCGCTCGGGGACGATCTCGAGGCCTCGAGCGATGACCGGGCGCCGCTGCACTTCAGCGCGGTGACGGGCACCGAAGATCCCACCCTGCCGGCCGGAGTCGAGCCGCTCTCGCGCTACGTATCGGGCAGCCCCCTGCTGGCGCGTCGGCTGGCGCAGGTCGGTCTGGTCGAGGCCGCGGCCGCCCGCGCGCTGTGCGCCGAGCTGCGCCCCGGACAGCGCCTGGTCAGCCGCGAGGGCGCGCTCTGGCGCTGGGACGGCCTCGTCGCCGCCGCCGACGCGCCCACCGCCGCGGCCGAACGGCTGGCGCAGCGCAACCGGCTCGCCGAGCTGAGCGCCGAGATCGAGGCGGCCCGCGCCGAACGCAACCGTCGGCGCGCCGACGCCGCCGGTCTCGCCGAAGCGCTT
>NZ_JAYRYM010000108.1:0-12581 GCF_041917035.1 Devosia sp. | reverse complement strand
GGCACCTGAAGTCAGAGCGTGGGGCACCCCCCTCCCGGCCTCCCCCACAAGGGGGGAGGTGAAGGAAGGGGTGAGGTGCGGGTGCGAAGCCGTCCGTTCTGCAGGCTCGATGTCATCAAGGCGACGGTCGGGACCCGGCCAGGGGGGACTCTGCAGCTCGAGGTGGCGCGGCACCATCTCGGGATGGGCCCCGGCCTTCGCCGGGGTGACACCGTGGATTTGGCTGGCAGGGGGCATCATCATGCCGCCGAATGCCGTTGTTCGCCGGGGGCGGGGACGGCGACGCCCTCGTCGGCATACTGGTTGAGCTTGTTGCGCAGGGTGCGGATCGAGATGCCGAGGATGTTGGCGGCGTGCGTGCGGTTGCCGAGCACGTGGTCCAGCGTATCGAGGATGAGGTCGCGCTCGACATCGGCGACGGTGCGGCCGACCAGGGAGCGGGAGATCGTCTCGGCGGCCTGGGCCGCCTGAGCGGCGACGGACGCGGTCCCGGCGATCTCGCCGAGGCCGGTTCCATCCGGCATGGCGATCGCCTCGGGACCGATGACCTCGCCGCCCGAGAGCAGAACGGCGCGGTGGAGGGTGTTCTCGAGCTCGCGGACGTTGCCCGGCCAGGGGGCTCTCAGCAGCGCGTCGCGCGCCTGGTCGGAGAGCACGCGGCGGCCGAGGCCGTTGGCCTTGGCGTATTTCTCGACGAAGTGCGCGGAGAGCGCGGCAATGTCGGCGGGCCTTTCGCGCAGGGCGGGAAGCCGCAGGTTGACGACGTTGAGGCGGAACAGCAGGTCTTCGCGGAAGCTGCCGTCGCGGACGGCCTCGGCGAGGTTGCGGTTCGAGGTGGCGATGATGCGGATGTCGACGGGCACCGGCTTGGTGCCGCCCACCCGATCGATCAACCGTTCCTGGATGGCGCGGAGCAGCTTGGCCTGCAGCCGCACGTCCATCTCGGAAATCTCATCGAGGAGGAGCGTGCCGCCCGAAGCCTCCTCGAACTTGCCGATACGGCGGGCGACGGCACCGGTGAAGGCACCCTTCTCGTGGCCGAACAGTTCGGACTCGAGCAGGGCCTCCGGGATGGCGGCGCAGTTGATCGAGATGAATGGCCGCGCCGCGCGCTTCGAGCGCGAATGCAGGTACTTGGCCATCACCTCCTTGCCGGTGCCGCTTTCGCCGGTGATCAGCACCGAGGCATCGGAGCCGGAGACCTGATCGGCAAGCTTGACGACGCGGGCCATGGCCGGGTCGCGGTAGAGGAAATCGGTCGACTCGCGGGCGACGGCGGCGATCACCGCCGAGATCAGCTCGGCATCGGGGGGCAGCGGGATGTATTCCTTGGCGCCGGCGCGGATGGCATTGACCGCTGCGGCCGCATTGCTCTCGGTCCCGCAGGCGACAACCGGGATGACGATGCGCTCGGCCTCGAGCCCGGCGATCAACCCGGCAATGTCCATCATCACGTCGACCAACAGCAGGTCGGCGCCGCGCCCGGCGCGGAGCGCAGCGAGCGCGATCTCGACGGAGGGGGCGTGCGCCACCTTGGCGCCGCCATCCATGGCGAGCTTGGTGGCCTCGGTGAGCTGGCCCTCGAGGGGCCCGACGATCAGGAGACGCATGGGAGTGCTCCAGAAACTGTGTGGTTGGCGGTCGGTAGTGGGCCGTCGGCAGTCGTGCCTGCGCATGGCTTTTCCGTGCCGGGACCTGCTCCGGCTGCCGACTGCCGACTGCCGATTGCCGATCCATGGAGGGCCAGATGAATGATCACTCTCAGGCCGCCTTGATGATTTCGGTCATGGTCACGCCCAGGCGGTTCTCGACGAGGACGATCTCGCCGCGCGCCACCAGCCGGTCGTTGACGTAAATCTCGACGGCCTCGCCGACCTGTCGGTCGAGCTCGACGACGGTGCCGATGTCCATCTTGAGCAGGTTGGCGACCGGCACCTTGGCACGGCCGAGGACGACCGAGATGCGCACCGGAACGTCGAAGACCGCCTCGAGGTCGGCGGCGGAGCGCTCGCCATGCGGGATCTGTCCGTCGCGTCCGGGGGCAGCCATTTCCTCAAGGGGAACGCCACCGCTCATGCCGCCGCTGCTCATGGTTCATTCTCCGTGGGGCCGCCCGCCGGGATGCCCCGGGCAGTGAAGTATTCCGCGATGCGTTCGTCGACCTGCGCCTCGAGGTGGCCGATGTCCCGGGCAAGGCCGCCGTCGGCCCACTCGAGGCGCGCATCGCCCGGGGCAATCTCGGGATCGCCGAGGACGACGAGACGACCCGAAAAGCCCGAAGCGGCGATGCGCTTCGTAGCGATGTCGCGCACCGCGTCGGCAAGCTCGGGCCGGCAGCGGATGACCAGATGCGGCACGGCATTGAGGCTGGCAAGGCAATCGACGATGAGCGCTTCGATCTCGGCCTCCGGCTCGCGGGCGATCAGCGTCGCGGCGAGCTTGCGGGCGATGGCGCGGGCGAGTGTGACCGATTCCCAGATCGCCTGGCGGCGCGCGTCGTCGATCGAGGCGGCCATGGCCGCCGCCTTGCCGGCCAGTTGCTCGGCCGCGGCGGTCAACTGCTTGGCAGCGCGGGCCGTGGCGCTCTGCTCGCCGGCGGCAAAGCCGGCGGTCTCGCCTTCCTTGCGGGCGGCGGCGAGCATCTGCGCGAGGCCCGACTCGGTCACCACCGAGTTGCGCTCATTGTGTCGGCCCAGATCGAGATCGAAGGTGAAGCGGGCAGGGGTGGCGCTCATTTACTGGATCATCGCCTCGTCGGCCTTGCCCTTGTTGATGACGATCTCGCCCTTGGCGGCGAGGTCCTTGGCGGTAGCGACGATCTTGCCCTGCGCCTCGTCCACGTCCTTGAGCCGCACCGGGCCCATCGCCTCCATGTCGTCCTTGAGCATCTTGCCGGCGCGGGCCGACATGTTGGAGAAGAACACGTCCTTGACGGTGTCGTTGGCCCCCTTGAGGGCGAGGCCGAGTTCCTTCTTGTCCATCTTCTGGATCAGGGTCTGGATGGCGCTCGACTCGAGCCTCGCCAGATCCTCGAAGGTGAACATCAGCGCCTTGATGCGCTCGGCCGCCTCGCGGTCGCGCTCCTCGAGCGTGGTGATGAAGCGCGCCTCGGTCTGCCGATCGAAGGAGTTGAAGATCTCGGCCATCTGCTCGTGGCTGTCGCGCCGCTTGGTGTGGCTGAGGGTGGACATGAACTCGGTCCGCAGCGTTGTCTCGATCTTGTCGAGGATTTCCTTCTGCACCGGCTCGAGCGTCAGCATGCGGTGCACGACCTCCATGGCCAACTCCTCGGGCAGGGCGGAAAGCACCTTGCTGGCATGGTCGGTGGCGAGCTTGGAGAGGACGACGGCGATGGTCTGCGGGTATTCGTTCTTGAGGTAGTTGGCGAGCACGTCCTCCTGCACGTTGGAGAGCTTCTCCCACATGTTGCGGCCGGCGGGACCGCGGATTTCCTCCATGATGGCGTCGACGCGGTCGGCCGGCAGGAAGCTCAGCAACAGACGCTGCGTGGTCTCGGAGTTGCCGGCGATGTTGCCGTTGGAGGAAATCGTGGTGACGAACTCGGCGAGCAGGGTATCGAGCATGTCCTGGGTGATGGGGCCGAGCCGCACCATGGCGCGGGAGAGCTGCCGGATCTCCATCTCGTCCAGTTCCTGCAGGATCGGCTTGCCGAAGTCCGGACCGAGGGCGAGCAGCAGGACGGCCGCCTTCTCGTCGCCGGCGAGGCTGCGCGAGTCGCCGCCGATGACCAGGTGGCGGCTGGTCATCTGCTGCTGCGCCGCGTTGGGCTGAAGTGCTGTGGCCGCGGCCATTCAGGTCCTCACGTTGCGGTCGAGAGCCAGTCGCGCACGATCAGCGCGGCCTGCTTGGGATTCTCGTCGACGAGATTGCCGACGGTCTTGAGCGTCTGCACCTGGGCCTCGCCGATCGACTTGGCGTTGCTCACCCAGGCGGGGACGCGCGACTCGGCGCCGCCTTCCTCCGGAAACTCGCCGCTTCCCGAGAGGTTGGGCAGCGTGGAGTTGACCTGGGCGGGGCCGAAATTGCCCGGACCGCCCATCCCGGGGCCGCCGATCTCGGCGCTCTGGGGCAGGGTCAATGGCGCCGCCTCGGGGGCGAGCACGCGCTTGAGCAGCGGGCGCATGACGAAGAAGACCAGCGCCAGGGCGATCAGCAGCGTCACGGCCATTTCCGCGGCGCTGATCAGGTCGTCGCGGGTGAAGTCGAACAGGCCCGGCGCCGAGGTGCCCTCGGCCGACACTTCCGGCCGGTCGGCGAACTGCATGTTGACGACCTGGACCTGGTCGCCGCGGGTCTCGTCGAAGCCGACCGCGGAGCGGACGAGGGCGGTGATCTGGTCAAGGTCGGCCTGGGCCCGTGGGGCATAGGTGGAGTTGCCGCTGGCATCTGTGGTGTAGATGCCGTCGACGACCACGGCGATCGACAGCCGCCGGATGCCGCCGGCTTCGGTCATCTCGGTGGCGGTGGTCTTGGAGATCTCGTAGTTGGTGGTCTCCTCGGTGGTCGAGCCCTGCTCGCTGGTGCCGCCGGCGCCGTTGTCCTGGGCGGCGCCGGGCAGCTCGTTGGCAACCGTCACCTGGCCCGCTTCGCCGGGACCGGTGGCGCTGTTGGCGAGCTCGCGCGACTGGGTCGAGCGGACGACCTGGCCATTGGGATCGAAGGTCTCGGAGGTGCGCGTGCTGCGGTTGAGGTCGAGTTCGGCCGAGACCTGCACCCGAGCGCGACCGGCCCCGACGACGTTGGCCAGCAGGTCCTCGACGCGGGTACGCAGGCGGTTCTCGACATTGAGGGTGCGTTCTTCGGTCTCGCCGGCGATGACGTCGTCGGGGCCGTTGCCGGCCCCGGAGGCGAGCAGCCGCCCGGTATCGTCGACCACCGAGACGCGGGTCGGGGTCAGCCCCTCGACGGCGGAGGCAACAAGGTGCTGGATGGCGCGAATCTCGCCCGCCGAGAGCTCGCCGCGCACCGACAGCACGATCGAGGCGGTGGGGTCCTTCTGCTCGCGGCTAAACAGCGCACGCTCGGGCAGCACCAGGTGCACGCGGGTCGACTTGATGCGGGCCAGCGAGGAAATGGTACGCGCCAGCTCGCCCTCGAGGGCGCGGACATTGTTGATGTTCTGCACGAAGCTGGTGGCGCCCAGGGTCGACTGCTGGTCGAAGATCTCGTAGCCGACCTGGCCGCGGGTCGGCAGGCCGTTTTCGGCGAGCGACATGCGGATCTGGGTGATCTGATCGCGTGGCACGAGGATCGATTCGCCCTCGCCGCGCAGCTCGAACGGCACGTTCTGGCCCTGCAGTTCGCGCACGATGGCGGCCGAATCCTCGAAGGACAGCCCGGTGTAGAGCGCCGCCATCGGCGGGGTGGAGGCACGCATGATGATGAAGCCGAAGAACCCCAGCATCAGCACCGCGATGACCGCCATCGCGGCAACCCGCGCCAACCCGAGTCGGTTGAAGACCTGCAGAAATGCGTTCACGCGGAAACCCGACCTGTCGCCTGTGCGGCGCGCGAACCAGCGCACCGAGCCCGATAGGCAAAAATTACCGAGCGGATGGTAAACAAGTTGTTAACCGCCTCTCGCAGAATGCAAATAGCCGGCAGAGATTGCCGGAGACGGTTAAGGAGGGATGAACATGGACGATCTCACGATCCTCGGGCGGGTGACCTCGATCAACGTACGCAAGGTGATGTGGACCGCCGACCTGATCGGCCTTGCCTACGAGAACGAGATCTGGGGCCTGCCGCACCGCGACCCGCGCGAGGCGGAATTCCTCAAGCTCAATCCCAACGCCCAGGTGCCGGTGATCGTCGACGGCGGGTTCGTGCTGTGGGAGAGCGGGGCGATCATGCGCTACCTCGCCGAGCGCCACCGCAGCGGCCTGTTCCCCACCGACCCGAGGGAGCGGGCGCGGGTCGACCAGTGGATGACGTGGCAGGCAACCGAACTCAACCCGCCATGGATGTACGCGGTGATGGCGCTGCTCAGGCGCAACCCGGCCTATGCCGATCCGGAGCGGATCGCCGACTCCCTGGCGCGCTGGACCATCGGGATGCGCATCCTCGAGGGGCACCTGGCGCAAGCGGGACGCTTCATCGCCAACGACCGGATGAGCCTCGCCGATATCGCAATCGCCCTATCGACGCACCGATGGGTGTCGACGCCGTTCGACAAGCCGGCACTGCCGGCCGTGATGGCGCACTACGAGGCGCTGAAGGGGACGGCGGAGGGGCGAAAGTACATGGGGGAAGGGACGCCGTAGCTGGGGCGCGGGGTCATTCGCGCGGGAATCCCGGTTTCGGCGGCGGGACAGGACAGGAAACGGAGGTCCCCGCTTTCGCGGGGATGACGCCGGGGTTGGGGCGCGGACCGGCCGGCCGGGGACGCCGTGGATGCCGCCTATTCACGGGGTCATTTCCGCGAAAGCAGCAATCCCGGTTTCGGCGGCGGGACGGGACAGGAAACGGAGGTCCCCGCTTTCGCGGGGATGACACCGGGGTTGGGGCGCGGACCGGCCGGCCGTCGCTTGCGCTCCGGCGTTCGCCGCTCAAATCGCTCCACCGGAGCGATTTGACCCTAGCGGGTCGCGGCTGGTCCCGGCCCTTCGCAGGGCTCAGGGCGTTCGGAACTCAAATCGGTCCACCGGACCGGTTTGCCGGGCCTTCCGGCCCGTCGTTCCTCACCCCTCGCGGTAGTGCTGGATCCAGGTGGTGCGCAGGCCGGCGAGGCCATGCTTGTCGATGGCGGCCTGCCAGTTGAGGAATTCATCGACCGAGAGGGTGTAGCGCTGGCACGCTTCCTCGAGGCTCAGCAGCCCGCCACGCACGGCCGCGACGACCTCCGCCTTGCGGCGGATGACCCAGCGGCGAGTGTCCTTGGGGGGAAGGTCCGCGATCGTCAATGGACTGCCGTCCGGACCGATCACGTACTTTACGCGGGGACGCATCTGTACGGTCATTGTACTCACTTACTCAACCTGACCACGTCCCCGACCCTAGCCCAACGCACTTAAAATTCGGCTAAGGCATTCCTTAGAATGCGTTAAAAGCCGGGGCTTCCGGGGTGGGGCGACGTTAACGCGCAACACGTAGGGGGCGTTTTCGGGTCGCTCAAGACTTGCGAACAAGTCGAGGCAAATTCACAATCCGTCAACCATGACCCAGACCAGGACGGGTGGCCGATGGCAAAGGACTATCCGGCGCTCAATGCGCACCAGCGCGACTTCATCGCGCGCCAGCACATCTTCTTCACCGCGTCGGCGGCCGCGGGCAGCCGCATCAACCTCTCGCCGCGCTCCACCGACCTGTTCCGGGTGCTGTCGGACAACGCGGCCTGCTATCTCGACCGTACCGGCAGCGGCAACGAGACGGCAGCGCACCTGAGGGCCGACGGGCGACTGACGATCATGTTCTGCGCCGTCGAGGGCCCGCCGCTGATCCTCAGGCTCTACGGCCGGGGGCAGACGATTGCGCGGGGTGGCGCGCAGTACGCGACACTGCTGGCCGAGCACTACGGCAATACCGAGCCGCTGGGGGCGCGCCAGATCGTCCGTATAGACTTCGACCTGGTGAAGACCTCGTGCGGATACGGCGTGCCGCTGCTCGCCTATGAGGGCGAGCGCGACACCATGGACCGATGGGCCGAGGCGAAGGGAGCGGACGGCCTTGCCGCCTACCAGCGCGAGAAGAACCTGCTCAGCATGGATGGGCTGCCGACCGGCCTGGGCGAATAGTCGGCCGGGTTCACCGATGGCGGGCGCTAGAGTGTGCCTTCCTCGCTCGTTGCGTCCGTGGCGGTCTTGCTGCGCACCGACAGCACGCTCGACAGGTTGACGCGGGCACCGCCGACGATCAGCACGGGCTCCGAGCCGGAGAAGTCGATGCCGGTGACTTCGCCGGTCATCTCGGTAGCCACGCTGACGAGATTGCCTTCGCTGTCGCGCGCCTCGATCTGCACCGAGTAGGTGCCGTCCGGCTTCTGCTTGCCGTCTGTGCCGATGCCGTCCCAGTTGAACACGCTCTCGCCTTTCTTGACCGTGCCGGCCTTGGTGAAGACGGTGTTGCCGTCCGCATCCTTGACGGTCGCGGTGATGCTCGCGTCCTTGTCGACGGCGAAGTGCCAGGTGGCCGCGCCATCGGCCAGTTCGGTGCGGACGCCCGAGGCGGTGACCATTTTGCCGATATAGCTCACCGCCTGGGAGTTGTTGGCGTTCTGGGTCGAGAGCATCATGGCTTCGAGGAAGTCGTTGGTCTTGAGCTGCTGTTCGACGCCGGAGAACTGCACCAGCTGCTGGGTGAACTGGTTGGTGTCGAGCGGATCGAGCGGGTTCTGGTTCCGCAACTGCGTGGTCAGCAGCTGCAGGAAGGTGTCGAAGTTCTGCGCGATGGTGGCGCGGGTGCCGCTCAGCGAGCTGGTGGACGTTGAACCGACTGCGGAGACTGCCATGGTGGCCTCCTATACGAACAGGTTGACGCCGCCGGCCGAGGCCGTGCCGCGGTAGACACTGGCCGGAACGGCCGCTTCGACGGTCTCGACGCCGGCGCCCGGGCTCGGGCCGGCGGAGCCGGAGTGCCGGTCGCCCCCCGCACCGTCGCCGAAGTCGCGGGCGAAGGGGTTCTGGCGCAGAGAGAATTCGAGATTGGTCTTGCCGGCATCGAGACCGGCCTGTTGCAGCGCCTGCTGAAGGGCGCGCTGGTCGCGCTGCATCAGGTCGAGAGTTTCGGAGCGTTCCACCACCAGGCGCGCATTGACCGTGCCGGAGCCGTCGAGGTCGAGCCGGACATCGATGCGGCCCAGTTCGGGCGGATCGAGCCGGATCTGGAAGCGGCTGTTGCCGGCCTCGACATGGCGGGCGAGCTCGAACGCCACCTGCGGCAGGTTGAGCTGCTGCACGGGGGCCTGGTAGGCGGCATGGATGGCCCGCGCCGTGGGAGCGGCAATCGCTCCGGCCTGGCCGGGGACCGTCGCCGTCGCCGGATCGACGGTTGCGGCGGCCGGGGCGGGCTGATCGGCGGGACGCACGGTCAGGCCGGCCTTCGCTTCGGGGGCGGGCTTGTCGTCGGGCCGCGCGTCGGGCGCCGGAGCGAGCCTGGGCGCGGCAGTCGCACCGTCATCGACCTGCGCGTCGGTGGCGTCATCGGCAGACGTCGCCAGTCCGACCGGCTCGAGGCTCGGTGCGGCGATCGGCTGCGTCGGCGGCAGGGTGGGCGTCGCGGGCCGGGGCGCCAGCGACGCGACGAGCTGCAGGAGGTCGCGATTGGTGGTCTCGCCCTCGCGCGGCACGCCCATGGCCGCAAGGACGGCATCGGGAACGTCGCCGACGGACAGGCGCTCGCCGAGGCCTGCGAGGGCCCTGGAGAGGGCCGGGGCCTGCGCCTCGAGCCGCGTCGCGAGGTCGGTCAGCGCGCCTCCAAGCCGCGCGAGGATTTCGGGCACAGGCCTCGCCTGCATGCCGGCCGGTGCCGGGGTGTCCGGGGTTTCGGCAGGTGCCGCGCCGCTTCCGTCCGCGGCTGGGGTGGTGCCGACCGGGGTGGTGGCCGAGACCTGGGACACGCCGTCCGGCGCGGCGGGCCCGGCAGCGGTCGGCTGCTGCGGCGGCAGCGGAATGCCGAGCAGGGCGGCCACCGCATCGAGGGTGTCGCCGAGCTTGTCCTCGAGCGCCGGATCGATGGGCCGGCCGGTCGCGAGGGCGTCGCTGAGGGCGGTGAGCGCGGCCGCGAGGTCCCGGATCAGGGTGTTGGCCGCTTCGCCATCGACCTTGCCGAGGCCGTCGGGCAAGGCAGACGGATCGGCGGCCGCCAGTTCGGGCAGTTCGGTCGCGACTGCCGTCAGCGAGGCGAGCAGGGGATTGTCCGCCAGTTCCTTCGGCAGCGCGATGCCGGCCTCGCCCGCCGCCTCGGTGAGCTGGTTGCCGAGCAGCGACAGCAAGGCGGCGAACAGGCCCGTGTCGGCGCCGCCGGAGGCAGCCTGCCGTTCCGCGATGACGCCGGTGGAAAGCTGCGGCGATGTGGCGGGAGAAAACCCGACCGAAACCGATGTCGACACTTACGCCTCGTGACACAATAGTCCGGCAAGAACGCTGCAAGCGCCGTGCCGGACGGCCAGCCCTGCAAAATCAGTGGCTTAGGTCAGGTCCTGCGCGGTCGGGCACGGCAGAATGCGCCGCACCCGGCAGTTCTTGCCGAGGCGGAGGCGCGTGACAGGGCAGGCGAAAGCGCCTATAGGGGCGCCGTCGGTTGGACCTTGACCCCTTCCTGACGAGGCTTTGAGATGAATTCGCTCGATGTGCCCAAGCGCCCCGAGGACACGCGCGTCGTGGTCGCGATGTCCGGGGGGGTCGACAGTTCCGTGGTGGCGGGGCTGCTCGCCCGCCAGGGCTATGACGTTGTCGGCATCACGCTGCAGCTCTATGACCACGGTGAAGCGACGCACCGCAAGGGCGCCTGCTGCGCCGGACAGGACATTCACGACGCCCGGCGTGTCGCCGCGCGGCTCGGCATTCCGCACTACGTGCTCGACTACGAGGAACGCTTCCGCAACGCGGTGATGGAGCCGTTCGCCAATGCCTACCGGCAGGGCGAGACGCCGGTGCCGTGCATTGCCTGCAACCAGAGCGTCAAGTTCGTCGACCTCATGGAGGTGGCGCAGGACCTCGGCGCCGACGTGCTGGCGACCGGGCACTATGTGCAGAGCCGGCTGGTCGAAGGCCGCCGCCGGCTGTTCCGGCCGGTCGATGCGTCGCGCGACCAGAGCTATTTCCTGTTTGCCACCACGCAGCCACAGCTGGATTTCCTGCGCTTTCCGCTCGGCGGGATGACCAAGCCGGCGGTGCGCGAGCTGGCGCGGGAGTTCGGGCTCGAGATTGCCGACAAGCACGACAGCCAGGATATCTGCTTCGTGCCGCAGGGCCGCTATGCCGACGTGATCAGGAAGATGCACCCCGAGGCGCTCGAACAGGGCGAGATCGTGCATCTCGACGGGCGGGTGCTCGGGCGCCATGACGGCATCGTCAACTTCACCGTCGGACAGCGCAAGGGGCTGGGGGTGGCGGCGGGCGAACCGCTCTACGTGGTCAAGCTCGAGCATCGCGCCAGACGGGTGATCGTGGGTCCGCGCGAGGCGCTGATGACCCGGACGGTGCGGCTCAGGGACGTCAACTGGCTGGGCGAGCGCGCACTGGGCGCGCTCGCGGCCGGCAACGGCCTGCCGCTCGAGGTCAAGGTGCGCTCCACCCGGCCGCCGCAGTCGGGCGCGGTGCACATGGCGGCCGGCGAGGTGTTCGTCACGCTGTTCGCCGGCGAGTACGGCATTTCACCGGGCCAGGCGTGCGTGTTCTATGCCGATGACAGCGAGACCGGCGAGGTGCTGGGTGGCGGCTTCATCGCCGAGGCGGTGCCGGCGGCGCTGGTGGCATAGGATGGGTCGGCGGGAGGGAGCCGACCGCAGCGGGGGGAGGATTGCCGTGTCGAAGGGTGGGATCATGCTGCGGGTGGGTTTGCTCGCAGTATCGCTGTGGGCGGTCCCGCAGCACTCCGGAGCGCAGGAAACGCTCGATCGCTGCGCCCTGATGGGCGAGATCGGCGAACTGATCATGCAGTTCCGCCAAAACGGGGCGGAGATGAAGGACCTCGTTCAGATCGAGAGGCTCTATCCTCCCAGCCTGCGGGGGATGGTCGAGGTGGCCAGCGAACTCGCCGTCCTCGAACCTCGCTACGAAACCGGAGAGGAGCAGCAGGCCGCGATCCTGCGGGTGCGGGATGGCATGCTGAGGCTGTGCCGACGGGAGCAGTGAAGACGCCGCTCGAGACCTCGAACCGCGAGGAGGCGCGAGCCGGTCGCCGCGGCAGGCCCTCTTCTGGACCTGCTAGTTCGCCGATGTCGCTTTCGCGGCGTCGCTGGCCTCTCGCAGCGCCTGGTAGTTGCCGAGCCCGCCCAGGAGGGCGGAGGCGATGTAGAGGGCGAGTAGCGCGCCCATGATCAACAGCACGATGCGCGCCGGGTTGAGGCGCCACCAGGGATTGCGGGGCGGTTCGGGATCTTCGGACATGCAGTTTGGGTAGACCGGCGCGGCGGCGGCGGCAAGAGGATTGCACCCGGCTCGACCTGGCTCAACCGGCCCCGCGAAAAAATCTCTGCACTCGGGCCAAGGAGGGCATCGGGAAGGGCGTCGTAGTCCTAAGATGCGACGCGAGAGTGTGTTCGGGTGCCACGGTCATTTGCCTTGATGCCGAAATTCTATGAGTCCCCCCCGCCGCGCCTTGCCGACGAGACGCTGATCGCCCGCGCGGTCGGCGGCGACCGCCGGGCCTTCGCGGACCTGGTGGCGCGGCACTACGACTTCATCTTCCGCACCGCCTGCAAGTGGTGCGGCAAGGCCTCGGACGCCGAGGACGTGGCGCAGGACGTGTGCGTCAAGCTCGCCTCGATCCTGAAGAGCTTCGACGGGCGCAGCGCCTTCACCAGCTGGCTCTACCGGGTGACGCTGAACGCGGTGCGCGACATGCAACGGGCCCGCTCGCGTCGGGGCAAGAATGTCGACCGGTATGCCGAGGTGGCGCCG
>NZ_JAYRYM010000107.1:0-12611 GCF_041917035.1 Devosia sp. | reverse complement strand
ATTTCTTCTAGCCGGCCCTTGGAGGGGACGGCGAGGGTGAGGCCGCCGGGCAAGGTGCTCACAGGTTCGCCTCCCGCTCCAGCCGATCGACCCACAGCGCGCAACCCGATGCACTGACCGGCTCGGGAGCGCCCAGCCGTTCCAGCATGCGGTCGTACTCGCCCCCGGAGGCGAGTATCTCGCCATCGCTGCCGGTCATCTCGAAGACGATGCCGGTATAGTAGTCGAGGCGCGGCGAGAAGCTGGCATCGAAGATGACGTCGGCGCTGGGCGACAGCGCCGCAAGCGCCGCCGCATGGTTGCGCACATGGCCGAGCTGGTCGTCGAAATCGAAGCCGGCCTCGTGACAGAGCGCACTGATCCGCACGAAAGCGGTCTCGGCGCTTTCGGCGACCGACAGGTATTCCTGCAGCAGCGTCACCGTCTCGGCCGGAATCGGCGCGGCGTCGAGCGCCTGCTTTTCCAGATAGCGGTCGGCGATCTCCTCGGGCGTGCGGCTGCCGATCAGGCTGAGCCCGCCCGAGAGCATGGCGTCGGTGACGATCTCGATGACGGTGTCGCGGCTATCCGGGGACGGCGCGGTGACGCGTTCCTCGGGATTGGCGAGACGCTCCATCAGCCGCTGCAACGCCTCGGGATGGCCGAAGCGGTGCCGGATGCGGCTGCGCCAGGCCGGCGGCACGTCGGCGGCCTCGAGGAAGGCCTCGAACAGCCCTACCCCACCGAACCGGACATTGGGCGCGGTGATGTCGTAGATGGCCAGGGCCCAGCGGGCGAAGGTCAGCACCTGATCCAGCGCCTGATCGGACTCGGCCTGCCCCAGCAGCTCGAGGCCGGCCTGCTCGAACTCCACCGGCGTCGAGTTGAGCTGGCGGAAGATCGGGCCGAGGTAGGTGAAGGCCGACGGCACCCCGATCAGCCCCTCCTCGAGGTACTGCTGGGCGATGGGCAGGGTGAAGTCGGGCCTGAGGCAGTACTCGACGCCGTTATTGGTGGTGGTGAGCAGCAGGTTGCGGCCGAACTCCTCGCCGGCGAGGTCGAAATACGGCCCGGCGGGCAGCAGCAATGGCGGCTCGGCGCGGGTGACCGTCCGCGACTCGACCAGCCTGACGAGGGCCGCGTAGCGCTCGGATGCCGACTTCACGTGCCGCCGTCCAGGTAGGCACGCACGGCCGGCAGCGCCGCGATCCGCTCGACGATCTCGGCGTCGGCGCACTCGAACTGGCCGGGGCGCTCGGCCTTCCATTCGGCATTGTCGGTGATGGCGCGGGCCGCCTCCTTGCCGGCGACCAGATCCTTGATCTGCACGACGCCACGCGCCCGCTCGTCGCTGCCCTCGATGATCACCGCCGGGGCGTTGCGCTTGTCGGCATAGGCGACCTGCTTGCCGAAGTTCCTGGTATTGCCCATGAACATCTCGGCGCGGATTCCGGCCCGGCGCAGCCGCGCGGTGATCTCCTGGTAGCGGGGGGTCTGGTCCCGGTCGAGCACCAGCACGACGACCGGGCCGACCGGGTCGCTGCCGGGCAGGTTGCCGGTGAGCTTGAGGGCATTGGCGAGGCGCGACACGCCGATCGAGAAGCCGGTGGCCGGCACCGGCTCCGACCGGAAGCGCGACACCAGACCATCATAGCGCCCGCCACCGCCCACCGAGCCGAACACCACCTCCTGGCCCTTCTCGTTCTGCACCGCGAAGGTCAGTTCGATCTCGAACACGGGGCCGGTGTAGTATTCGAGCCCGCGCACGACGGAGGAGTCGATACGGATGCGATCCGGGCCGTAGCCGCCGGCGAGGAACAGGGCTTCCATGGCCCGCAACTCCTCGACGCCCTCGGTGCCGCGCCGATTGTCGGCGACGAGGCCGGAGAGCCGCACGAAGAGCGGGTCTCCCTCATCCTCGGCGCGCACGTAGCGCAGCACCCGCGCCACCTGCTCGGGCGTGAGGTGCGCCCCCTCGGTGAAGTCGCCGCTGTCGTCGCGACGGCCGGCCCCGAGCAGATGGGCGACACCCTCGGTGCCGAGCCGGTCGAGCTTGTCGATGGCGCGCAGCACGACGAGGCTCCGCGCCGGGTCGGCCGCCCCGAGCCCGACGCTTTCCAGCACACCGTCCAGCACCTTGCGGTTGTTCACCTTGACCACGTACTGGCCCTGCAACCCCAGCGCATCCATGGTGTCGGCCATCATCATGCACATCTCGGCATCGGCCTCGGGACCGGCCGCGCCGACGGTATCGGCGTCGAACTGCATGAACTGGCGGAAGCGGCCCGGACCGGGCTTCTCGTTGCGGAAGACATAGCCGGCCCGATAGCTGCGATAGGGCTTGGGCAGCTTGTCGAAGTGCTCGGCGAAGTGCCGGGCCAGCGGCGCCGTCAGGTCGTAGCGCAGGCTCAGCCACTGCTCGTCGTCATCCTGCAGGGAGAAGACGCCGGCATTGGGCCGATCGGTATCGGGGAGGAACTTGCCGAGCGCCTCGGTGTACTCGAACAGCGGTGTCTCGACCGAGTCGAAGCCGTAGCGCTCGTAGACCTGGCGGATCCTCGCCACCATGCGGTCGACGGCTGCGATGTCGGCGGGCAGACGGTCTTCGAAGCCGCGCGGCAGTCGCGGCGCGATGAGCTTCTTCTTGTCGGTCATTGTCGGTCTGCTGGTCCGTGCCCGGAATCTGTGGCTGGTTCCTAACGGAAAGCCCCCTGCGACTCAAGGAAGGGACCTGTGTCGAAGCGGCAACACTCGCGCCCGCGCTGCGGCAGGCTGTCGCATGCGGGGTTGGCACGGGGCGCGAACCGGGCTATCAGCGCCACTGTTCAACGCCAACGGAAAGGGAGGCGAACTCAATGACCAAGTTCATCCACGTCTCCGGTCCTGGCGTTCACATGACTGGACTTCGCTGCGCCTGATGCGCCCGGACCTTTTCGGTCCCGTCCAGTCCATCCTCGCCTCCTGACCTGACCTAGCCGGCTTCGCCTTCGCGCCTCCTGCGCCCGAAGTCCGTGGCCATCCCTGCATCCGACACCAGAGGACCGGCCCCGCAAAGGGGATTCCGGACAACGCCATGACTCTCACTCTCGACGCGCGTGCCGCGGCACGGGCGAACCGTGTCTCACGCTCCCATGCCGGCATCGCCGGTGCCATGTTCTCGGCCATCGCGACGATGCTCGCCAACGCCCGGCCGGCACCGGAGAGCCGTCGCCACCGCTCGCGTGGATCGCCACCCGTGCCGGTGCAGCTGCGGCGCGACCTGGGGCTGATGCCCGAGGTGCTGGAGCCCCGAAGTCACTGGGACTACCGGTAGGCCACGCGGCCGCCCGGCAGTCCCCTCCCCCATCGCCAGAGGACCGGATCCTGTCCGGACAAGGCCATGATTCTCATCGTCAGGGACCGCGAAACGACGCAGGCCCTCGATACCAGCGCGCACGAGATCCGACGCGGTCTGTTCGCGCATGTCAGACTGTACCTGCTCAGGCGAAAGGCGGACGCGCTGCTGCGGCGTGCGCTGAAGCCCTACCGGGCCGGCAGTGCGGCGCAGCTGACGCCGCACCTGCTGAGGGATATCGGGCTGCCGCCCGATTTCGAGCGCTAGCCACGTCCGACAGCCGCCCGCCCCGCCTCGCGGGACGGGCCCTGCCCGCCCGATCACCACAATCGTCAAAGGGAGCCGGACGCAACGCGCCGGACTGAAGATGACAATCGACACAAGACGATACCGCCGGCCGGAGCGGCCACTCGACCCGCCAAGGCGGGAGCACCGCGACGGCGAACTGCCCCGAATATCTCAGCTGGCCCTGCTGATGCTGCTGCTCTATCGCCCCTGATCCGGCGCGCTCAGACCCGGCCGGCGGGCAGCCTGGCCGGCCGGGAGAGCGCGGCCCGCTCCGCCTCGATCTCGGCGCGACAATAGCAGCCGTCGACGTGATCGTTGACCAGCCCCATGGCCTGCATGAAGGCATAGCAGGTGGTCGGGCCGACAAAGCTGAAGCCGCGCCTGCGCAGGTCCTTGCCGAGGGCGCGGGAAGCCGCCGTCTCGGACGGAATCGTGCCGGCCTCGACGGCGGTGCCGTCGGGGCCAGGCTCGAAACTCCAGACATAGGCGGCAAACGAGCCGAACTCACGCTGGATGTCGAGCGTCCGCCTGGCATTGTTGATGGTCGAGGCGATCTTGCCGCGATGCCGCACGATGCCCGCATCGCCGAGCAGGCGCTCGATGTCGCCCTCTCCCATCGCGGCGACGCGGTCGATGTCGAAGCCGTGAAAGGCGGCGCGGAAATTCTCGCGCTTGCGCAGGATGGTGATCCAGGCGAGCCCGGACTGGAATCCCTCGAGGCTGAGCTTTTCGAACAGGCGGGCGTCGGCGGTGACCGGCCGCCCCCATTCCCGATCGTGATAGTGCACATAGAGCGGGTCCGTGCCGGCCCAGCTGCAGCGGATCGGGGGCTCGGAAGTTGACATCGAAAGGGCACCGTCAATAGTTGCGCGACGCGGCGATTCGGCGGGGGGCTGAGGCCTGTGATCGTTCCGGACAAGCTGTCGGCCCTGGTCGTCGACGACAATGCCTATGCGCGGGCCGCGGCCACCGCAACCCTGCGCAAGCTGGGTCTCACCAACATTGTCGAGGCCGACGGGGGCGCGCCGGCGGTCGGTTCGCTGCTGGCCAGCCGCTTCGACATCGTGTTGCTCGACTGGTACATGCCGGAGATGAGCGGGGCGGCGCTGCTGCAGGTGATGCGCGACCCGCGCTTCGGTGCCAACGGCACGGTGCCGGTGATCATGATGACGGCCTATCCCAACCGCGAGACGATCACGCGGGGCCGGCAGCTGGGCTGCTCGGAAGTGCTGACCAAGCCGTTCACCGCCGCGCAGGTGAGCAGCGTCCTCGGACGGCTGCTGCCGCATGGCTGGGACCTGCCGTCCGATGCGGCGTCCGGAGACGTCGCGGCCAAGATCTTCCTCTAGGCGTCGCGTCAGACACTGTTAACCACGACGGCCTACTGCTGCTTAACCATGCCGCTTCACTGCAAGTTCGGCATTTTCATCAATATTTCCGGTATCGCCCGCCAGTCGCGGGCCACGATCCGTGAGTGTTGTGATGATGCGTTCGTTTCGCAGCCTGATGCTCGGCGCCGCCCTCGTGCTGAGCTCGTCCCTCGTCGTCGAGACGGCCCAGGCCGCCCGGTTCCTGTTCGATCCGCCCCCCGGCATGTCGACGACCAGCGGCAAGCCGCGCAATGCGCTGCAGCTCAAGACCAACAAGGTGCGCCTCGATGCCCGCTTCATGCGGCAGGTGGTGCCCTACCAGACCGACCAGAAGCCCGGCACCATCGTCGTCGTGACGGCGCAGAAGTACCTCTACCTGGTGCTCGGCAACGGCCGGGCGCTGCGCTACGGCATCGGCACGGCGCGCGAGGGCTTCGAGTGGAACGGCACGCACCGCGTATCGAACAAGCGCGAGTGGCCCGGCTGGACCCCGCCCGAGGAGATGAAGCGGCGCAAGCCGGGCCTCCCCGACTACATGCCCGGCGGCGTCAACAACCCGCTTGGCGCCCGCGCCATCTATATCGGCTCGACGCTCTACCGCATCCACGGCACCAACGAGCCCTGGTCGATCGGCCAGGATGTGTCCTCGGGCTGCATCCGGATGGTCAACGAGGATGTCGAGGACCTCTACGACCGGGTGAAAATTGGCGCCAAGGTGATTGTGCTTTAGTTAGGATTTTCGGCGAGACTGGCGCCCGGATTCCTCTGGGTTTCGGGCGTCATGCGCGGTTTCATCGAGCTACTGAAGCGCTTCCATTCGGACGAACGCGGCGTCTTCGCCGTGCTGTTCGGCCTCATGGCCATCGTGCTGATCGCGACCGCCGGCGCGGTGGTGGACTACACCCAGATCGAGCAGGCGCGCACGCGGGCGCAGCAGGCGCTCGACTCCGCCGCACTGGGCCTGCTGCCCACCATCTACGACGCGACCGAGGACGAACTGATCGCCTCGGCGCAGGCGCTGGTCGAGGAACGCCTCGCCATGTCCAGCACCGACGTGTCGATCGACGATGCGACGCCAAATACGGACGCGGGCACGCTGCTGCTCTCGGGCTCCGTCACCGTTCCGATGGCCTTCGTGCAGTTGATCGGCATCCCCACCGTGACCGCCAAGATCTCGGCCGAGGCGACGCGCGGATCGGTCGACCTCGAGGTGGCGGTGTCGCTCGATAACACCGGCTCGATGAAGTACGACATCGATGATCTGCAGACGGCCCTCGAGGAACTGATCGACCTCGTCGTGCAGGAGGACCAGGAACCGACCTACTCCAAGATGGCGATCATCCCCTGGGCGGAGGCGGTGAACGTGGGCGATCTCGCCGACGAAATCCGTGGATCGGTACCGGCCGGCAAGACCATCACCAACCTCAGGTGGATGGCGAGCCAGGTCGATGTCAGCGGCATCACCAAGGCCAATCCCGCCGTCGTGACCACGGCGAGCAACCACGGCTTCGCAACCGGCGACGTCATCTACCTCGCCAATATCAGCGGCATGTCGCAGGTCAACAACAAGTATTACAAGGTGGTCTACAAGACGGCCACCACCTTCTCGCTGCAGACGACGGCCGGGGTCAACGTCAACAGTTCGAGCTACAACTCCTACCGTTCAAGCACGAGCGACAAGGCCCGAAAGTGCCTGATCACCAGCTGCGAGATCGTCGTCACCGCGACCGGCCATGGCTTCGCGACGGGCGACCATGTGCACATCGTGGGGACCAGCAACTCGTCCTACAATGACGAGACCTACACCGTCACCTCGCGGACCGCCGATACCTTTTCGCTCGACGGTGAGACCTCGACCAGTTCGACCGACCCGCGGGCGACCGGTGGCAAGGCCTACTGCACCGACTACCTGTGCGAGTACTACTATTTCGAGGACGACGACGGCGACTGGCGGACCTACCAGATCACCGACTGCGTCACCGAACGCGCCACCGACACCTATACCGACGCCCCGCCCTCGACGACGCTGCTCGGGGCGAACTACGAGAGCAACGGCGTTTGCGACATCGACCAGGACATCACGCCCCTGACCTCGGATACCGACGTGCTCTACGACGAGTCCGACGATATGGACGATCACGGCTCGACGGCCGGCCACCTGGGCACGGCCTGGGCCTGGTACATGCTGTCGCCGGAATTCGGCTACCTGTGGCCCGACGCCGAAAACGTGCCGGCCGACTACGATGAGCCGAACCTGCTCAAGGTCGCCATCATCATGACCGACGGCGTCTACAACCGGCAGTACTGCAACGGCGTCAGGACCGGCATCATCAACTGCGACGCGCCGGACGACACGGCGGTCCAGGCGGCAGAGCTGTGCGAGGCGATGAAAGACGAGGGTATCGTGGTCTATACGGTGGGCTACAACATCGCCGACGACAGCGACGAGGAAACCCTGCTCGAAGACTGCGCCAGCAGCGAGGACAAGGCCTTCTTCCCGGATGATGGCGGCGACCTGGTGGATACGTTCCAGGAGATCGGCCAGAACATTACCGACCTCAGGCTGTCGAAATAGGGCGGCCCGGCCTCGACCGGTTCAGCCGCCAGGGCGAAGCCGGCTCAACCCGCCAGCACGAAGCGGCGGCCACCGGGGAAGGCGGCGAGCGCCGCGGCCTGCTGGGCCGGGGTCAGGCCTTCGAACGAAACCGTCATCGGGGTCTCGGGGGCGTGGATGGGGGCGATTTCGGCGAGGCGCGCCTGGCGCGCACGCGCGCCGCTCGAAGCCAGGCGCAACCTGTGCCTGGTCTGCTGCAGGGTCGGTCGGTCGCGCCGTTCCATCCTCATGATCCTCGCCGTCCTCGTTGTGCGATCCAGCACTGCGTCATCGTGCAGCCGGTTGCGACCAGGGTAAGGCGGAGCCGGTCAATTTCCCGTTAGCGGCAACTGGGAATGCGAGGTTAACCCGGCCCGGCTGAATGCCCGTCTGCCGGCCCGTTCAGACCGCCTTCAGGCTGCACGTGTCGCCAAGGCCGAGCCGGACGCGTCCGACAATGCGGCCGCAACATGGCGGCCCCATGCGTCGGTCGGGTGCGCGGCGAGCTTCGGGACGATGGGTCGGGGATGGTACCGCCTCCCCGGTTCGAACGGGGGACCCCTAGATCCACAATCTAGTGCTCTAACCAACTGAGCTAAGGCGGCCCTGAAAGCGGGCGGACCATAGTTTCAGAACTGTCGGCTGGCAAGGGTGGAATTTCGGCGCGGCCGTCGCCTGTCGCGCCGCACTTAACCATGGGCCGCGAATGGCGGAAACCGGGCTCGCCTTGTTGTGGACCCCATTGCCGGGCCAAGTTATTTAGAGAGCGTTAAGTATCGAGTGCGGCCTGTGCCAAAACGGCACGGCCGGAGAGTGGTGCGCGTGCACGCAGACTGGATCAAATCGCCGAACGGCCGCCGGGTGCTGGTGCATTGGGCCGACGCCCGACCCGCCTGGCTGTGGTCGCAGGATGGCGAGTCGCTGCTGTGGCGCAATGACGCCGCCCGGTTCTTCCATGGCCGGATGAAGAAGCACGGCGTCAGGCTCGCCCCGGAGGCCGTGCCCATCCGCGGCCAGATCGCCCGCCTGATCCGGCTCGGCTCGCCCGGGCGCCCCAGCCTGAGCCGCATCCAGTTCCTGGCCGGCGACCGGCCGATCTCGACCACCTGCACCTGCACGCCGCTCGAACTCGAGGACGGCAGCATCGCCATGCTGATCGTCGGGGTCGACCCGATCGAGCCCGAACTGCTCGAGGCGGTCGAGCCGGGGCGGATCGACCCGCTGTCGATGCGGCTGTTTCCGGCCGGGGCCGAGCACCTCATCGTCAGCGAGGACAGCCAGATCACGGCCGGTTCGCCGCGTGCGCTGGCGCGCTTCGCGCCGATCATCGAGAGCGAGGGGCTGCCGGTGCTCGAGGGCGATTGCGGCACGGCCGAACTGGCCGGCGAGCGGCTGCTGCTGACCCGCTTCAGGGCCGGTCCGCACGACGCCATGCTGCTGCTGTTCGAGCCGGCCGGGGCAGTCGGCGCCGCCGCATCGGCGCCGCCGCCCGACATCGCCGAGCTGCGCTCCGAGGAAGGCCTCGAAGAGCTGCGTCGCCCTCTCGCCGAGATCGCCGAGCCCGCGATCGACGAGCCCCCGTTGGCCGAGCACCTGATCGCCGAGCCGCTGCTGCCGATCGGCCTGCCGCCCGGACCATTGCCAGCGACAACGCCTTCGCCGGGCAGCGACCTCTGGGTCGAGCCGATCCTCGACAGCGCGCCACCGCCGGGCACGCTGTCCTCGCTGTTCGATCGCCTCGCCGACGATGACGGCCTGTTCGGCGCGCTGGCCGAGCGCGACGAGACGTTTGTCGGCCCGCCGCCCGAACTCCCCGAAACCATCTTCGTCGCGCCGCCCGAGACCGCTCCCCTCGTTGCCGAGGACACCGTGCCGGAGCCGGCGAACGTGGCCTTGCCCGAGGCCGATGCCGCCGGGCAGACGGAAGCCGCGGCCGGCCTGCCGGCGACGACGGAATCGGGCGCAACCGAGCCCATGCCGCCCCCTGAGGCGCCACCGGACCGGCGCGAAACAGCGGAAGAAGCCGCCGCCGCGCAGCCGGAAGAGCCCGACACGTCGCCCGCCGCGGAGACCGGCGGGCCGGAGTTCGCTGCGCCGCCGGTCGCCGCCGAGGGATTGCCGGTCGAAGCGGCCGAAGCCGAGGCCGCGATGGAGCCCGGAGTCGACCAGATCGCCGAGCTGATCGCGGCGGCCGATGCGGAGAGCCCGATCCACCCGGCACCGGACGATACCGAGAGCGAACCCGCCTCCCTCGTCGGCGCGACCCAAGGGGTCACCGCGTGGCGGGTCATCGGGCGCGGCTTCGCGCCGATCGCGGCACCGAATGCCGGCAGCGTCGAAGCCGAGCCCATGCCGGCCGCCCCCGACGCAGAGACCGTGGAACGCGTCTCGCGCTACAATTTCGATGAGCTGAGCCGCATCCTCAGCGATCGCGTCGGTGGCAGCGGCGTGGCCGCGCCGACCGCGGAGCAGGAGATCGTCGCCGCGCCGGCCGCGCCGGATGGCGCCCTGATCAGCCTTGCCGGCGAAACGTTCATCCTCAACCGGCTGCCGCTCGGCATCATGGTGTTCCGGGACCAGCAGGTGCTGTTCGCCAACCGGGCGCTCACCGAACTGACCGGCTATGACAGCATCGAGGCGCTCCGCGCCGCCGGGCTCACGGCGATCTTTCCCGCCGAGGATTCCGGCGCGGCCGGCCCGGTGACGCAGCTGGTGCGCCGCGACGGCAGCCTTGCCCCGGTCAACGCCCGGCTGCAGTCGATCAACTGGCACGGCCGCCCCGCCTTGATGCTGTCGGCGAGCGTGGCCGAGCGGCGCGGCGGCCACGAGGCGGCGGTGCGCAGCTTTGCCGAGCTGCACGCCGAGGCGTCCGACGAGGGGTTCATCGCCGCCGACCGCAGCGGTACCCTAACCTCCGTCTCGTTGCACGGCCGCATCCTGCTGGGCCGGACCGAGGACGAGCTGGTGGGCCACCCGCTGGCGGCGCTGATCGAGCCCGACGAGATCGTCGAGCTGAAGCGCTTCCTCGAGCGCCCGGCCCGCTTTGCCGAGACCGCCCGTCCGGCCATCGTCTTCCGCGGCCGCAGTGCCGGGATCCAGCTGGTGCTGTTCGCCGAGGGGCAGGCGGGCGTGGTGGCCGGCTATTTCGGCACCGTGCGCAAGCTCGCGGCGGGCCAGCCTGCCATGCCGGCGCCGCCCCATCCGGCGGCCGGCGCGGACGATATCGAGCCCTCGATGCTGGTGCGGATCAGCCGTGGCGTGCGGCGCCCGCTCAACAGCATCATCGGGTTTGCCGACCTGATCCACAGCGGCGCGGCCGACGCCGCGCGTCAGGCCGAATATGCCCGCGACATCAAGACGGCCGGCCTCGAGATCGCCACGCTGGTGGACGAACTGGACGACTATGCGCGGCTGCGCGAAGGTCGCTACGAGGCGCAGGCCGACGACATCGAGCTCGGTGCACTGCTCGACACCTGCCTGCTGCGCGTCAAGGGCCAGGCCGCGACCGCCCGCGTGCTGGTGCGCAGTGCCGTCTCGGAGCGGTTGCCGCATATCACGGCCGACCGCGCCTCGCTGACGCAGGCGGTTCTCAATCTGCTCGCCAGCGCCATCGACCAGACCCCGAGCGGCGGCACGATGATCCTCTCGGCGCAACTCGAGGACAGCGGCGCCGTCGTCGTCAACGTCCGCGATACCGGAGAGCGCCGCAGTGACCTGGGGGAGCGCTTCGTGGTGTTCCGCGACGGCATCGGCCGGGACGGGGAAGCACTCGCACCGGTGCGCTCGAGCGTCGGGCTGGCGCTGACCCGCTCGCTGCTCGCCGTCAACGCGCTGTCGCTGAGCGTCGACCCGGTCGCCGGGCCGGGCACGCTGTTCTCGCTGATCATCCCGGCCGAGTTGGTCAGGGCGTAGCGTAGCAGATTGTCGCAGGGGGAAGCGACGCGACCGTGGCGTAGATGACTGGAGAGACTGCCGGAATCCGCTGCTCCCTAGAATGTTTCCAGATGTGGCCCGGACCGTGCCGATCGGCGGCGATGGTATATGTTGACTTCAAAAGTCACAAATAGGAGAAGGCGCGGCAAGCGCGGAGCCGGACTCCGCTACTTCAGGAGATGCTGCCAATGACCCTCAAGATCGCGCTCAGCGCCCTGCTGCTGGCCCTTGCCGCGACCCCGGCCGTCGCCCAGAACGGCGAGGTCAACGTCTACTCCTATCGCGAACCGGGCCTGATCCAGCCGCTGCTCGACAAGTTCACCGCCGAAACGGGGATCAAGACCAACGTGCTCTTCGCCGGCGACGGCCTGCTCGAGCGCGTCGCGGCCGAGGGCGAACTTTCGCCGGCCGACCTGGTGCTCACCGTCGATGTCGGCAATCTGGTCGGCGCCAAGGAACAGGGCCTGACGCAGCCGATCACCACCCCGGCGCTGGGCGAGCGACTCGCCCCCGAGTTCCGCGACGCCGATGGCGCCTGGGCGGCGCTGTCGCTGCGCGCCCGGGTGTTCTACGTCAGCAAGGACCGCGTCAGCGAGACCGCGCTGAGCTACGAGGACATCGCCAAGCCGGAGTGGAAGGGCCGCCTGTGCACCCGGCCAGGCGACCATGTCTACAATATCGGCCTGATCGCCAACCGCATCGCGCTGTGGGGCCTCGACAAGACCCGCGAATGGCTGACGGCCGTGCGCGACAACCTCGCCTACCCCCCGACCGGCAACGATCGCGCCGGCGTCAAGGCCATTCTCGAGGGCAGCTGCGACCTGTCGATCTCGAACACCTACTACATGGGCCTGATGCTCAACAACGATGCCGAGCCCGAGCAGAAGCAATGGGCGGCGGCGGCGCGCATCATCTATCCGGATGCGGCGGGCGAGGGCACGCAGGTCAACGCGGCGGGCGCCTTCATCGCCAAGTACGCCCCCCACCCCGAGAACGCCAATGCGCTGATCGCCTTCCTCCTCTCCGACGAGGCGCAGCAGCTTTACGCCAACGGCAACTACGAGTATCCGGCTGTGGCCGGGGTGCAGCCGGCGGACCTGGTGCTGAGCTGGGG
>NZ_JAYRYM010000106.1:0-12767 GCF_041917035.1 Devosia sp. | reverse complement strand
CCCCTTGAGGCTGACCTGATCCACCTCGACGAACACGCTGGTGCGTTGCGTCTCGGTGGGGGGACGGGTGTAGCAGGCACGGGGCGTGATCTGCAGGGCGCCGAACTGAACCGTCTCGTCGATATAGACGTCGAAGGTCGTGATCCGCCCGGTGATCTTGTCAAGGCCCGAGAACTGGGCAACGGGGTTGGCGATGGTCTCGGCAAGTGCGGGCGTGGAGCACAGCGCGGCCGAGAGCAGCACCACCCGGGCGAGAACGGATGCCGTCAATGCACTGCTCGTCGACAATGGCGGGGGAAGAGATCGGCGACACATCCGAGCGAACGGCGCCCGGTGCCAGCCACGCGATCCGGTACGCAGGGGAGCGCCAGCAGGACCTGCACCGATCTACTCGGGCGACCAGGCATCATAGTCGCCCGTGACACGCGGCCGCTCGCCCTTGCCCAGCAGGCTGCCGTCTGGCCGATAGGCCGCCGACGTCCCGGTGAGATTGGGGTGATGTGGCTTCTGCCATGGCCGGGCCGAATAGCGCTGCTCCGTCGGCGGCGTTGCGGTGCGGTAGTGCATCCACCCATACCAGCCGGGCGGAATGGCCGAGGCCTCCGCGACGCCGCCAGCGTAGACCACCATGCGGCGCTCGTAGCCGTTCGGCCCCGGCTCCGAGCCGGGCTTGGACCGGTAGTAGCGGTTGCCGGCTTCGTCGCTGCCGACATACTCGCCGTGAAGGGCCACCCAGAGCCGGGTACCCCAGGTATTGCCGCGCCACCAGGCGAATATCTCGAGGAGGAAGTCTTTCCAGCTGAAATCGCGACCGTCGCTTGCCATACCGTTCGTCTCATCGCCTTGCCGGCGGGTCGTTCCCCGCCGCTTGGCATGCCTCTACCACGGGTTGGGCGTGTGCGCCTAGCACCAAACACCGGGGCCCCCGCACCGCTAGATGTGGTGGGCCGAGGGGCGCCGCGGGGCTCCCTATCGACACCACGGATGTGACAGAAATAATGCGCTTGACAGCTTTCCCACGAAAATCGCTCGGCCGCTTAGCCGCCGTCCTTGAACCTCGCGTGCCGTCCGAACATGGCGCAAGAGTGGCGAGTTTGCTTGGGCTTAAGATCGAATCCGGCTGTGGCCCAACAAGCCCCGGAGGACGAAATTGACCAGGACGAGCGACGAATCGCACTTCCGCCTTTTCCCCGCAATTCACATATGACACACTGGATTTAGGCGTAACGCGATCGCGGCGCCACTATGGGTTGTGTCTCGACGGTATGTCGCGGCATTGACCGACTCGATGAGAAAGGCCAACCATTTTCGGGTTGCGTCGTTCCTGTCGGACCACGCAATGAACGGCATTCGCAGCCCGCGACAGATCGGTGCACGAGGCCAAAGGGGCTCATTCGATCGTCGCGGCGGTCGGCTGGAACAGCGTCAAACATACAGGCGGAAGCCGCCATGGTGCGGCGCGCGGGCATTGCTGTCCGCGAAACTTGGGGATTGAATAACGAATGCGCATCGAACGTCGGTACACCAGGGCCAACGCAGGCGCCTATCACGGGATCGAATTCCGCTCCGCCACGAGCGAGATTCGCAACCCCGACGGCTCTGTCGTCTTCAAGCTCGAAGACATGCAGGTGCCCTCGACCTGGTCGCAGGTCGCTTCCGACATTCTCGCGCAGAAGTACTTCCGCAAGGCGGGCGTCGCCACCGTGCTGAAGAAGGTGGAGGAGAACGACGTCCCCTCCTGGCTCTGGCGCTCGGTGCCGGACGACAAGGCCCTCGCCGCGCTTCCCGAGGCCGCACGCTTCGGCTCCGAGACCGATTCCCGGCAGGTCTTCCATCGGCTGGCCGGCACCTGGACCTACTGGGGCTGGAAGGGCAAGTATTTCGATGCCGAGGAGGATGCGCTCGCCTTCTATGAAGAGCTCTGCTTCATGCTGGCCACGCAGCGCGTCGCACCCAATTCGCCGCAATGGTTCAACACCGGCCTGCACTGGGCCTATGGCATCGACGGTCCCGGCCAGGGGCATTTCTACGTCGACCCCTTCACCAAGAAGCTCGTGCAGAGCAAGTCCGCCTACGAGCACCCGCAGCCGCATGCCTGCTTCATCCAGTCGGTGAATGACGATCTCGTCAACGAGAACGGCATCATGGACCTGTGGGTGCGCGAGGCGCGCCTGTTCAAGTACGGCTCCGGCACCGGCACGAATTTCTCCAAGCTCCGCGGCGAGGGCGAGCGCCTGTCCGGCGGCGGCAAGTCGTCGGGCCTGATGAGTTTCCTCAAGATCGGCGACCGCGCCGCGGGCGCGATCAAGTCGGGCGGCACGACCCGGCGCGCCGCCAAGATGGTGGTGGTCGACATCGATCACCCGGACATCGAGACCTACATCAACTGGAAGGTGAAGGAGGAGCAGAAGGTCGCCGCGCTCGTCACCGGTTCCAAGGTGGTGTCCCGGGCCCTCAAGGCGATCATGAAGGCCTGCGTCAATTGCGCCGGCCCCGGCGACGACTGCTTCGACGTCGCCAAGAACCCGGCGCTGAAGCGCGAGGTCCGCGCCGCCAAGAAGGCCCTCGTGCCGGAGAACTACATCTACCGCGTCATCCAGTTCGCGCGGCAGGGCTACACCGACCTGGAGTTCCCGGTCTACGACACCGACTGGGACAGCGAGGCCTACCTCACCGTCTCCGGCCAGAACTCCAACAATTCCGTCCGCGTCACCGACGATTTCCTTAAGGCTGTCGAGACCGACGGCACCTGGAACCTGACCGCCCGCAATTCCGGCAAGGTGACGCGGACGCTGAAGGCGCGCGAGCTGTGGGAGCAGATCGGCTATGCCGCGTGGGCTTCCGCCGATCCGGGCATCCAGTACCACACCACCATCAACGAGTGGCACACCAGCCCGGCCGCCGGCCCGATCGTCGCATCGAACCCGTGCTCGGAATACATGTTCCTCGACGACACGGCCTGCAACCTCGCCTCGGTCAACCTGCTGCCCTATCGCAACGCCGATTCGAGCTTCGACGTCGCCGCCTTCGAGCACACCTGCCGGCTGTGGACGGTGGTGCTCGAGATCTCGGTGATGATGGCGCAGTTCCCGTCGCGGGCCATCGCCGAGCGGAGCTTCGAATACCGCACGCTGGGCCTCGGCTACGCCAATATCGGCGGGCTGCTGATGACCTCGGGCATCCCCTACGACTCGCCGCAGGGCCGCGCCATCGCCGGGGCCATCACCGCGGTGATGACCGGCGTCTCCTATGCCACCTCGGCCCAGATGGCTAGGGAACTGGGCCCTTTCGCCGACTACAAGCGCAACGCCCAGCACATGCTGCGCGTCATTCGCAACCATCGCCGGGCCGCCCACGGGCTCACCTCGGGCTATGAGGGCCTGTCGATCGATCCGGTGGCGCTGGACCATGCCAATATCGGCGATGCCGAGCTCGCAACCCGCGCCAGGGCGGTCTGGGACGAGGCGCTGGCGCTTGGCGAAAAGCACGGCTATCGCAACGCCCAGGTCTCGGTGATCGCCCCGACCGGCACGATCGGCCTCGTGATGGATTGCGATACCACCGGCATCGAGCCCGACTTCGCGCTGGTCAAGTTCAAGAAGCTGGCCGGCGGCGGCTACTTCAAGATCATCAACCGCGCCGTTCCCCCCGCCCTTGCGACGCTGGGCTACAGCCCGGCGCAGATCGCCGAGATCGAGGTCTATGCGCTCGGCCACGGCAACATCAACCAGGCGCCCGGCATCAACCCGGCCTCGCTGCGGGCCCGCGGCTTCACCGACGACAAGATCGAGGCGCTCAACAAGGGCATGGCCTCGGCCTTCGACATCAAGTTCGTGTTCAACCAGTGGACGCTCGGCGCCGATTTCCTCAAGTCGCTCGGGGTCACCGACGCGCAGCTCGGTGACATGAGCTTCGACCTCCTCAGCTTCCTCGGCTACTCCAAGAAGGACATCGAGGCCGCGAATATCCACGTCTGCGGCGCCATGACCCTCGAGGGCGCGCCGCACCTCAAGGCCGGGCACCTGCCGGTGTTCGATTGCGCCAATCCGTGCGGCAAGATCGGCAAGCGCTACCTGTCGGTCGACAGCCACATCCTGATGATGGCCGCGGCGCAGCCCTTCATCTCGGGCGCCATTTCCAAGACCATCAACATGCCCAACGAGGCGACGGTCGAGGATGCCAAGAACGCCTACATGCTGAGCTGGCGCCTGGCGCTCAAGGCCAACGCGCTCTACCGCGACGGTTCGAAGCTCAGCCAGCCGCTGAACGCCGCGCTGCTCGCCGACGAGGAGGACGAGGAGGACGACGCGGTCGAGACGCTGGTCGCCGCCAGCCAGATGGCGCGCGTCCCGCAGGTCACCGAAAAGATCGTCGAGCGCATCGTCGAGCGGGTCTCGCGCGAGCGCGAGAAGCTGCCGAACCGGCGCAAGGGCTACACCCAGAAGGCCAATATCGGCGGCCACAAGGTGTACCTGCGCACCGGCGAGTTCGACGACGGGCGGCTGGGCGAGATCTTCATCGACATGCACAAGGAAGGCGCCGCCTTCCGCGCCATGATGAACAACTTCGCCATCTCGATCTCGCTCGGCCTGCAATACGGCGTGCCGCTCGACGAGTATGTCGAGGCCTTCACCTTCACCCGCTTCGAGCCGGCCGGCATGGTGATGGGCAATGACCGCATCAAGAACGCCACCTCGATCCTCGACTACATCTTCCGCGAGCTCGCCGTCTCCTATCTCGACCGCGAGGACTTGGCGCATGTCCATCCGGACAGCCCCACCGCGCTCAGCAAGGCCGACGAGGGCGCCCGCCCTGCCCCGGTGCCGGCGCAGAACCTCGTCTCGCGCGGCATGACGCGCGGCAAGGTCAAGGACCAGAACCTGATGCTCGTCCCCGGCGGCCTCACCACCGCGCAGGGCTACAACCCGGTGGCGGCGATGCAGACGAGCACGGTGACGGCGCTCAAGACCGCCAACGCCCTGAAGGTCGAAACCTCGCCGACGGCCCTCAACGCCGCCGAACTCCACCCCATCCCCTCCCCGCCCCCCAGCACCGACCCCCACGCGCTCCGCGCCCAGGCCCAGATGCAGGGCTACACGGGCGACCAGTGCAGCAACTGCAACTCGATGCGGATGAAGGTGAGCGGCCACTGCATGGTGTGCGAGGACTGCGGCACGACGACGGGGTGTAGCTGAGGGGGGCCTCCTCAGCTCATCACCAGGGGGCTCGACCAACAGTCGGCCCTCAACGCGTTGCCAGATGTCTTCAACAAAATAGCCTTTTGCACGCGACTGCAATACACTGACGCGAGCAGATTGGGCTGAACGCAGTGCTACATGCTGAAGTACCTCGCTGAGGGCCGCGTTATTCCTGAGCGGACTGTCCTGAGCCTGCCAACGGTCCAGGGCGATATGATACTCTGGGACGGAAAACCGTTCACGTTCAGAATCTCGCTGGTTCTGTCAAGAATATTCGTCCTGATCGATGCGCCAGACAACATGTCTATCGCCGACATTCGCAACTTGCTGTTTAGCTTGCTTGGCGACGTGACAAACCTAATCTGCTTCAAGCAGGTATTTGGGCTTTCCTATGAGATCGATTCGATAACACGCATCGACGACGGTTACAGCGAGGTACTCGGGGTCGAAGGCTATGTATTCGACCGACTGGACGAGGATAGTGGCTTGTTTACGTTTCGGACTATACGTAAGGGGGACAACTATTCGGTGCCGGTCGAGATGCTACAGGATATGCATTTTACCCGCGCTGCTTTTGAACTGCGTTGCGCGATCCACTACCCTCACTTTACAGCATTGCATTGCCGACTAGCAATCGAGGCGATCCGCAACGCGTTTCCGGGAGACACTGAAAGTATTCAGTGGGCATCTATGCGAACGGCGCTAAAGATCGACCGTTCTGCATTCTTGTCGTTCAAATCTGCTGCAGATGATCAAAGGCATGGCCGAAACAGGGACCAAACGTGGGAAGAACGGAAGAAGGCGATGCAAGTCGCTTGGGAAACGGTAAATCGCTACATCCTCCACAAAAATAATGACCCAGCACTCGATGCAGCAGTGATGCTCGCATAGCCAAGAGCTAGGCATCTCACAGCCACCCCCGCATCCACCCGCCAGGTCCGTCTGTGCACCGACAGCCGTGCCTCGGGAACGGTTCGATGCTCTCTGCATCCCACCCACCGGGTCACCCCGGCGGAGGCCGGGGCCCATCCTGAAATGCTGCCCCACCCACCGAGTGTGCGGAGAGCACTGGGTCCCGGCCTTCGCCGGGATGACATCGAGTTCGGGGTTCGCGCCGTGCCTCCCCCCACCGGGTCGCCCCGGCGCAGGGCCGGGGCCCATCCCGAGATGCTGCCCCACGCACCGAGCGTGCGGAGAGCACTGGGTCCCGGCCTTCGCCGGGATGACATCGCGGTTGGGGCAGGCCTCCGCCGGTATGACACCGCGTTTGGGGCACGCTCCGAACTCTCCCTACCCACCGGGTCACCCCGGCGAAGGCCGGGGCCCATCCCGAGATACCTCCCCGCGCACCGAGCGCGCTGAAACCACTGGGTCCCGGCCTCCGCCGGGATGACATCGAGTTTGGAGCTCGCCCCCTCACCCCTCCCCGGTCAGTTCCGCATAGAGGTCGCGCCAGTCCGGGTTGTGCTCCTCGATCAGCCTGATCTTCCAGGCGCGCTGCCACTCCTTGATCCGCTTTTCGCGCACGATTCCGGCCTCCGGGTCCTCGTGCACCTCGTACCAGACCAGCCGCTTCACCCCGTACTTCTTGGTGAAGCCCTCGAACCAGTCGTTCTTGTGCTGCCAGATGCGAGCGACGGGGTTGCCGGTGAAGCCAGTATAGAGCGTGCCGTTCCTCCGACTTGCGAGGATATAGACAATGTAGGTCTTGGGTCCCATGCGGCTAGACAAACACAGCGGCCGCACGCTGTCACCGTCTGTCGGCACACACTCTGCCCACCCGCTTCGAGCTTGGGCACGCTCCACGCCCTCCCCACGCACCGGGTCACCCCGGCGCAGGCCGGGGCCCATCCCGAGATGCTGCCCCTCCCACCGAGGGGGCGGATAGCGCTGGGTCCCGGCCTCCGCCGGGATGACTCCGAACTTGGGGCACGCTCGGTGCCCTCCCGGTAGCGACCGAAGGATCGAAGAACAAACTTATCCCCCCTCCCTCGCCCGGCACTATCCTCCCCTCGTCCGCTGCACTCGAAAGCGCGATCATGACGAGTGATCGGTGCCGCGGAGGTTGGGAGGGTCGGCAGTCGTGCCGGTCCGGGCCCAAACCTGAGCCGGTAGGCCCTCACCCCGTGTCAGGGACGGAGGGCCGCGCCGCCGACAACCGCCACGGCCGGGAGACCATCCCCGGTCAACGACCACCTGCCTTCGGGCGGGGGAACGGCCTGCCCGGAAACGTCCGGTGTGGCGACACACCGTGGATCTGGCCCGGGGGATGCGGTTCCGGGATCGGGCGGAGGCGCCGGGGACGATCCCGATATCCGCTCAGGCCAAGCCACGAACTCCCGGCCGGCCGGCGAGGCGTGAGCCTCACTAACCCTGCGGACTACCCGCGAGGGGCAAACGCCTCGCCGGTCCGTCGCCTTGCTCTTTGACATCCTCCGGGGCCGACGGCCGCCGGATGCATCCATTTGCCCCGATGGCTGCCACCCACGGGCGGAGGCCGGGGCCCATCCCGAGATGCCGCCCCACCAGCGAGCGTGCGGATAGCGCTGGGTCCCGGCCTTCGCCGGGATGACATCGAGCTTGGGGCTCGCTTCGTGCCCTCCCCACCCACCGCCGTCACCCCGGCGCAGGCCGGGGCCCATCCCGAGATGCGGCCCTACCCACAGAGCGTGCGGATTGCGCTGGGTCCCGGCCTTCGCCGGGATGACACCGCGTTTGGGGCTCGCTCCGTGCCCTCCCCACCCACCGGGTCACCCCGGTGAAGGCCGGGGCCCATCCCGAGATGCCGCCCCAGGCACCGAGTGTGCGGATAGCGCTGGGTCCCGGCCTTCGCCGGGATGACATCGAGCTTGGGGCTCGCTCCGTGCCCTCCCCACCCACCGGGTCACCCCGGCGCAGGCCGGGGCCCATCCCGAGATGCTGCCCTAACCAGCGAGCAGGCGATCAGTTCACCGTTGCTCCAGCCGTCGGCGCCGCCACCGGAGACGCCGCCGCTGCGACCTGCACCGGTTCGGGGCGCAGCCAGTCGCTCACGGCCACTCCGGCGGTGGCGGAAAGATCGTGCACGATGTCGCGGATGTTGGCCGGCGTCAGCAGGATGACGGCGAGGGCCAGGATGATGGGGAGACGCATGGCCGGAACTCCAACTGGAACTCCGGCAAGCATGCCGTCGATCGACTGAACCGCGGCTGAATGGCCGCTACAGCCCGCCGAAGCGGGTGCCGAGGCTGTCGGCGCGCTCGACCGCCTGCTTGCGCTGGTCGGCCGACGCGATCGACATGGCGTTGTTGAGCAGGTCGTTGATCCAACTCTCGTCCGAGGTGCCGACGGCGCGGCGCGACGCCACCGTCAGCCACATCAGGCCTTCGATCTGGTCGGGCGCGATGCCCTCGCCGTTGAACAGCATGTTGCCGAGCTTGGCCTGCGCGCCGGCATGGCCCTTGCGGGCGGCGAGGTTGAGCCAGCGGGCGCTCTGCAGCGGGCTGGCCCCGAGTTCGGCATCATCGAGGTAGAGTTCGCCCACCCGGTACTGGGCGTCGGCATCGCCGAAATAGGAGGCGGCGTGCAGGATGAGCTTGTTGGAATAGTCCTCGTTCTTCGGGATGCCCGCTTCCGGCAGCCCGGTGCGATAGTACTCGCCCACCTTGAGGAAGGACTGCGCCACGATGTCCGCCTCGAGCCCGCGCGGCGCCGTGTCGGCATGCTCGTCGGCGATCTGGCTGAAGTAGCCGAAGGCCTTGACCGGGTCCCGCTCGACGCCCTCGCCCGCCTCGTACATCAGGCCGAGCTGGTAGAGCGCCATCGGCTGGCCGGCCAGCGCGGCATCCTCGAGCGCGGCGATCTGGTCCATGGTGGAAATGCCGCCGCCGGCCCCATCCAGCTGGTTCGCCATGAACAGCGCCGCGTCGGCCGCCGTCTCGGGCGATGCCGGCAGGGCCGGCAGAACCCCCGATACCTGGGCCAGGCCCGGCGCGGCCGCGCCGGAGAACACTATTGCCAGAACCGCCGCGGCGGCCCGCACCGCTGCAAAACCGTTACGCACCGAGCTTGTCGACACCCTGTCCACCAACCACGTCCTCGTCCCGAAAGCCGTCCGCAGGCTCCTGTCGCTGCCCCCCGCATGAGGCAACGCTATCCAGCATATCGGCGGGGCTCACCGGCGATCCCGATCACCGTGTCCGGGTAATCACCCGCACCTGATGCCGCATCGCCTTGGTTCGTCCTCTGCTCCTTTTAGGGTCAGAATGTGGCGGGGCTCGTCAGCAAAAGGTTGATCGTCCGGGTGACGTGGCGGGATTCGAAATGGATGTTGCAGAATCGTCACAGCCGATTCATCTGCCGTTCAGGATCCCCCGGCCGCAGGCGAGGACGACGCGGCTAGAGCCACTTCCGGCTGCGCATCCAGAAGAACAGAGCGCCCCCCAGAACGGCCAGTCCGGCGGTGACGGCCCAGAAGGCAAAGGGGTTGTCGGCGAAGGGGATGCCGGCGACGTTCATTCCCAGAATGCCGCTGATCACCGTGAGCGGCATCAGCACCACGGTGACGGCAGCCAGCACCAGCATGGTCTGGTTCATCTGCTCGGCGCGGGTATCGAGGATCTGCTCGTGCACCAGCACGGCACGTTCGGACAGGGCCTGCAACTCGTCGCCGAGCCGGGCGGTGCGGCCCGCCGCCTCGCGCAGGCGGACGCGATCGCGGTTGCTGAGCAGCGGCAGTTCCTCGATCTCGAGGGTGGAGAGCACGTCGCGCTGCGGCCAGATCAGCCGCCGCAGGCTGATCAGGGTCCGCCTCAGATGCGCCAGCCTGGAGCGGGAATCGCTGCCGCGGGAGAGCATCAGCCCCTCCTCGATGGTATCGAGGCTATCCCCCATGCGCTCGATCAGAGGCTCCATCCGATCGGCGGCGCGCAGCGCCAGCCGCGCCACCAGATCGGCAGGAGTGAGCGGCGCGTGATGCGTCTGCTGCCACTGCGAGATGCCGAGGAACTCGACGATATTGAGCTCGGACGCGATGATGACGCGTCCCTTCTCCAGCCACAGGCTGAGCAGCTGCCGCCCGACATCCTCCGGCTCGGCGCCCGGACGCGCCACGCGCAGCACGACGAGCGCCTTGTCCTCGAACACGGTGCAGCGGCTGCGGGTCGAGGGCACGGTGATCAGGTCGGCGTTGAAGTCGCCCAGTTCCTTCTTCAGCCACACCTTGAATTCAGGGGCGCGGGAGTTGCCGGCAACGAGCGCGAACCCCTTGGGCTGCTGCGTGTACTCGAGCTCCTCTGCCTCGGTGAGCTTGCGCACCCCGCCACGGCCATCGAACTGCACGATGGTGAGCCAGTCCTTGACGGGCGGACGCTGGTTGCTGGCCGGCTGAGATTCACCCAAGACCGCCCCCGTCAGCTCAGCCGTGCCAGCGCCTCGGCAATCCGGTTGCGGCGATCGACCGCCTCGACCCGACGCTGCCGCTGCTCCTCGATCACCTCTTCCGGCGCCTTGGCGACGAACTGGGCGTTGCCGAGCTTCCTGTCGATCTTGTCGATTTCATCGTCCAGCCTGGCGACGTCGCGGGTCAGCCGGGCACGCTCGGCTTCGAGATCGATGACGCCGGCGAGCGGCAGCACGAACAACGCCTCGCCGAGGATCATCTGCGCGGAGTCGCGCGGCGCATCGTCGCTGTAGTCCACGCTCTCTAGACGCGCGAGCCGGGTCAGCGCCGACAGGTGCGCCTCGACCCGCGTGCCCGTGAGTTCGCCTGCCCCGACGACCAGCAGGCGCACCTTGGCTCCGGCGGGCACGTTCATCTCCTGGCGCACCGATCGGATGCCGGAAACGAGCGCGACCAGCCAGTCGAGTTCGGCCTCGGCCTCCTCGTCGTGCATGCCCTTGAGGTTGGGCCATTCCGACAGGATCAGCAGCCTCTCGCGTCGGGGCCCGACCTTGCCGGTCTCGGCCCACAGCTCCTCGGTGACGAAGGGCATGAAGGGGTGCAGGAGCTTGAGGATCTGGTCGAGGACAAAGGCCGCGGTTGCCTGCGTCTCCGAGCGCGCCGAGGCGTCCTCGCCGGAAAAGATCGGCTTGGCCAGCTCGAGGTACCAGTCGCAATAGGTGCCCCAGACGAAGTCATAGGCGGCGTTCGCCGCCTCGTTGAACTTGAACTCGTCCAGCGCCGCGGTCACCGCTTCGACGGCACGCGCGGTGGCGCCGACGATCCAGCGGTTGACCGCCAGCCGGTTATTGCGCGGGCTGAAACCGGTGAGCCGGATGCAGCCGTTCATCTCTAGAAAGCGCGCCGCGTTCCAGAGCTTGGTGACGAAGTTGCGATAGCCCTCGACGCGGCTCATGGCGAGGCGCATGTCGCGGCCCTGTGCCGCCATGGCAGCCAGGGTGAAGCGGGTGGCATCAGCGCCGTACTCGTCGATGAGCTTGAGGGGATCGATGACGTTCCCCTTGGTCTTGCTCATCTTCTGGCCCTTCTCGTCGCGGACCAGGGCATGCATGTAGACGGTATGGAAGGGCTCGGTGCCGGTGAACTCGAGTCCCATCATCATCATGCGGGCTACCCAGAAGAAGATGATGTCGAACCCGGTCACGAGGACGTGGGTGGGGTAGTATCTGGCCAGTTCCGGAGTCTTTTCCGGCCAGCCCAGAGTCGAAAACGGCCAGAGGGCCGACGAGAACCACGTGTCCAGCACATCTTCGTCGCGATGCAGCGGCACTTTGGAGTCGGCGATCTCGGCGAACGGGTCCTTCTGCTTGCGGATGGCCCAGGTCTGGGCGTTCAGCCTGTCCCGCTGCGTGGTGTCGAAGGCGTTGTAGGCCTTGACGTAGTCGATGGAGTTGAGCCCGCCGGAGTAGACCTCGATCTTGCGGCCGTAGTAGGCCATGGCCTGGGCAAGGGCCTCTTCCTCGCTGCCGGCCACGAAGCACTTCGGCCCGGCTGCCCCGTTGTTGAAGTCCGGATCCGTGTTCAGGCGCGGTCCGTACCAGGCCGGAATCTGATGGCCCCACCAGAGCTGGCGCGAGATGCACCACGGCTTGATGTTCTCCATCCACGCAAAATAGGTGTTCTCGTAGGCCTTGGGCACGAAACGGGTGCGGCCTTCGCGCACGGACGCGAGCGCCGGCTCGGCGAGCACATCGGCGCGCACGAACCACTGGTCGGTCAGGTAGGGCTCGATGACGATCTGCTTGCTCTTCTCGTCATAGGGGACCATGATCTTCTTGTCCTCGATCCAGACGAGAACGCCCATGGCCTCGAGTTCGGCGAGCACCTTGTCGCGCGCCTCGAAGCGATCAAGGCCGCGATAGGCGGCCGGCGCGTTGGTGTTCAGCCTGGCCGTGGTGGTGAAGATGTTGATCGGTTTCAGCCCGTGCCGCGCCCCGACCTCGAAGTCGTTGAAGTCGTGCGCAGGCGTGATCTTGACCGCGCCCGAGCCGAGTTCGGGATCGGCGTATTCGTCGGCAATGATCGGGATGCGCCGGCCGACGATCGGCAGGATCACCTGCCGGCCGACCAGGTGCCGGTAGCGCTCGTCGTCCGGATGCACGGCCACGGCCACGTCACCCAGCATGGTC